>CAZDBH010000056.1:0-26678 GCA_964503485.1 uncultured Bradymonadales bacterium | reverse complement strand
GGCGCTGGGCCGACTTCTTCGAGGTCCAGGACCTAAACGAATTCGCGACCGAAGTCAGCTCGTTGCCTGCCCATGACCAAACCGAGCTGCGTTTGCTCGTTCACGCCGACGAAGCCGAGGCGACAGCCTTCGCAACCGCTTTCGGGAGTGTTCTGGGACCCGAGCAGTTTGCGTTCATCACTGACGACCTCGCCCTGGCCGGCCGCTGGGTCGCGAATGGGTCGCTCGGCGTGTACGACGCGCCGTTCGCCGACTGGAGCACGATGAGCTCGGCGATTCTGGCCACGTCGCCTGTCCCGGACGTCATGGTCGAGTTGGTGTCGTGGGCTGACGAGGCCCGGAGCGATGCGACTGCAAATGGCTTTGACCTGCTGGTATCCAGGGCGAGTTCCGCTGGCGCGTCGTCAGCCCAGGTCAACGGGCGATTGTACTTCGTCGAGGCTGACTACGTGAGAGACGAGCTCGGCCTCGCACTGGAATTCAGTGAGGTCACGCCGGCGGAAGTCGGCGGCGTGGCCGGAGAGGAGTCAACGCGCTACTTGTCGGACCAACACAGCGCCGTGGCTGACCTAAATGGCGATGGAATCAGCGACGTCGTGTCGTGTACCGGGGAGGGGGCTGCGGCCCACTTGCTCGTGGTGTATGTGGACACGGTTCCGACGGTTGATCGTATCGACTTGGTACCTGCAACCGGTGTGAACTCGCACTGCACAGCCCTAGCTGTCGGCGACGTGCTAGGCGACCCGGCGGTTGACATCGTGGTCGCCGTGGACACGACGACCGGCGCCAAACTGCTCGTCTATGAAGGGATCAGTGGCTCGCCGATCGATCTGTATTCCGCGACGGAGTTGGTTGCCCCCGGTGACCTCACCTTGGACTACATAACCGAGGTAGCACTGGCAGACATGAATCTGGATGGGAAGCTCGATCTCGTTGTCGCCCTCGAAGAGAGCGATATCCAGACCGGTGGGGTGGAGTTCGTCCGCAACCAAGGGGGCACGCCATGGTCGACCGCAGATGCCCAGGATTACGCCTACGTCGACTGTGAACCGCATTTTGTGATTTCGGGGAGCGACCGTTTTGGCGCGTCCCTTGCTGTCTCGGACACCTCTCCACCCGTGGTATACACCTCCGCGCCTGACTTCTCGGGCGGGAACCGTATGCACTATACCTTCCAGGGGGATAGCGACTTCTTTGTGACGGGCCACTGCGGACGTCTGCCCATCTGGTTCCACGCAAGTGGTCTCTGGGCTCAGGGAACGGGTGACGAAGTCCTCTGGATCGAGCCCACACCGGGTGTCACCCAGTACATCACCGCGTCCAGTAACGGAAATATTCACGTCGCACCAATCGCGGGAACGACTTTTGATCCGTACGGGCCGACGAGCAGCATTTACGATCAACATGTCATCGGCGGCTTTTCAGGTTGCCCGGTTCGGCTGTCCGACGGGGATGTAAACGGCGACGGCTATGGCGATCTCATCGCCATCTCCGATTGCGACGGCAGAGCCCAGGTTGTTCTCGGTTCACAGGCGGGCGTTCTCGCCTATCGAAACGTCATGTCGGTCGCCATATCGCCGAGCGATGCCTTCTTCGGCGGTGCCCTTCTTTCCGGTGACTTCAGCGGCACAGGCCAGTTCGGTTTCCTCGCCGGGCGGCCATTTCAACCTGGCCCAGGAGCTGAGGTCGAAAACGCCGGCCCGCTCGTATTCGAGTTCGATGCGCCATAGCCATGAGAACCAACCCACACCCAGGAGTTCAGATGTCTTCGATCCCTTTCCGATTCTTGTTCTCTATCTGGTTGGTTTGCCTACTCGTCGGCGGGCTATCCTTGGGCTGCCAGGAAGGCGAGGAGCCTGAACGGCGGGCAACCTATCGAATTGTCGTCGAAGGACTCGACATCGATACGACGCTGTCGTTCGCCCTCGGTAACATCGTGAACGGCCAGACGTATACCTTCTTCACCTACGGACGGGTGGTTGGAACACAAACCGAAATCCTCATTGGTGTCATTGACCAAAACAACGTTATCGTGGCGGCTACCACCATCCGGCTGGACAACACCGTGACGCTGCCACCGACGGGTGTCACCGAGGGCGGAGGGTACGTGCAAATCACCCCGGTGGCGGGCTTGAACGCAATCACGGTTCCTTTCGACTGGAACGGGGCCATTCCCTCTGTGTTGGTGGGTATTGACCTCGGCATCGGTCGAATGCCCGCCATCGTCAGTTGGTCGGTCAGTCCCGCGCCGACTGCAGTTGTGGCGAGTGCACTCTCTCTAACCGCAGTGCTGAGTGGCGCCGCTCCGGATTGGGCCGGCCTTGACGTATACGCGCTGTCCGGAACTCCCGATCCTGGCGATATGCGGGACGATCTGGCGCTCGATCCCAGTCTGCCAATCTTCGTCGGCCACACAACAGCGGCCGCGGAACCCGGTCTGACTACCGTGCGCTTGGTTGTTGCCAATAGCAGGGGAGGCATCTCGACTACTTCACAGGTGATTGGATTGCTCCCGAATACCGGGGATTGGAACACCCTCAGCACGGCTGAAATCATCGCCTTCTTGGCTGCTTTACCGTGGCACGGCTTGGACGCAGAGCGCTCAGAACTCGAAGCCGACTACGACAGCAATACGACCCTCGACCTCGCTGTGGACCTGAACGACGACGGTGACCTAGACGAGCTGCGTTACCGTGACGGAGGCGGAGCCGTCGTTTCCACACTTCGCATCGTGAATGATCCCGTCTACAACCTCACATCGCTGACAGACGTAAACGGGGGCGGTATTCCGCGCGTTCTTCGAGACTACGGGCAGGATGGCAACTGGGACGAACAATGGTTGGACCTCAACCAGAACGGCTTCCCAGAACCGAGCGAAGTGACACCCATCACTCAGAGTTACACCGTGCCTTCAGTTGGCACCTTTCCTGACCCCCCTGGACCACCCATCGGGTCAACGCCCAGTACGCCGACCTACAATCAGCGACCGATACTCAGCTATCCGAGTCAATTCGACACACCGGACGGCAAACAACTGACCTTTCTGGGAGCCAACTCGGTCTCAGTCCACGAGCCGGAGGGCCAACTGGTCTATCTGGCGATGGGCTGGGATCGCTGTGCCGAGCTGGTCGAGCCCAACCCGCTGCCAGCCGGCATCAGCGCTGGACCATGGACCAATGCGCCCTATCCCTGGGATGAAATGAGGAGTTGGTCGGGCTCAGAGACAGCGATTAACGACCTTCTCGAGCAGATCGGTTGGCACCGCTATCTCTGTACTGGCACCCAGGAAATCGGTCTCGCGGCGAATGACACAACGGCCTACCTGCCCTACATGCGTGGAATCGAGGTCACATACCAAGAGAACCGTACCCCGGTCTATCCGTCGAATCTGGAAGTTACCACGGATGTCGCCACACCAATCACGGTCGACCTGGTTGCCCAAGTTGTGGATCCGGACAATGACCCGATGGAGTTGATCTGGATCGATCCGCAGCGTTCGAATACGGTGACCGTCCCGTATACGTCCTTCAGCCACGACACGAGCAGCTTCACATTCGATCCGACCGGGCTGTACCCGGGATTGGGGCGAGGTCAGATCAACCCAACCGAGTTCCGGTTCGGCATCTGGGAGACCGGGCGCTGGAGCGCTGGGTATATTACGGTCAATGTGGTCGGGCTCGACAACCCGCCTGTCGCGGAGCGCGATTTCATGTCCGCCGACGAGGATCAACTCCTGGTGCTGCCCGCGCCTGGTGTACTCGACAATGACACTGACCCCGATCTGGATACGCTCACAGCCGTTTTGATCTCAGGGCCGACCCAGGGAAACCTAACCTTGAATAGTGACGGCAGTCTCGAATACGACCAGGGCGGTGCCTTTGACTACCTGTGGGAAAACGGAACCCGGCAGATCTCGTTCAGCTATGCGGCCCATGACGGACTCTCACAGAGCGCACCGACGCAGGCTTACATCACTATAACCGGCAGTGACGATCCACCCACGATCACACCACCCATCGCACCGATTACAATCGCCGAAGACAACCCGCAGCCCTTGAACGTTCCTCTCGCTTTCTTTGACCCAGAGGGAGAAGACATTCGCTTCAGCCTTCAGAACGCACCGGGCTGGCTGAGTGTGCGGGGCCCTTCGACAGGCGAGTACCTCTATGGTCGACCAACTGACAACAACGACGTGGGCACGACCGTCGTACGTGTGATCGCTCGAGAAATGGGCGGGCTGCCCTGGAATGAGAGTTTCCAGGATGTCACTGTGACCGTTACACCGACCAACGATCCACCCGTACTCGATGCCACCGGTTTGCCTAGGGCCACGGTCGACGAGTCGATCCCGGTGGGCACCAACTTCGGTACATTGCAGGTTATTGACACCGATCAGGGGGACTCGTGGACCTATTCGTTCGTCTCAGGCAATGGCAACAACCAGTTCAGGTTGGTGCCCGGTACCGCAAGTGTGGACGTGGTGCTCGATGCGCCGCTGGACTACGAGACTGACCGGAACCACAGCCTACCGATTCTGGTCACCGACAGTGGCGGACTCACCGCAACGCACTACTTCAGCGTCCGGGTCAACAATGTGAGCGACGAGCCACCGGTGCTCGCCAACGTGACGGGGACGGCACGCGAGGATGGCCGAGAGGACTGGCCCCTACCTGCTGTGGACATCGAGAATGAAACCCTGACTTATAGTGAGGTGACACCGCCCGCGAACGGCCGTATCGAGTTCGGTATGACCGGCGGATTCAATCCGGTGCCCGAGGTACGGTACTATCCGGCCCCCAACTATAACGGACCAGACCAGTTTGTTATCCGCGCCAACGATGGCACACTGGACTCGAACGACGCGGTTTATGACATCACCGTGACGCCAGTCAACGACTGGCCTACCGCCAACAATCTGAACGGGTTTGTCACCCCGGAAGACACACCAATCACCATAACCCTGGTTGGGGACGACATCGATGGCGATCCGTTGACGTACACCGTTGTTGATGGACCAACCCGGGCCGGGGTATCGCGGACCTCTGTCGGGTCGGTCGCGATCGTAGGCGATCAAGCCACTTTCACGCCGAACCTCAATTTCTGGGGCGATGTGGAGTTCACTTACCGCGCCAACGACGGCCAGTTTGACTCGAACGTTGCGACAGTTGAGCTGACAGTCGATTCGGTAAACGATCCCCCCGTTATCGGGCAGGCGAGCTATAGTTTCACGGTCCCTGAAAACAGCGATAGCAGTGTTACCATCGGAACCGCCAGCGCGACCGATCCGGACGGAGGCGTCTGGTTCAGAATCCCAGCGGGCGATCCCGCCCACGCGTACTTCCAGTTCGTAGGCTGGTCGCTCAAGCCGGCAGCCGGCGCGATCCTCGACTTCGAGCGGCCGGGAGGACCATCGTTTACTTTCCCGATCGAAGCCTACGACTCGTATGGTGCGACGGACCCGGGCACGGCGACAGTGGTGCTGACCGATGTGAACGAAACCCCAGTGATCGGGACGCCCGGCCCTTTCACCGTTCCCGAGAACAGCCCAGCGAACACCTTTATTGGTGACCTGAACATCTCAGATCCAGATGCTAATCAGCTGTTGACCTACACTGTCCAGGGCTGGTCCAGCACGCTTGGTTCGTGGGACGCACCGTTGATGGTCAATCAAACGACCGGCCTGGCGATCGTGGAGGTAGCTGACGCCGCCTACATCGGGAGTTTGTCTGGCCCGGTAGCACCGCTTGACCACGAAACTCATCCCAATCTGCGGCTCTTTGTTAGAGTCGAGGATCCGTTGGGCTTGTATGCCGCCGAGTACATCGATGTGACGGTCACGGATGTCGATGAGCCGCCCGTCCTTGTGAACACGGGACCGTTCGACATCGACGAAAACCACCCAGCGGGGGCGACAGTCGCCACCTTGAATGTTGTCGACCCGGAGGGAGCCACACCCATCGTATCAATTGTAGCTGGAGTAGGCAGCTACGATCTGTTTGACATCGTTGGCGATGACCTGGTGGTCAAGTCGCCGACGATACTCAACTTTGAGACGGCCACGACCCATCAGATTGAGCTCGACGTCAGTGACGGCGCGTTAGCGCAGCGATACGTCCTCACAATCGATGTGAATAACCGGCGCGATCCGCTCGTGATCACCACACCTTCGCTGTCAGTGCCGGAGAACGCACCGGCCGGAACGTCCGTGGGCCAGTTTAGTGCCAGCTCAGAAGATGGCCCTGTGTCGTATAGCGTTGTGTTTGGTGGCTACGATATCGACCCGGTCAACGGGAAGCTGACTGTCGTTACATCCGCCAACTACGAACAGCTTGGGACGCCCCCGAACGATTGGGTCCAGGTGACTATCGAAGGACCATGGCTGAACGGTGGCCGTGAGAGAGACAGCCAGACTTACCCAATCGTCGTTTCTGACATCAACGAGCCCACGTCGGTCAGTCGGTCGAGTTTCCCCACGGTCTCGGTCGTGGCTGGCGGAACGCACGCTGAAAGCTTCACTTTGGAGGACGGAGACCGGAACGAGCCCTATGTCCTTGGGACTTTGCCGGGTTGGGTAAGCACCGCGCGAACCGCGAGCTGGGAGACCAACTTCGGTACCACCTTCTACCAGAGTGACACCTACGAGTTTGGCGGAACCGTACCCAGGCAGCCGGGGCCGATCTCGATTGGAATCGACGTCGCGGACCGAGCAAACCCGGTGACCACGATCAAACAAGACATCTACCCGGTCTACATTGATGTCAGCGCAAGCACCCAGTTGGCGGCGGTAGGTCAGTCCGTGACCTTCACCGCGGTTGCGGAAGGCATGGCCCCCTATACCTACTCTTGGCGGGTAGGTAGTAGCTCGAGAGCTGGGACAAACCAGCTAACCGAGACCTTTTCGACGACCGGAGTGCATACGGTTTCGGTCTGGATCGTCGACAACAACGGGACCCGTTCAGCGGCAGCGACTGTGGATGTTACTGTCATCGACGCCACTGTGTCTGACATGGACTGCGATTGGGACTTTGAGACCGCCACCGACATCGAGTGCTGGCGGATCTTCCCTAGAGTCGATTTTGATATCAATACGCCTCGGGAAGTCTGTTTCGCCCTGAGCTTCGATCCGGGCAGCGACCCTCGCGCCGTGAGCGGTGTCGATTGGACGTTTTCGTCAAACCTGTTGGTCCCGACCTACAATTCGCCCTCGACAACCCAGACCGCTGGCAACACCTTGACCCAGGAATGGTGTCTTACGCCCAGCTTCGCAGAGTGGGATCCCACAACCGGCACTGCTGTCTTCCTCGACGAGTTCACCCTCACTGCGGATGTCACGACATTTGGTGGGGTTCAGTCAATCTCGAGAACGTATCGAGATTCTGCTGCACAGCATTGGTACCGGCCCGCTCTCCGTCCAGTTGGGGACGAGGGCCGGCAGTCTTTCACGACAGGCTCGGGCTTGCTAGCGAGCTCGGAGTGGTACTTCTCACGTGAGGCAGACACCGCCTACGTCACCCTCTATCAAACCAGCGACGGTATTTCGGTCGCGTCACCCGGGCCAAACGCTAGCGGTATCGCCTGTGGGCTCGGCGTTGACACACCGATTGCATCACTCACCAAGGCCCAGTTGGACAACTGCACCTTGGATGGTCTCACGGGTGACGAGGTACTCGAAGTCGTCGGCTACTCGCAAGTTCCACAGCTGGCTCGTCAAACTTCCGGGTACCTGACCGCGGAGGAGGCGCTGGACGATCTCGGCACTGGCTTCCGTATGGTTCATATCGACCTGTTTGGCTCTGACGAGGCGGCCCAGCTAGTCGAGGTCCGGGCAGCGATTGGTGTGACCAACCTCGACTATTGGTCGAACATCTCCCTCGGCTCGAGCGATCCTGCTGTTCTCTCCAACGCTACCTTCGGTCTGAACAGGGTCCACTACACGGTGCTTCGGTTCGACCAGGGAGCGCGACCAGATTGGCGACTGGTGCTCAACAGCGTCGATTACCCCGATGCCATCGAGCTCGTTTTGCCCAATAGCGCTACCGACGTCAACTCGGGCCACGATCAGGATCTCGAACTGGCCCAAGAGCTGGACCTTCCCGTCCTGGTTCGCACGATTAATCCTCACCCCACCTTGCTCTTGAAGGGCGGTATCGAGGCCGATGCGATATTGACGGACCGCAACTGGAGTGCTGACATCACCGAGCTAGGCGAATACTGGCGGCGTGGCGGCCTCGACCATTACGAAACCATCAGCGCCGCCTCTGGCGACTTTGACGACGACGGGATCGCTGATTTCGTCGAGATCGTCAGATTCTCAGCGGCGCCCTACACCGTCGGGGACCTGTTTAACTACACCGACTGGGGCAGCGGCAACTTCTCGTCACTGCTCGGGCGAGACTACAATATGGTCCGCACCGTGCGTCTTGGCGGGGCCGGTCCCGATGATGTCGTCCTGATGAACGACGACACCGGAGTTTGGCACACACAGATGGGGAGCACGACCGGGTTCGGGGCGATTGGAGCGGTCTGGAACGAGCCGGGCTGGTTCCCCACACTGCCCGAGACGGCTCCTCCCGGTTTCAGCGCGTTCAACGGATCCGCCATCAGTGTCGACCTAGACAATGACTCCTACGAAGAGCTGGTCATGAATGCCCAGATCAACGGCGAGGGCGCAGTCATTGTGA
This sequence comes from uncultured Bradymonadales bacterium, assembly GCA_964503485.1. Lineage (GTDB taxonomy): Bacteria > Myxococcota_A > Bradymonadia > JAFGEP01 > JAFGEP01 > CAZDBH01. The sequence continues at coordinate 17,997 of CAZDBH010000056.1, read as the reverse complement.
TCAAGGGAAGCGCCACCGGAATCGATCGTGCGACTCGTCGCATCATCACGCCAGCAGACTGCTCGGTCACTGAACTGGGTATTGAGTTCGGCGCGTCACTCGAATACGAGAACAACGACCTGTACATCGGAGCCCCAAATCGCGATGCGGGCACGGTACCCGGCGGCGCGGTTTTCCGAATCGAGGATTCCAGCTCCTTCTTCACCGCCTCGTTGAACTGCGACGAGATCAGCAACCCAAGTCCGACTGCTGCCATCGGAGACGGGTTTGGTGTCGAAATGGTCGCACTTGACCATTCGTACGCACCCGGTTGGGTCATCGGCGATGCCTCCGCAAGACTGTACAGTTTCAGCCGGGCTGGGAACGGCTCACCGAACGCGGCCTCCGCTGTTGAGTTCAGCGCGAGGACCCCGTTCACTCCGTCATCTGTGTCATGTTCCGGCGCAGACTATGACTTGTACGGCTTCGATCTCAACCGGGACTGGGAGGACGACCTCGTCGTCAGCTACCCGTGCCACTCCGAGACGATCGGGGCGACGATCTACAATGAAGTCGGCGCATTGGAGGTGTTCGTAAACACACTCGATCTGGGTCTGTTTGCCGCCGATCCGTTGGTGGTCGAATTCGGGAAGGAATTCATGAGCCAGTACCCTTCAACTCCTATCGATACGATCCTCGAACCCGGAGCGCGCTTCGGCCAGGTCATTGTTGGTGGCAACTTCCCAGCCGGGTACTTTCATCAACTGACCTTCCCGACCGACAACTGGTCGGCTCCCCGCTGGGGTGAGGAAATCCGCCTCTACAGCCGACCCTTCGCTACCACGGACCTGGCCCACGTCCTGCGCTTCAACTTCAGTGCGATTCAGTAAGGCCGGTAACGACACGTAGAACCGGCACCTTGAGACGGGTTCATACACCAACGGCACCGATCTGGGCAGGCTCAACACTCGATTGACCGTCTCATTTTATGCCCAGGTACTGGTCTTCGGTTACTCTTTGTCTTTTCCTAGCCCAACGTCCATTCCTTCGAGCATGAACGGCAGGATCGTCGCACAGCGCCGTTGGCAAGCCGGGTAGTACGTACCGTGCTCCCGGTCACCCGCCGTCGGCTGATCGCCCCACCAGAACTCGGCCAGCGCCAGCGGTTCTGCTCCCAACTCGAATGCCCGAACGAGAAGTTTTGGCCCCGCGCAATCCCCGGCTCCGCCCGGGGGCATCCGTGGTTCGAACAATTGCCGCAGCGTCGTCGATCGGCCGCGATTGTTGGTGAAACGATAGGTGTCGTGAAGCTCTGCATGCAGGGAGCGAGAAACAGATTGCTGCACACGGATTGCCTCCGCGAGTCGTTCGTCGTTGGATTCGTCGGACGTTCCGCCTTCCCGAAGTGCGACGATTTCCTCGTCGAGTTCTGAGATCTTCAGGCGACCCACGGCCCACAGACCCTCGAATCGGTCGACATTGAAGGCCGGCGGGACAAATCCCTCTACGACCCATCTTCCGTCCAGCTGGCCGGCGAATGCCCTCAAGTAGCCGATCTTCTCGTCTTCGGTGCGGACGACCAGAACACCCAGCATTTTCCCACCCGTGGCACCCGTAAACGTGTTTGGCCCCAGTGTCGGATGTGTATCGACGAACGCCTGGGTCTGAACGGCGGCGCGAAGCGCTAACGGATGAGGCCGACCGACTCCAAACGGCGTGGGGAAACTGCTTGGCAGTTCGTGCGCTTGCGGCTGAGTGTCGAAGGGTACGAACATCGCGGGTTACGGTCCTTTGGAGCCTTGGGTTTCGCTGCGAATCTAGCGCGCCCTAGTCCCCTATTCAACGGGCCTTAGTCACACTTGCGATTTCGGGTTGCGATCGTACGGATCATTCCGGGTTGGAACGGCTGACGCGACTTCCGCTCATCTATTGCTCTCGAGCCCTTGCGGTGGCCCATTACCGACACTATATTTTTAGGGCCTGCAGCAGACAGTTTTTTATCGACTATGCATCTGATAACTGCAGACGATGGATACAGCGGAGTTCCAAGATGCTCGAGAGCCCATCCAAACAGGCCAAGAAGAGTCAGAATGACGACTTAGAATTCGCTGCCGAGAACGGCTCGAACGCTGCACTTCAACTGAAGCAAGAAGTTGCAAACGTCCCGTGGGACGAGCAGATCCAGATGCTACAGCCGCCCCTTCCGATGGGGGTTTCGCTCGAGCAGCCGATTCACGAAGATCCAATCCAGACTCAGTCCTCCGGGACTCCCGATGCCTCGACGGTCAAGAGTACGGCGGCCTCTGGTCTGACGGGGCCATCGCAATCACTCCCGCATCTCGACGCCATTCAGAACAGCTTTGGCGGCCACGACGTTAGCGGCGTGCAGGCACACGTAGGCGGCGCCGCCGCCGAAGCCAACACGGCCATGGGGGCCAGCGCCTACGCTACCGGTAACCAAATCGCGTTCAAGGAATCACCGAGTCTACACACCGCGGCCCACGAGGCGGCACACATCGTTCAACAACGGAGCGGCGTAGACCTTCCGGGTGGCGTTGGCAAAGCTGGAGATTCCTACGAAAAGCACGCTGATGCAGTTGCTGACGCTGTCGTGGCGGGACGCAGCTCTGAGGCCCTGCTCAACAGTGGAGCCAACGGGACGTCCGCGGGCGGAGTCCAAGCCTACGGCGGCGCGTTGAAAGACCCGGTTCAGATGGAGGGTGGCGGCGCCGGCGCAGGATCCTCGGGCGGCGAGACGCTACCGGAGGTTACGTTCGAAGAGGTCGGGGGCATCGAGAAGCGTCTGGTCATCAGCCACGCAGGCGGCAACCCCAAGGTCGTCGAGCACCCCGGATTCACCCCGCTTCAAATCGCGGCAAGCAGCCGCAAACCGTTTGAGATTGCTGGGAGCGTCGAGCGCCTCACCAAGAAGTACCTCGACCCAACGACCGCCGAAGCTGAAAAACCAAAGCTGCTCTCGACCATCAAGGCCGAGATGACCAAGCTGCGCAAAGCAATGGTCAAGGCACGAGGGCTGAATGTTGCGCTGGTATCACTTCGAGACGGCTTCGAGGTCGAGCTGGGCAGTAAGATCTCCGCCGGGACCTCACCGTTCAACGCGGGCAAGGCCGCGGTCGATGACATGGTCCTCAAGGCCGTCAACTTGATGCAGACCAAGTTCAAGGCCACCGAACCAGCTGCCGACAGTGTCGCCAAGGTCTTCGAGACCCTCTCAGACGACGATGACTTCAAGGCCAAAATCACGTCGCTCGGAGTCGATCCCAAGATCGGATTCGCGGGTGTGCGAGGCAAGACCTATGAGGACGTCAAGGCCGTGCTGACATCCGGCACCCTCGACGAGAAGATCGTACACTTGCACAACTACGGTAAGAAGTTCCTCGGCGAGGATCTCATTTCCGACGAAAGCAAGCTCTTCGAGACCGTGCGAGCCCAGATTCCGCCCGAGTTCGGTGACGCGCTCGCAGCCAATATCACGGCGATTCGAGCGTCGCGGAAACCGGACGCGAAGAAAGTCATGGAGTTCAAAGCGCTGTGCACCGACTACGCAGCCGCGAAGGCCCAGAACATGGACCGCAAGATGGCCGCACAGCCGCTCGAGAACCTCACCAAGGGCCAGCTGGAGTTTCTCGGCAGACGCTACAATGTCAATCTCAGCGCAGCCGCAACACTCCCCGACGAGAGCGCCAAGCTTCGCAAGATGGTGGAGTTGCTCAAGGCTGGTGGCATCACAGATTCCGGCGGTTGGAAGGACGATGCGACCGCATTCGACCCGGCGCTCAATCACCTCTCGGGCCAGATCCAGAACGTACTCAAAGGCTCGGCCGACTTTGTGGTCAAAGCCAATACCGAGTTCAAGATGCCGCTCAAGGCCGGTATCTCGGGCACCACACAGCGAGTGTGCGGTCTCGGTGTCCTGCTGGGAATCGGCGACATCTCGCCGATTCGCCTCGCGATGATCGGCCACCTGCAGAACATCAACGCGCACAGCTTCCACGAAGTCATGGTTGCCGCCAACCAGTATCCGGGCTGCACCTACCAGAACGGCAAATACGTGCCACTGGCACCGGTCGACCTGGACGGGACCGTGCTCAAACCGCTGGCGACCGCGTGGCTCGCCACCCAAGCCGAATTCACCAAGGACTGTACTGGCACGAAGGATACAGCGCTGCAGGCCGAGGTCTTGCTCGGCCTCAAGGCGCCACCATCCAGTGGGTAGGATAGCATCGTGAAAACGAATCGAGTCTGTTGTCATGGTGGGTACGTCGTGGGCGGGCAACACCGCATACCAGACGACCCTTGCGAGTACAGCGCCGCTGAAGTCAACGCGGTGATCGGCTGCAGTCGGCTACGTTGTACGCGCTGCGGCGAATTGGTGCGGCACAGCGAACCGGGTTGGGCGGGCAGAGCGGACCTCCGCTCGAATGCAGCCGTGCTCTATGACGCTGAGAGCTGGGACGACCATCCACTGCTCGAACAAAAAGCCGACAACTACCGCCTGTACGCGTGCAAGTGCACCACCTGGGCTGGATTCGAGGACTATCCGACCGACCCGGTCGATCCCGAACCGTCTACCGACCCGGAGTTTCCGTGGCGATGTGAAGGTCATCCTGTCCCGCAGCTACCCGTTGAGATGGGTAGCGTCACGTTCGGCGACGCCTCCGACACAGCTGATGTGGTCGAGCGTATTTTGAGCGGATGGTCACCTCAAAACTTCGGCGCCGTCCGGGTTAATCCGGGTCCCACGATGGGGCTGGCCTGGCTGTACAGCTACCTGTTGGGACTGGCCGAGGCCGACGACCTGAGTCTCGCCATCGCCGACCGATTGACAGACAGCGACAGCCAGAAGGCTGCCGCCGCGCTCTTCTTTTTCGTCAGATACCCGCGTGCATCAGGCTTTGAGGTAATACTGGACGGAGCGGAGAAGGACTTTGACAACGTGCTGCGCGGCTACCCGATGCGGCGACTTCGCAGCTACACTTCGGCACTGCACGTCATGGCCGAACGGATCATGTCCGCCAATCAGTTGCGCGACGACCTCGATCTTCGCGCTGTGGCGGTGCTCCAGAAGAGCCTCATTACGCCGCTGAGCCAACTTTCGACGACACCAATAGGCGACATTGACCTCGTGGCACTCTATCGTACCGAACTCGGCGACGAAGACGGTCAATTGGACGAGAGTGCGACCCGGAAGCTGCATTGGTTCGAACGCGACCTAGCCGTTGTCAGTTCCGACATCCCTGGCTACTTGCTGACTTACCAGTTGGGTGATCCCCCAGCCTTCAACGAGTCCGAGCTGACCTGGTTGGCCGAACACATCGTCGACATCGAGCAGGCTGGGTCAGGGCGCTGGAAGACCGTGATCAACCTGCTCTTGATGGCCGACCTGGCTCGCTCCGAAGAGCTCAGCCACCTGATCGTCGTGGCTGGTGTTGCCCTTGCCGAATCAACGGTGGTTCCGCGCGATGAGCTGGCCGCCTGGGTCACCGGGCGTGGAACAGCGAACGCCTGGGCGATGCCCATTCAGATTGCTCTCGGCCAACCCTAATGAACCGTTCACTGCCCGTTATTCTGCTCTTCGTTTTGCTGCTTCCTCTTACGGCGCAAGCGACCGATCCCGTCGTCAATTGGAGCGCTCGAGTCGTCGGGTCTTGGCAATTTGATCCCAGAGACCTTCGGGCTCAGATGCCGACTCCCCGAACAGCGGAGGATGCGGCCGATCTCGAGGCCTTTTTCAGTCGCACCCGACAGTGGCGGATGACTGTGAACGCCGATCTGAGCATGAGCGTAGAGAACTTCTTCCACCAAGCAGGCGAGAACCACAGCGGCAGGTTGCAGATCCTTTCGATGAATGGAAACACGGTCGTCGGCGTCGTGCACTGGGAAAACGAAACCACCAATGTGCGGTGGATCTTCGAGAATGCGAACACCGTGCAAGTGATCTGGGAAGGCAGCATCACGGGCGAGGCGCTCGACATGGAATCTCTCTTTAGCCGTCAGTGACCCTCAGCAATCGCAAATCGGCATCACCGAGGACACGGATCGACCGCAACTTGTCAGTCGACAGAGCGATACCGGCGGCTTCGTGCGCTCCCGGACATGGGGAAATCAATCGAGCGTGGCCTCGATGGTGTATGGGCCTGAGACGTAACTCTCCTCGTCTGGCGTCACTTCCACGAAGTAGCTCAACCCGCTCTCCACAAAGTACGTGAGTCGAACGCCGGATTCTGTGACCTCCACATCGGGGTAGAGCAGCGTCCCACGAACGGAGAGCAGTTGAACCTCGGGCACACCGCTGACTTCCAATACATCGGGCAGCGTCGTGGGCCGACTGACAATGACGGTGAGTTGAGCGAGTGTGGAGTCACCCGGGAGGTCTGGAACCCGCAACCGAAAGGCGTCTTTGTCCTCGGTGCTCTGCAGCGCTAGGGCAGCCGACTCGTCGAAAGCGAGCTCGTACGCCTCGGCGCGGAGGGTGGCAACTTGGTCCGTTCCCAAGTCGAAAGCCGAGACAGAGTATGCCGAGATGACGCGGGAGTTGCGAACGTCTAGATATAGGGCATCTGAGATGGCCTCTTTAGCGACGACGTCTCCCAAAGTACCGAAACGCCCGTCGGTCGACACGCGGACGACCATGGTCGATCCATCAAGCGCACCCTCGTCACGTTCGAGAATGGCCAGATAGGTGTGCCCAGCTGTGGCCTCGATTTCGAAGATATCGACGTCAAAGTGTCGGTGCAGAGTACCCGTCTGGGGTGTGCCGTCGGAAGCCAATATGGTCGCCTCAGCGCGTTCGTCGCTGTGGTCGTCGACCCCCCAGTCCGTGACGGTCAGTGTGTAGTTGGCGGGGGTTGGGTAGAGGTCCTTCACCCGAATCCGTACTTCAGGTGCAAATCCAGGATCGAGGGATAGATCACCGTCTTCCGACCATCTCATACCACCCGAGACGGGCTGCGCGGCGACATTCGCCCCCGGATCGTCTTCGGGCGGAACACCGGTCATCGACACGTCGATCGTGTAGTGATGTTCTTCTGTGGCCAGAAGAAACCAGTCCTCATCAAACTCATCTACGAGAACGCCGGTAATCTCGGTTTCAACCGGCGTGGCCCGGGCCGGGTCATCACTGTGGTCATCGGCGAGGAGTGTCTCGACCGTGAGAGTATATGGGCCGGGTGCCCCGTTGACTTGGAAGTACATAGTGGTGTCCGTCAGGGCTTTGCCGCGTTGATCCGATCGGTGTACATCGGCTCCCCCGACATGGAGCCTCACAACGTCCCCCTCGACGTGCCCTTCGAAGCGATCGCCTTCGCGTGCCTCGATCACGAACACGTCAGCATCTGTGGCGTATTGAATCACCCCCTCGACCTCGCCGGCTTCGATTGGTGTGCCCGTTAGCGAGTTGTTGCCGTGGTCATCGTATCCAAGGAGTGTCCGTCGAATCGTGTAGTCCGTGGGACGTCGGTTTTCTGTCTCGATCGTCAGGTAGTAGGCCCCGGGCTCTCCGGCAACGAAGAGCATTGAACCGTCAGCCTCCCAAACATGTTCATCGGTATCAATCCGAAGGCGCACGGTTTCGCTCGTTCCCATCACTTCGAGGTCCACCAGTTCGAGGCGCGCGCTGGTGTCGAGTCGAAAACAGTCGATATCTCCAGGTAGCAGGTCGCGATCGTAGGACGCGCCGACGGTTAGCAGGACGGCGTTCACACAATCGTCGTCTGGCTCAAACTCGTCCCGCGGTGGGGCTTCTAACGTATCAGCTTCGCACCCACTCGCTTCCGCCCCCTCGTCCTCGGCCACCGCTTCACACACGTCGGCAGGCTCACCCATCCCGTCTTCGCTTCCGCATCCCCAAAGAGAGACAACTCCGACGAGCAGTGTCGACACGGTCGTTCGATTCTTCATGAACTGACTCCGTTGACGACGTGCAGGTATCGAATCCCATTGCGAGGCTAGCAGCCCTACGGGCCCTTGAGAGGTGAAATCTTTTTCACCTGCCGGAGCGTCAAAGTGAGGATGGAGTCTAGGAATACATTTGAGCTGACGGTAGGCCTGCTGGTCAGCGGACCGTCTCGACGGTCCACAGCCCGTTGCTGCGGCCACAGGCCCCTCCCACGACATTGGTGTCGACGTCCTGAGAGTCACCGTGCGTACCGAGGCAGAAACTTGTCCAGTTATTGGTGTATTGGGTCGCCCCCGACACCTCACTCGCTTGCCAATAGGCGTTGGCTTGGCCGCACACACCCGCCCCGACGTTGACATCGATCTCCTGATCATTGCCGATTGTGCTCAGGCAACAACCCGTCTTCACGCTGACGAATTCAACACCGTGCTCAGTCTCGTGTATCCGCCACTGTGCCTGAGGGGTTCCGCAAACGCCTCCGACAACATTGGTATCGACGTCCCGCGTATCACCCACCGTGGAAACACAATGGGTCGTCCACTGATTCGTGAGTTGAACTACGGCTGCTGAACGAATGTCGCCACTCGGAACGCATTCGACCGGAGCCGTCTGCGCACTTGCCGACGCGGCGTAAACAATGACCGAAAGAAAGAAAGCTACCGAGAACCAGAACTTGATCCGCATTCTTAGGACCTCCGCTTAGTTGAGTCTCGACACATTAGCCCAGGATCCTCTTCGGCAAAAGCGTCTGTCTAGCCGATTAACAGCTTGGTGCTGCGGTGATGTTCACTGAGACTCATAGTGCCGAAGGCACTCACGCTCTCGACCGCGGATTACTCGATGGCCCACCAAGGCTCCCTCTCCGGCGACGACGGTACACTGCGACTCATGGCCCCCGGACTCGAAATAGAGGACGACCCAGTCCCGGGTGTGACCGGTAGCATGGGCCCGATCCGAGTTGGAGAACATAGCCGTAAAGCGCCAGCCGTCGTGGTCAGCGTGCATGATGGGCAACCACGCCTGATTCGCCGGGTTATTGCGCCGAGGGGCGACAGTCGGCAGTGATCCGGCGTCGGCCGCCAAGCGGTAGTCGCCGTCGACCTGTAGCAATAGGGCGACGTTGGGTGCTGGTGGCCCCGCGGCGGGGAGTTCGACGGTTGCTCCGGCCCGTTTCAACGCCTCGAATCTGCGGCCTTCCGAACGGGGTGATCGATGGAGTCGATGCTCGAGGACCTTCTGAATAACCGCCAGGCGTTTGGGGCCAAAACCAGCGACCGCATCGAGGCGTCCGTCGTGGGCTGCCACCTCCAGCTCTTCGAGCGTATCGATATGGAGCTCGGCGTGGATTCGAGCCGACAGCTCATCCCCGATTCCTGGAATCGCGCTGAACACCTCATTGGGTGTATCGCCGCCTTCGAGTCGCTCTAGAAGGCGCATTCGGCCAGTATGAGCGACCTCATCGATCAGCGAAGACAGGCTGGTGCCGATTCGGGGCAGTTCGACCAGGGCGCTGCGTCCTTCTGAGAGGGCGATCTCTTGCACGCTTCGCTCGAGCTTTCGAATGACCTCAGCCGCGGCACGGTAGGCGTCGATGCGATAGGTGTTCGCGTGCTGAACCTCGAGCAAGGCCGCGATTTCTTCGAGCAGCTCGGCGACCTCACGGTTCGAAACTTCGGTGGGAAACAACTCGATTTGAGGCTCCGAACCCGCTTCCGGTTCATGGCGCTGCGGAGCGTTGTCGGTGCGGTCCAGAAGATAGGTTCCCAAGATGCGATATCTCGCCGCCTCGATCTGGCGGTCACGGTAGGCCTTGTATCCGGCCGGACCGTAGATAGACAGCTTGTGGTTCGCCTTGTCGATGATCTGAACTTCATACGGAAAAAAGAAGATCGCATCACCTTGAGGGTCTGGCGCTCGGACGAGCTGTCTTGCCGTCAACATGAGCGAGTGGAATCCCTGGTGTCGATGGGGGTTTCGCGACTCCCGTGGCTTCGGGTCGCTCTGGGCAGAGTTCAACACGTGGTGTAGATGCGCTCGCCGGATCGCCGCGTCCTCGAGCCCCCTGCGCTCCAGATGAGCCATGGCTTCCTCGACTGCTTCGAGCTCGAAGAGCGTATTGCGCACGCGCCGCGGCTTGATAGACGCCAGCGTGAGCACCCGGGTATGCAGGAGGTAGTCAAGGACACGCACCGCATCAAAGCGATTCTCAGTAACGAATCGAATGCCGATGTAGTCCTCGATATCGGCGGCAACCGAGTCGGGGCGCCGAAGCAACTTGAGGGCAACTGAGTTCAATGGCTTGGTGCGCTGGACCTCCACCGCCTCGAGCTGAATCTTGTCCAGACCCACCCCCAAGACGGGACCCCTACCTGTGTGAATGACTATCCGCTCGAATCTGCCCAAGACCTGTTCGCGAATCGCGTCGCCGTAGCGCTCCAACAGGAAGTTCTTGCAGTGCCGCAGAACATGCATCGCTTTCAAAACGGCACAGCACCACTGACGGATCGGCGGCTTGCCCAGAGAAGCCTCAATCAGCAACTGAGTCGCGTCATACTCTTCGATCACTTCGTGGGGAATGTGCAGACCGGTCTGGTCTTTCAGTAGCAGTTCGCGGATGAAACCGACCGCGTGTTTTTGAAGACGTTCGAGCTCAGCTCGGTGCTCCTCTTTCTCCCACCGAAAGCCCATGGTCTCGAGAATCGCGATCGCGTCGGCGGGGGACTCGACGCCCATCCCCTCTTGTTCGAGGGCAGACACCCCCTCGAGGGTGAGTCGCAGTCGGTGCCAAGAGCTCTCTTGGCCTGTAAAGCTATCCTGGTTGCTCATGGCGGCTACGAGGGTAGCCGAAACTGGGTCGGAATTCGATGCGGTACCTGCCAGACATTGCAGCTCTGCTCATCCGCCGGTCCATATTCGACGCCCTGCATGAAAGTGCTTGTGGCTGGATATAACGTTTGTTACATTTCATGTATCGATCGTTTTATTTGATCTGAGAGGGAACCATGGTGAGATTCACAAAGAAAGCGGACGTCGCTGCGTCCGCCGAAAAGGTCTGGAAAATCTTCGCCCACGACTTCGACGGCGCCTACAAGTGGATGGCCTCTGTTCCACACTCCTATGGGAAGGCCGTTGGTGAGCAGTTCGACCAGGCTCACAGCGCAGGTCGGGTTTGCGAACTAAACTCGGATCCGAAGGGTCTCAAGGCGTCCGAGCAGTTTCTCGAGTACAACGAGGCGGATAAGACATGCACGGTGCGGATCGATTTCGTCAACCCGCCCGTCGTTTTTCCAGTTCGGCACAACACACTGCGCTTCTCGGTCGTTGAGACAGCCGAGAATAAGTCACAGATGACCTGGGCGTTTCAGTCCAAGATCAAGCCCTGGGCGTTCCTCATGTGGCCCCTTTTGAGGATTGGCTTTGGTGTCTTCGTGGGACAGATCATCGAAGAGCTCGTGTTCTACGTCGAGAACGGCACACCCCACCCGCGGAAGCTCAAAGCACTGGAAAAGACCAAAGAGCTTACCGGTGCCTAGGCTGTCCGACACTTCAGCCCGCGACCGACTGCTCGAGTCGGGCGCCATTCTGATGGCCGAGAAAGGTTTCAGTGGCGTGTCGGTCCGAGCAATCTGCAAACGGGCGGGTACTGGGATCAACATGATCCACCACTATTTCGAAAGCAAACAGGGCTTACTCGACGCAATCGTCGAGAAGTTCAGCACCCATGTTTTCGAAGTACCGATGCGTCTGCTGGGACGACCGGCCAGCTCGCTGGACGATTTCATCTCGCGAATCGAATTGTTGTTTGAAACAACGCTCGATGCGTATCTCAACCACAGAGACGTCATGATGGTGGTGGTCCGAGAACAAGCCGACCCCCCAGCTCTCTTGAAATACATGGGCCGCTTTTCGGAGTTTTTGGAGGAAGCCAAAGACAACGGTTTCGTACGAGAGGGGCTCGACACCCAACTGGTAGCCGGTGCCTTGCTTGACCGACTCATGAATCAAGTCCAGTTCGCACCTTGGATCAAACGAACCTACGGTATCGATCTGGTGACGGATCACGAGTACAGGAAGCGATGGTGCCAATCGAATATGGACCTCTTTCTGAATGGAATGGTCCCGTAAAAAGCCTCGGGCCGATCGTCGCCGCTTTCAGGTTTCAGCCTCGAACCACACGTACTCGTCAGGAGCGACGTCCTTCAGTGCTTTGGCGATGAGAGCGACCAAACGGAGGTAGCCAAAGCCACTGTCGACCAGAAATGCGTGCAGGTCAGCGGCTGGACCGCCCTCATCATACCGTTTACGATGCGAATAGTAGCGCTTCTTCAACGCTGGAAGTCGCCTCTCGGCCAGATAGTCCTCAATGATTTGAAGGTGGTTGCCGGTGAGTCGAAGCCGGTGGATGGTACCTTCATCTTGAAAGAGACCGCTCTTCAGATCGGAGTGAAGGCGACCCAGGACGTCGCTCGCGTCACCGGAGCCAAATTTCCAGAGTTCATCGTCTTCACAGTAGAGGTAGTGTCCCAAGTAAACCCTCGGCGAGCGTAGTCGTTAGAAGAGTAGGATAGGCAACACGGAAGGACGGTTGCAAACGTTCAGAAACGGTCCGTCATGGGTTGTCGAACTCCATATCGTACTCGTTCGGGGTGCTGGATTCCGCGCAGGCCTTAACGATCACTGTCGTCAGATACCCCGCGCTTTTCGGCGGCCACGTTCTGCCACAAAGCCGCCCAACAGACCACGATTCCTAGGACTCCGAACAGTCCGCCGCCTCGGCGGGCGTTGCTACGACCGCCCGAGATCGGAAGAAATGGTTCGAGTCCGAAGAGATCCATTATGTGTGGCCCCGCTGTAACCACTACGAAGTACATCCAGAAGCACAGGCCAATGACTGCGCGCCACCGCCCCACAGTGCCGATATAGGTCTCTTTCTTGGGTATCTTGGTGTACCAGCGGTAGAGGCAATCGAAAAAACCGAGAACAAACCCGAAAAAGAGAAGTTGATACAGGAAGGGAAGCGGGCGCGGATTCTCTGGTCGGCTGAGCCACATGACCCCTCCGAAGGCGAAGAAGATAGCAAGTGTTGCGGCACGATGTCCTGGCTCGAAGAACGAGGGAACAAGTCGCGGGCTAGATGATTTCGCCATGACGTCGAAGATAGGCACCAGAGGCCGTATTGCCAAGTCCGAGCACCCTAGACTCCCATCGCCGCGAACACTATGGTGGCTGCCATGAAGCGAACAATTTGCGTAACCTCTCTTGCTCTCGTGTCGATTTCAGCGTGCGGCGGCGCACCCGCGGTTGATTCTGTGATTGCGGATCCCACCGCGTCGGCCCCAATGGCATGCGTCCCGAGTGATGCGACCTGGTCAACACATCGTTGGTTTGATGGAGACTCGGGCTTTTTCTGTGGTGAGCGCGCCTGCTACCGCGCCGATCTGGCCACGGGTGCCGTTTTTCAAACGGACGTCGACCCAATCGATTACGACTACGATGAGCCGATCGATTTCAGCTACGATGAACCCACGCTCTCATTTTGTCTCGCGAATGCTGAGTGCCACGAGTTGAACTTGGTCGTGGAAGGTACCCCAGAGCTGAGTGAGTGGGATGGGCCTTTCGTGGATTGGGTCGAGGTCAGCCCATCTGGTCAGCGTGCCCTTGCCGTCACATACGGCCCTCCTTTCGAACTGTCGGCCGAGCAAATCGAGTGGGGTTATCCGGCCGATCAACCAGGGCAGTTCGTGACCACCTTCGATCTCGCCACTGGTCGCCTTCTGACGCAGTTCGCAGTTGGTAATGTTGACGAACCGTGCGCTTCAGCCCGGTTCCTCGATGAAGACACGGTCTTGGCGACCTGGACAGTTTGTGAAGGTCCAGGGGAATCGTCTCGCTTGGTGCGAGCTGAGGATGGGGCCGAACTCGGTGTTATCGGCGCCTCACCCGATGCTCCGGCGCACACCGCTGGCACTGTTCCGATGCACCTGGGCGATACGCTCTGGGCCTTCGACGTCGGCCCTGGTCGGGTTGTGCTTGTCCATGACATCTCGACCGGTGAACTCGTTCACAGCATCGATCCCGGCCTCGGGTTCGAACTCGACGACGTGGTCATGGGATCGATGTCGAACGGACAGGTGGCCCTGGTAGGCACCGTCTACGACGAGTCCGATAGCACCTCAGTTGGCGTTGCTGTGCTCGATCCTCAGGTCGGCTCCGTGGTTCGGACGCTGTTGACTCCGATGTGTGAGTAGAATCCACCGGGCCTGTGCACAACGAGTCCGCAAGACGCCGACTGAGCGGGGCCCAGACTGATCTCATGTTGACAAGAACCCTGGCGTCCGTACCCTGCCCGCGCGGCAATGGGTGGGTCTCCCTTCTCATTGCGGAATCTCAGCTGTTCCCTGAGTGACACTGCGAGAAGAAGTTCATGACGACATTGTGGCGCGCAGGTACTGGCATCGCTGACATCACCGCGCTCGACGAACCGGTCTCGATGCTGGGCTGGGGTGTACCGGGCAACGAGGTGCGCGGTGTGACCTTGCCCATTCATGCACGGGCCTTCGTGTTTGAGGCGCCCGAGTCGGGCAAGCGATTTGCCTATGTGGTGTGCGAGATCGCATTCATGGCACAGGCCGTGCGCGATCGAGTGCTGGAACTGCTGGCCGAAGACACGGCCACTGCCGATCTCGGTGAGCACGAGGTCTGCTTCGCGGCAACCCATACCCACAGCGCCCCGGGCGGCTACCACCATGAGTTGTTCTATAACTTCAACGTGCCCGGCTACAGCGAATCGGTCCATCTGACCTACGTCCGTGGCATGTTCTCGGCAATTCGGCAGGCGGCGACGTCCATGGTTCCGGCGAACCTGCGACTGGCTACCGGCGAAATGCCGGCTCACCGCCCAGTCGCCTTCAACCGGTCGTGGCGTGCCTTCAACGCGAACCCTGAAGTCGACCGAATCCGCAAGAACGAGCGATCACACGCTGTCGATCGGACAATGACCTGGCTTCGCATCGAAGACGCCGAGCAACGCTGCATCGGGGGCATCAACTGGTACGCGGTTCACTGCACGAGTGTCCATGCCGACAACAAGCGTGTTCACGCTGACAACAAGGGCTATGCGGCCGTGTTTTCGGAACGCGACATTCAGGAACGCGAGGGCGGAAACCCAGTGGTCGCCTTCGCGCAGGGCGCCGCCGGCGATGTGTCCCCCAACTTCCGCTTTGCCTGGAATCGACTCAAGAGCGTTGGAATCGACGACGACGATGACGCCAGTGCCCGGTGGAACGGACGCCAACAGAGCGACCTCGCGATGCAGCTGGACCGTAAGGCGAGAGAATCCGAGCCACTACCGGCCGATCTCTACGCCGAGGTGCGCTACCTGGACTTCACCTCGATGCCGGTTTCGCCGGAACACGTTTCCGGTCGAACGGGCATCCGAACGGGCGGCGCTTGTATCGGGGTCGGTTTCATGGAGGGGACTGCCGAGGGTCCTGGGCCGTTGCGATTTATTCGGATCGCGAACCGCGCGATCACCTCGAGCATCGCGTTTTGGCGGTGGGCCCGGGGGGAGCCCGATCATCCCCACGGCAACATGTTCATCTTTCTCGAAGCGGGAAAAGGCGGAGACGGTATCGCGTTTCACGCGTTCCCGGTCCGGAATCCAATCGTGCCCGACTTTCTCCATCAGGGCGTTCCCGCGGTGCGAACGCTGCACAAGCGGGGTCTGCTGGGCAGCAAGGGATGGGTCCCAGTCGTTGTTCCGCTACATGTGTTTCGCCTGGGTCCACTCGCAATCGTGTCGATTCCCGGAGAGCCAACCACCATTGCGGGCAGACGGCTGCGGCGACAGGCCCTGAGTGGTTTGCGCAGCGCCGGCGTATCGAACGTCGTGATCGGCGGATATGGCGACGGCTACGCTGGCTACGTGACGACACCCGAGGAGTTCAGAAAGCAAAGCTATGAAGGAGCGACCAACTATTTTGGCCAGTGGGCGCTCCCCGCTTATCAGACCGCGCTCGACCGCCTCCTACCCAAGATGCGCGACTGCGTTTGGCCGCAGGCCGACGACCTCGGTGCGGAACCCGATCGATTTAATGACGAAGAACTCGAACCGCGGCGATTCAGCGTATAGCTTGGGACTAAGTCAGGACGCGCGCAGGTTTGCCCCCGCTGAGCTAGGGGTGTGGCTTGGCTCCAGGGAGCGCTACTTCGTCTACAGCCGCGTGATCTGAAGTCTCCTTGCAAAATCCCCCACCGAATGCAACGTTCCGGTTGGTCCCGGAGCGTCCAGATCCGTGAAACAGTGAGCCAGCAACTACAAAAGCACCTGTTCCTCTGCTGCGCAGCGCTAATCTTGGTGGGATCCGTTCGGTCCGAGCTCTCTGCCCACCCCCTCGACACGTACGGGTTCACATCCCGGGTCATCGCGCTCGGTGGAGCGGGCACTGCGGTCGCGACTGATGTGGACGCGACCTACTACAATCCGGCGGCTGTGACCCGGACCCCAGCGCTGTCTGCAGGATTCGGCTTCCTGTTTGCCAATGATTTCCTTTCCGTGAACGACGAATCCGCCGAGCTGGATTCACAGGTCTACTATCAGGTGGGCTTGGCGACGAATGTGCCGTTAGGAAGCCTCCTCGAAGACCGCATCTTTGTCGGCGTGGCGATTGGCCTCCCACAGGAGGGTCTGTTCGATGTGCACCAGCCAGACGACGAAGATGTCAGCTTCGTGTTCTGGCAGAACCGGAACCGGCGCCTGGTTCTCAGCGGCGTCTTGGGTGCCCAGGTGGTCGATTGGTTGTCCGTAGGCGTTGGCACCACTCTGTTGCCCGACGTGACCGGGCGGGTGCAGGCCGATTTGACGAGCGAAGAGGGGAACAACGCAACGCGGGTCGAGGTGGACTACAATTTCGCCCTCACGGCAGGGCTACTTGTTGAACCGCTCGATTGGCTGGGCCTCGGTGTTAGTTATCGAGGGCAGCAGTACACAGAAATCCTGATGCCGGTCGATGTCGAGGTCGCAACCGGGGTGCCTCCGGTTCTGGCTGAGGTTGTTGCGCCCGCCTATTCCCTGCCCCACGAGGTGGCCTTCGGTGTTGCAGTCAATCCACTAGACTCGCTTTTGCTAGCTGTCGACGCGACTTGGTATGACTACAGCACACTCCGCTACAGCAGCCCCGGTGTCACGGTACTGGATCGAGAGGGCGAGGCGCTGCAGGAGAGCCAGAGAGCGCCAGTCGTGTTCTCGGATGTCGTGGCAGTCCGGATGGGAGCTGAATGGGCTGTGCAACCCGAGGTTTTGGTGCGGGCGGGTTATGGGTTCATCCCGTCGCCGGTCCCGCCACAGACCGGCGTCACGAATCTTCTCGACGCGAACAGGAACACGATTTCGCTGGGTGTTGGGCTCGATGCACCGGTCGCCTGGCTTTGGGAAGGTGTCTCGAGATTGGCTCTCGACATTCACGGGCAGGTTTCTCTGCTCGAGAGTCGGGCCTTCGAAAAAGATGTGTTCGAGCCTGACAACCCGGGTTTCCCGACCATCTCTCTATCGGGCGGCACGTTCAGTGTGGGTTTCCAGGCGAGGATCTGGTTTTGAGTAAAGTGCACGAATCCACCCGCAAAAACCGCCTGGCGAGAAAGCTGCTGGCCGTCGCGGTGACGGCTTTTCTGTGCGCCGGTTGTAGTGGCGAAGAAATCGGTCTGGATAGCGATGGCGACGGCCTGACCGACAGCCAGGAAGTGGCCTTTGGCACCGACCCAAACAACCCCGACACCGATGGTGACGGATTGCTCGACGGTGAGGACCCAGAGCCCTGGCCGGCGACCCAACCGACACTGACTCTCGAAGTAGAAGAGATCGAGGAGCTCGAGACCTATCGGCAGGCGCTGATTCGCATCCAACTGAACAGTCCAGCTGGCTCGCCGCTGATTGGAAAAACACTCGAGGCAGAGACCGATCTGGGCAGCCTGTCCCCGATCGAAGAGATTGGAGACGGAGCCTACCAAACATCCATTCGTACGGGTGCGGGTGGAGTCGCGACGGTCATTGTCTGGTACGACGACCCAAGTGGCACTTATCTCGAAGCGCGCAACTCGGTCAG
>CAZDBH010000055.1:24862-26744 GCA_964503485.1 uncultured Bradymonadales bacterium | reverse complement strand
AGCGGAACAACATGAGCTTTCTTCGATTCACGTGCTCTATCACGACACCGACGACTGCGCCGAGCTAGCCGCTGCCGGCCTCTATCCGCGCACGCTTTTTCAGTTCCACTGGCACAATCGGAACTTCGAAAACCACGACGCCTGGCTCTCTTCTCTGCGGTCGAAACGGCGCAATCAGGTCCGCCGCGAACGGCGAGCACCCGAGTCTCAGGGTATTCGACTGCGAACCGTACTCGGCGACGAACTGTCTAGTTCGCTCGAACACTGGTCGTCACAGGTCTACAAACTGTACGCGACCACCATCGACCGCCACATGTGGACCAGCCCCTACCTCAACCAGGCATTCTTCCGGCTGATCTTTCAGCGAATGCCGGAGCACGTCGAGTTCGTCGAAGCGATGCGTGACGGGAACTTGATCGCGGGAGCCTTCAACGTCGCCACCCCCGCGCACCTCTTTGGGCGCTATTGGGGTTGCCACGAGCACCATCGCTTCCTTCATTTCAACGTCTGTTTGTATCACTCGATCGAAGATTGTATTCAGCAGGGACGATTGCGTTTTGAGGGCGGAGCAGGCGGTTCTCACAAAATCAGTCGCGATTTCGAACCCGCCCTCGTTTACAGCCACCACGGTTTCACCGACCCAAGACTCGACATGGCGATGAAGCGCTACCTCGCCATGGAAGTCGCAGCCAACCAGGTAGAACTGGGCAGATGGCACGATAAACGGTAGCGGGCTTTGAGGGCCGCCGGTTTTGAGGTATGCCTGTGGGGCAGCGCGTCACGCTAGAGGTGAATTGATGTCGACGCTCGTCAGTGTTATCCCAACAAAAACGATGGTTCAGCGATCTGGATTTGTTGCGCTCCTCTGTCTGTCGCTGGTGGCTGCCTGTCAGTCCGAGTCTGGCTCGACTCCGACCGATCCGGTCGACGAGGAGGTGTCCTCGGACACGTCCTTGCGGGACGCCACAGACGCTGAAGCCGTAC
Organism: uncultured Bradymonadales bacterium; assembly: GCA_964503485.1. Lineage (GTDB taxonomy): Bacteria > Myxococcota_A > Bradymonadia > JAFGEP01 > JAFGEP01 > CAZDBH01. The sequence goes on along the minus strand of CAZDBH010000055.1, from coordinate 25,760 downwards.
AAGACGAGGTGAGTGAGGTAGAGGAGCTGACTCCAGACGCTCCCGTCGAGGTCGTCCCCGACGGATGGCAGGCGCCGCTGGTCTATTGTGTGGATGATCTGTGCGGTGCGGGACCAGAACACGCCCCAGATCCATCACTGCCGGGTCCGTTCAGCGTTGGTGTGCGCACTGAACTGCTCGAGTTTGAAGATGTCGACGGCAACCAGCGCGTCTTGAAAACCGAGATCTGGTACCCAGGCGTGCCAGGGAGTGGGGCGGAGTCACAATACCTGTATGACCTCATCGCCGAGGCACCGCCCGAAGCGGACGAGTTGCTAGAAGGCGTGACGGTCGACCCCTTGGCCGTGGACGCCTATGCAGACATGGCGCTCGATACCGAACATGGTCCCTACCCTGTCGTTTTCTTCTCGCATGGGGCCTACGGCGTTCGCTTCCAGTCGGTGTTTTTCACGATCGCTCTCGCCAGCCACGGTTATATTGTCGTCGCGCCCGACCACACCGACGAGACGCTGTTTGACGCTCTGGTCGACGGGTATGATCAAGTGACGTTGGTTTCATCGGCGCTGAAACGAGGGGAAGACGCCAATTTCTTGGTGGACCACTTCGTCCAGCGCGACCTCGAGTCGGACGACTTCCTGTTTGGTGCCATCGACGAACGCAACATGGGCTTCTCCGGTCACTCATTCGGTGCCCTTATCACGCTCTATCAGGGCGGTTCGAACCAACACATTCGGGCGGTCGTACCATTCGCCCCAGCCACGGCGCTGCTAGCTCTCGGAGGAGTCGAAGCTCGATACTACCCCGTTCCCTTCATGATGCACGGTGGACTCATGGACGAAACACTGAGCTACGAGGACGAGATGCTGTCGTTCTACAATGATACGCCTCCCCCGAAATA
>CAZDBH010000055.1:0-24852 GCA_964503485.1 uncultured Bradymonadales bacterium | reverse complement strand
TGCCGGACACTACAGCTATACCGATATCTGTCTACTCGACCTGGCAAGACTGGCTGGCGAAGTGGGCTTCGACGACGGAGTCGATGCCCTCAGCGACGGGTGTCACGAAGACAACATTCCTTTCGAGGAGGCCCATGAGATCATCAATGGGTTCTCGATCGGCTTCCTGAACTACTACCTTCGCCGCAGTCCGGACTCAGCCCAGTACTTTTCGGCGGAAGCGGCCGCCGAATACGGCGACGAGCTTCGTTTCGAGTCGCTGCAGAGCGAAGAGTAGCTCGACTGCCCCACCGAGACAGCCTTCAATCGACTTGCGGAACCCACCTTTCGCTCTAACGACGATAAGAAAGCATTTTTTTTGGATTCGAATTGGCGCATAATCGGCGAATGAGTTCCAGCGGCAGCAACGGCTCGAGAACCGACACAATCACCCCGACCGAAACCCGCAAAAAGACACGGTTGCGGCGGCCTCCTCTATACAGGGTGTTGTTTCATAACGACGACTTCACACCCCGCATGTTCGTCGTTCAAGTGCTCGAAACGGTCTTCAGATTGAGCGAGGTCGAAGCCTCTCAAAAGATGATGCAAGTCCACAATCACGGCGTTGGCATGATCGGTGTGTACACCTTCGAGATCGCCGAAACCAAAGTTGCCACCGTGATGCGACTGGCCGAAGAGGCACAGTTTCCGCTGCTCTGCACGATGGAACCCGAAGACGACGGAGAGGACGCGTAACTTTGCGCTTGGATAAGCGCGTACCGTGTCTACCTCTTAGTGGGTCAGCTGCCACTTGGCGGCCCTCCGATTATCGATAGCGAGCTAGAATGAACATCGACCAAGAACTCAAACTTACGATCGAGACTGCGGCTGAAGAAGCCAGGGGTCGAGGTCATGAATATCTCACAGTCGAGCACCTGCTGTACGCGCTTTGCGCCGACAAGAAGGCCATTGAGATCATCAGCGCATGCGGCGGAAAAGTCGGCCGTTTGGTCAAAGACCTCGAGACCTTTTTTGCCGACCACTTGGAGTCTTTCCCTGCCGAGGAAGTTGAAGATCCCACCCAAACGATCGCGTTCTGGCGGGTGTTGCAACGGGCAGCAATGCAGGTGAGCGGCTCTGGCTCGGACACGATTCGCAGCAGCCACGTCCTGATCAGCCTCTTTCGCGAGAGCGAATCCCACGCGGTCTATGTGCTCGGCAAGCAAGGAATCACCCGGCTGGACATCGTGCGCTATGTCTCCCACGGGTCGGGAAAAATCCACAAGCCCAAACGGCTCGATCAAGAGGGTGGGCCCGAAATGGAGGGAGAGGGCGAAGAAGAGATCGCCGAAGATCCTCTTGCCGCCTATGCCAGCAACCTAAACGAGCGGGCCGAGCGGGGTGAAATCGACCCGCTTGTCGGCCGAACCGACGAACTCAAGGTGGTCACCCAGACCCTCGCTCGTCGCCGGAAGAACAACCCGGTCCTGATTGGTGACTCAGGTGTGGGCAAGACCGCCATCGTAGAAGGGCTGGCGAAGGCGATCCACGAAGGCAACGTCCCAACGGTACTAAAGAACTCGACGATATTCGCGCTGGACATGGGTGCTCTCTTGGCTGGCACCAAGTACCGCGGCCAGTTCGAAGAGCGACTCAAAGGCGTCATGAACGCCATCGTCGAACACGAAAACGGAATCCTCTTCATCGATGAGATCCACACTATCGTGGGCGCGGGCGCCACTAGCGGTGGTGCAATGGACGCCTCGAATCTCCTCAAGCCCGCGCTTGCCGGTGGCAAACTGCGCTGTATCGGTTCCACAACATACTCCGATTACAAAAACGCGTTCGGACGCGATCGTGCGCTGGAGCGGCGGTTCCAAAAGGTCGAAGTCGAAGAACCGACGGTCGAGGAAACCACCGAGATTCTCAAAGGCCTTGCTGGGCACTACGAGAAGCACCACGACGTAAAATACAGCGCGGAGGCACTGGAATCGGCTGCCGAGTTGGCAGCCAAGTACATCAACGACCGCTTCTTGCCTGACAAGGCCATTGATGTGATCGATCAGGCGGGTGCAGCCAACCGCCTTCTGCCCGATGCCAACCGAGCCAAAGTACTCGAAGCGGCCGACATCGAGCGCGTGGTGGCTCTTGTCGCAAAGATTCCGGAGCAGTCGGTCTCTGCCGAAGATGAAAAGTCGCTGGCTGACCTCGAGCCACGTCTGAAAGAGGTGGTCTTTGGCCAAGATAGCGCCATCGATACCCTGGTGAGCGCGATCAAGCTCTCTCGGGCCGGTTTGGGCTCCCCAGAAAAGCCGATTGGCTCCTTCTTGTTCTCGGGTCCGACGGGTGTTGGAAAGACCGAGTTGGCCAAACAACTCGCCGAAGGCATGGGCATCACCTTTGTTCGCTTCGACATGTCTGAATACATGGAGAAGCACACGGTCTCGCGACTCATCGGTGCGCCACCTGGCTATGTTGGCTTCGATCAGGGTGGCTTGCTGACGGACGCGATCCGTAGGACACCCCACGCGGTGCTCTTGCTCGACGAAATCGAAAAAGCCCACGTTGATGTGTTCAACATCCTGCTGCAGGTGATGGACCACGCCACGCTCACCGACAACAACGGCCGGCAATCGGACTTCCGCCACGTCATTCTCATCATGACGACCAACGCAGGCGCGCGCGACCTGACCACAGAGCGCGGGGGTTGCAGCCGCGAAAACGAGGGGGCTGGAAGCCGATCAAAGGATGCAATCGAACGCGTGTTCAGCCCGGAGTTTCGAAACCGCCTCGACGGGTGGGTGGTGTTCGAGCAGCTCGCCAGCGATACGATGGGCCTCATCGTCGACAAGTTCGTCGCAAAACTGGCTGTCCAGTTGGCCGAAAAGAACGTCACACTCAACTTGACTAAGAAGGCACGCGCTCTGCTCGCCGAAAAGGGCTACGATCCACTCTTCGGAGCACGACCGATGGACCGCCTGCTGCAGGACGTCCTGAAGAAGCCGCTCGCTGAGCGGATCCTGTTCGGCGACCTGAAGGACGGCGGTAAGGTCAGCGTGAAGGTCAAAGACGGCGAAATCGTGCTGGGCCCAGCCAAATCTTGAGATTCACCGAGTAGAGGGGAAGGTAATGGGACGATTGGATGGAAGAGTCGCTCTGGTGACGGGCGGAAGTCGCGGGATTGGTGCAGCTGTTGCCGAGGCCATGGCTGCTGCCGGAGCGAAGGTTGTCATCGCATCGCGGCGGCAAGAGGGCCTCGACATCGCCGCGGCGGCCATCAACGACAAATACCCCGACTCGGTTGCTGCTAGAGCCTGTCATATCGGCGATCGGGACGCGATTGCAGCCCTAATCGGCTCGATTGAAGCCGAGTTCGGTACGCCCGATGTGCTGGTCAACAACGCGGCGACCAATCCTTACTTCGGTCCGCTGCTCAACTGCTCCGAGAAGGCCTGGGACAAGACATTCGATGTCAATCTGAAGGGCTACTTCGAGTGCAGCCGACAGGTCGCCCAGCGCCTCATAGCGGCCAAGAAACCGGGTTCCATCATCAGCGTGACCAGCGTGCTCGGACTTCGGGCTGCTCCCCTCCAAGGCGTGTACGGCATGACCAAGGCGGCTATCGTGTCGATGACTCAGACACTTGCTGTAGAACTTGGTTCCTCGAATATTCGGGTCAACGCTATCGCCCCGGGACTGGTGGACACCCGCTTGGCTGCCGCACTCACCAGCAACCCCGAGCTGACCAAGTTGTTCACCGATCGCACCGCTCTGAGGCGTGTCGCCCAGCCAAGTGAGCTGGCCGGGGTGGCAGTTTTCCTCGCATCAGACGAAGCCTCGTACGTTACGGGTCAGACGATCCCCATCGACGCTGGGTTTACTACAGGCTGAAGCCATTCCGGCTGGAAGCGCGTCGAGACAATTTTCGCCGATCGTGCGAACACACCCGCCGTTGTGGTAGATTCTTTGTTGATACCTCTGATTTGGAGCGCAGATGCCAATGCATCTAGTGGGTTACGGAAAGAGCGATGTCGGCCGACAGCGCGACAACAATGAAGACTCACTCCTCATTGACCCCGACTTGAGCCTCTACCTAGTCGCAGATGGCGTCGGAGGCGGCGCAGCTGGCGAAATCGCGTCAGGCATGGTGACCGCCCTACTTCACGCAAAAGTCGCTGAAGCGATGAACGAATTGAAGCGGAGGGGAATACACGCCGAGGCGAAAACTCGCGACACCATCATGAACGCCCTTCGGCCCGCCTTCAGCGGAGCCAGCGAGCAGATTTACACACGGGGGCGGAACGAACTGTCCTGCCGCGGAATGGCGAGCACAGGAACACTGCTACAGGTCGTCGGCAGCACCGGGATCGTGGGCCACGTCGGCGACAGTCGCCTCTACATGGTGAGAGGCGATCAGATTTACCAGATCACCGAGGACCACACGCTATTTCAGCAGTTACTCAACCGGGGTGGTTTGACCCCGGAAGACGCGAAAAACTTCCCCCACAAGAACGTGCTCTCGCGTTCGGTTGGGACCCAACCGCACGTCGAAATTGACCTCTTGTTGGTCGATGTTGTCCCAGGAGACAAATTCGTTTTGTGCTCCGACGGCTTGACCGACCTGATCATGCCACCCGAGATTCTCCACACGACCCTCAACCTCTCGCCTCGTGAGGCCGTTTCCCGACTGATCGAGCGGGCAAACGAGGAAGGTGGGCTGGACAACATCACCGTCATTATCGTCGAAGCCAGCGGCGAGCTTCCCACCACTCGGCGCCTACGAACCGAGCAGAAGGTCAACTATCTGAAAGAGGTCTTCCTCTTCAAAGAGCTGACCTTCCCAGAAACCGTTCGCGTCCTACGTGTCGTGCGGGAGATTCAAGCCAAGCACGGGGACGTGATCATCAGAGAGGGCGACACCGGTGACGAGCTCTTCATTCTGGTCGAAGGGCAAGTCGATGTCTCGCAGGGGACTGTCCACCTGACCACGATTGAGCCCGGTAGCCATTTCGGAGAACTCGGCCTCATCGGCGACGGAATTCGAAGCGCCACTGTCACAGCTCGCGGTGAATGCGTCTTGCTCGGAATTCGGCGCAAAGACTTCTTCGATCTCGTCAACGGAGACCACAACCTCGCGGTTCGATTGATGTGGGGGTTCCTGCGCAACCTAGGCGGCAGGATGAAGAGCCTGTCAGCCGACGTGACCCGGATGAAATTGGGGCTCTGAAAGAGCGCCGGGTCGTGGCCCGAGCCTCGGCCTTACCTGCACACCCCGCCTTCGGCTCGTCCCCTCAGCGGGGGGGACCAACCCTCACTCCGGAATTGTGTGGTCGGTTTCATCGCGGTGCCGAGAGGCCGAAGCAAGCGCAGCGAGCCGCCACACGGGGTGATATCGAACTTGACCAGGTCGCACAGTCCCGTTTACGGCCTGGTTTGTCGGTATCTCGTAGCGTCAGTTTGTGTATAAATGAGACTTGACCCCCGCCCGTGTGGGGGCGCGCGAAGCGAGCCGCCACACGGGGTGCTATGAATGTTGGGGGAAACGGAAAGTGCCCCGGGGGACGGAAAACACCCCGGGGCACTCGGACCTAATGCACAGTTGAGAGGAGTTGTGCGCTCAATCAGCCGCGGTAGCCACATGGAGCCACGATCGTCGCGGGCATCGTTTGGCATCGAGGCAGTGGTCCACACAGTTAACGAAAAAACCCCATGTGGCCACCGCGGCCGATTGAGTGTCGCTTGTTGGTAGCGACATGGGTATGAACGCAACCCTCGCAAAAACGGGTCTAAAGAAACGCAACAAACTCACAACCAGTGAATAATATTCGAGATTCACGAGGCTCAGTAAACCGGTCTGTCTGGGGCCGGCCTGCCCACAGCCCCTTCTAATGAGGTTTTGTTGTCCCCCCGGTTGGGGGACGAGCGAAGCGAGGGGGGAAGGCCCGACCCCAGGCCTCGTCTCATACCTCAAACCACTCACAGACCCTCGGAGTGAGGGTTGATCCCCCCGCTTGGGGGGACAAGCGAAGCGACGGGGAAGGCCCAACCCCGACCTCGTCTCATACACCAAACTCTCCGAGAGGGGGTCGGTCGGCGAGGCCCTGGTCGGAAGTTTTGGTTTCCAAAACTGGGGCGTCAGTGCTATTCGAAAGCGGATGGGGAATCGCAGCGACAGTCGGAGGATTTTCACACTCGAGCACATCGAGCGTCGCCTTTCTGCCCATTCACCAAAGACGATCAGCCGGTTGACCGCGCCTAAAAGAGCAGCCGTTGCGGCCCTTCTGCGATTTGACGATCGGGGCGCGGAGGTGCTGGTTATGAAGCGCGCCGAGCACGAAGGTGACCGGTGGTCAGGCCACGTCTCCTTTCCGGGTGGTCGAGCCGAACCCGAAGATCGAGACCTGTTGCACACCGCTGTACGCGAGACGCGCGAGGAAATGGGTATCTCGCTTGATGTATCCGCCCGTGTGGTCGGACAGTTGGGAGACGTCAGGGCAATCGGGAAGGGTAAGGTCCTTCCGATGGCCATCAGGCCATTCGTTTTCGTCCAAGAGAAACACGAGGAGCTGGCTCTCAACCACGAAGCCGAAGACGCGTTCTGGCTCCCGCTCCACGAGGTCTACTCGGGCGCCCTCGACGATACGTTCTCGTACAACGCTGGGCCCGTTCCAATGCGTTTTGGGTGCTGGAGATACCAAGACTTCATTGTGTGGGGACTGACCTACCGCATGATCAAAACGCTATTGGGTGTGATTGCGGACGATTGACGGATGTGAGCTACTCACCCCAAAACGCCAAACAAGCAGCCAAGATCGGACTGTAGCCCGTTCACTCCGAAGCCCAAACTCGAAGAATCCGCTGGATGTCGAGGCAAGATCGGATATTATGACAGAGCTGAAAATTTCCAATTTCAACGGAAATACTGGTATGCACATCGCTTTTTCCAATGTATCCAAATATTTAGGCGCCCTACTCATCGTTACGGCGGCTCTCTTTTTGAGCGCTTGCACGTTTGATCGCAGCGGTTTGTCAGAAAAAGTCGAGTGCATCGATGACTCTGATTGCAGCGCGGGTGAAATCTGTCGAGGCAGCTTTTGCGGATCGGCGGTGGGTACCGGCGACTTGGATGCCGGATTGGAGGCCAGTTTCTTCGATGTCGACGCGCGTGAGGGTGAGGGCGACGGAACGATTGCAGACGTTGGCGACGATCCCCAGGAGGACTCGACTGAGGACATCGTTCCACTCGATTCGCGCGACGACGGATCGGAGGATCTCACAGAGGACGGATCAGACGTGTCTGAAGACGGATCGGACATATCTGACGACGGCGGCTGTGACCCGGTTAACGCCTGCGGCGGCTGCTCTGAGCTCAGCGCTGTACCCGACACCGAGTGTGGTGGCGAGGGTTGTGGAACGGGTACATGGGAGTGCGTGGGGCAGGAATCCGTGGAGTGTGTTTCGGAGGACGCCTCGCTCAACGCGTGCGGAGGATGTGCCGAGCTGGACGGAGAGATCGAAGGAGAGTGCGGCGAATGCGGCCAATTCGAGTGCAGCGACGACGGCGAATCGCTCGAGTGCGACGACCCTGGCGAGAACGAGTGCGGTGGATGCGATGAACTCGAGCATCCCGTAGACGAGGAATGCGGCGTATGTGGCGGTGGTGTGGGCGAATGTAACGACGACGGCACGTCTAGCTGCGTTGGCGCTAACCCCACCAACGGATGTGGAACATGCGTCGACCTGGGCGGTGCGCCAACCGCAGAGTGCGGTGCCTGTTTCGACGGAACCCTTGCCTGTAACGACGACGGGACGGCGCTGATTTGCGAGGGAGCAACACCCGACAATGCGTGCGGTGGGTGCGGTGTCGTGACGGACACACCAGGCACGGCCTGTGGAGACTGCAACGGCCTGTGGACCTGCAATGGCGCTCTGACGGGAGTTACTTGCGAGGGTGCGACTAGCTTCAATGACTGTGGTGGGTGTGAAACGCTTGACTACGCACCCGAGACGGACTGCGGAACCTGTCTGGATGGCACCTGGACCTGTGACGGTCAAAACGCAGTCGAATGCCTCGGTGCGAGCGGAATCAATGCCTGCGGCGGTTGCGGCTTGCTCGAAGGCGCCCCCGACGACCTCTGCGGTGAATGCTCGGATGGGCTCTGGACGTGTAATGGGGACAACACCGCCGTGACTTGCGAAGGGCAGAGCAGTCTCAACGCCTGTGGCGGATGTGTCAGCCTCGATCACGAACCCGACACAGGCTGCAGCGTGTGTCCAGGGGGCCTGTGGACCTGTACCGAGGCGAAAGACAGCGTGACTTGCGAAGGTGATCCCGGTCTCAACCTGTGCGGCGGCTGCGGCGAGTTGCCCGGCGAGGAAAACGACATTTGTAGCTGCGATGGCGAGGGCGAAGCAAAGTACGTCTGCCACGAAGGTGGAATGGTCTGTCTGGAGCCCTACAACAGCAAATCCGACGCGCGCTGGCTGGAGGCCGCCACCGAGAATCAGTCCAGAGAGGCCTCTGGTGTGATCGACAGCAATGGTGAGTGGGACTGGTTCGCCGTGACAACGGACGACGTCAGAGGGTCGACAATGGAACCGACGGCGAGGATCACGACCAACAATCCCGCAAGCCAGAGCTTTCAGATCTGCGTATTCTATCAGCCCGGTTGGGGCGGCAACTATGGGAGCCACAGCTGCGGGGGCGGAGACCAGTGCGCTCGTTATGATGCGGGTACGAACACCATCGTCGGTGACAATTGCTGGTGGACCGACGGCTTCGAAAACGACGCCGACATGCACGGTTGCTGCGAGTCCGATCCCGACGACCAGGGCCGTTGGACCGCCCGCATGACGGGTGCAGATACGGCCATCAGCGATGACGGGTGGACCTACGCGGCTGTGAGGACGACCTCGAACACGACGCCGAACCAATGCGCCGCCTACAACATCCGGATCAGCTTCTAGCCGCGAAGCTGTCGCAAACCCTATCACCCAATACCTGTTGAGTTATACTCGGTCGATGTTTGACTTTTTTGCCAGCGTGCCTCGGGCACTCGAGTCCGTTCTCGTCTCGGAACTCGAGGGGTTGGGTGCTTCCAATGTGGAGGCATCGCCGGGCGGGGTTTCATTCTCTGGGTCGCTGCGCACCGCGTACGCGGCCTGTCTTTGGAGCCGAACTGCTTCCAAGATTCTACTTCACTTGGGAACGGCGACTGCCGCGACGGACGATGAGGTCTACGAGTTCTCACGGAGCATCGACTGGGGCGAGCACCTTGGCAGTGATTCGACGCTTGCGGTTACTCCGGTCGTTCGGGGCGATCAATTCCCCAACAGTCACTTCCTTGGTCTGCGGGTCAAGGACGCGATCGTGGACCGATTGAGGGAGGAGACCGGCGACCGCCCGGATGTCGCTAAGGCTCGGCCCGATGTGCGCGTGCACGTCTTTGCCGATCATGATCAGGTGAGCTTGAGCATCGATCTGGCCGGCCAGAGCCTCCATCGGCGCGGCTATCGTCTGGACGGCGCATTCGCCCCAGTGAAAGAGAACCTCGCCGCGGGCCTGCTTCTGCTAGCCGATTTCCCCGCGGCGTGGGCAGCCGGCGAACGCTTTCTCGACCCGATGTGCGGCTCGGGGACCTTTCCGATAGAGGCTGCGCTCATCGCCGCGGGAACAGCGCCGGGACTTCTTCGCTCGTACTATGGATTCCTCGGCTGGCGCGGCCATTCCAAGGAGATATGGAAGAGCCTTCTCGAGGAAGCTCGCGAGCGTGACGCCCGCCACAACCCTCCGCCAGAGCCCTTCGTCGGCTACGACCGCAGTATTCGTGCGGTGCGCGCGGCTGATGACAACGCCCACGCCGCTGGGGTCGCAGATTGGGTGTCGTTTTCCAAACATGATCTTCCAGATTGGCCGGTCCCAGCGGGCAAGGGCGGTTTCCTGATCGCGAATCCACCGTACGGCCAGAGGCTTGGCGAAGTCGACGAGCTGCGTGATGTGTACGCAACCATCGGAGACATACTGAAGCAGCGCTTTGGTGGCTGGACCGCCCACGTTCTCTCAGGTGAGCGGATTCTCGACAAATGCATCGGCCTTCGCACGTCGAGGCGACTGGCGTTCTTCAACGGAACTCTCGATTGTCGGCTCCTGACCATTCCAATCGTCAAGGGCACCTTCACAAAGGCCAAGGGCGAGGCAAGGGAGGCCGCGGTCGACTTTGCCAACCGGCTCAGAAAACGAGCGAAACACTTGGACCGCTGGGCGAAGAAGGCAGGCGTCAGCTGTTACCGATTGTATGACGCCGATCTTCCGGAGTACTCGGTTGCGGTCGACCGATACGAAGACCACCTTCGGATTCAGGAGTACGCGGCGCCCAAGCAGATACCGCCCCAGACCGCCCGAGCTCGGCTAAAGGCCGCGGTGTACGCAGCAGGGCAAGTGCTGAATATACCGTCCAACAAGGTTTCGGTCAGGCGGCGGGAACGACAAAAGGGAACAGCCCAGTACGACAAAGTAGGCGAGTCTGGACAGTTTCTAGAGGTGTCGGAAGGCGGCTTGAAGTTCTTGGTCAACCTGAACGACTACCTGGACACTGGGCTCTTCCTCGACCATCGGATCACTCGGTCGCGAATTCGGGAAATGGCCTCAGGCAAACGGTTTTTGAACCTCTTTGCCTATACGGGTTCGGCCTCGGTCTACGCGGCCGCGGGAGGCGCGACCGCGACCACGACTGTCGACATGTCGCGGCCCTACCTGGATTGGGCGAGCCGGAACATGGGCCTGAACGGATTTCGGGGCGACGAGCACGATTTCGTTCAGGCCAACTGTTTGACCTGGCTATCGAAGACGAGCGAGCTGTTCGACCTAATCTTCCTCGATCCGCCGACGTTCTCGAACTCGAAGAGAATGGAAGACACGTTCGATGTGCAACGCGATCATCCCGATCTGATTTGGGCTGCCGTGAAGAGACTGAACCCGGGCGGGACGCTGGTTTTTTCGACTAATCTGCGTTCGTTCAAAATGAACCAGAACGATATGGGCCCATTGACGCTCCAAGACATCAGTCGCGACACACTGCCGGTCGACTTCGAGCGCAATCCCAAGATTCACAAATGTTGGCTGATTCGTCGAAATGCCTAACTGGGCGACGACGCTCCAGTCCGACAACCGAAACTCAGCGACAGACGTTCAGCGTCGTCAGGATATCGTTACTCGAGTCTTCATCGGCAAAGAAGTCGATGCGGAATGGACTTCGCTGGCAGCTCGATCCGTCGGCGCACTCTTCTGAGCCCAATGTGCAGAGGCCGAAGCAGCGATTCGCATCGCAATCACCACTGGCGCAGTCCTCATCCACGTCGCAGAAGCTCCCTGCGGGCGAATCGCCCTCGGCCGTAACGCAGCGAGACGCGACTGCCGTGACGTCACCATTTGGTCGGATCTCGCAGAACTCCCCTGCCCCGCAGCCAACGTCGGCGGTGCACAGATCCCAGGAACCGCGATCGGCAGAACAGGTGTTCATGCCGAGTAGAGCGTCGTCAGTCGCATCTTCAGGCGTATCCGGGTCGAAACTGATGAAAAAGGAGTCCTCGTAGCAGAACGTATCGGTTGCGCAACCGGCGTTGTCCTCTACGTTGCATGCCCCTAAACAGACTCCAGACGTCAAGCACAGGTTCGAGATGCAATCGTTGTTGGTCGAGCATTCCGCGCCGCTTAGTCCCGAACCGCTCGAGACCTGATCGCCGCATAGATAGATCAGCTCGTTCTCTGGTTCGACATCCTGAAACCAGGAACAGAACTCGCCCGAGTCACAGTCGTCGTTCGTGACACAGGGTGGGATGCAACTGCGAAAAGTCTCCGCATGACCGGTCGCGTTTTCGAGGTTGACCGGGAAGCAATCCGTCAGGGAGCAGTCCGAGTCGCTGTGGCAGGGCCAATGACAAAAACTACCGCCGATGCAGTTGCTCGACGAGCACTCGAAACCGATGTCGCAGAATCCTTCGCGCTCGCCCAAGAGATTCAGCCCACGACAACGGGTTTGTAGTCCGAGGAGAGCGTCGTCGTGAATCCCACATGCCTGCAGAGGCGGGCAGTCGCTGCGCTGATCACATGGCGCCAAACTCCCAGTCCCGACGGGGATGCAGAGGTCGAAAGACTGCGTTACGTCGTCATCTACGTCGAGGGGGGTTCCGCGATCGTCGACCGTCAGTGTGAGCGCACGACATTCGCCCTCGGCGCAGTCGTCGCTGGTTAGGCATGGTGCTTGGCAATAGCTGCCAAAAAGACAATGTCCGGTCTCGCACATCAGTCCCGGTGACAGACCGAAGCACGGTGAACCGCCGTCACCGGCTCCAACTCGGGCGATGCAGCGATTGGTGTACCCATAGGTTCCCGCGACGAGCGAGCAGACCGGTGTTCCGGGGTCAAGACAGTCCGCATCGGACAGGCACTCGGGTTCGTCGAAGGTGGGAGCTATATCCGGCTCGACGTCGGGATCGGCACCCAGATCGGCGGCCGAATCGTCATCTACACCATCTTTGTCTGGGACGAGGTCGCCAACATCGCTGATGTCCCGTGCATCAACGTCGAGATCGGAGCTGACTTCGTTTTGATCGGCTTGATCGGTGGTGCCGTCTTCGACTGGGTCCTGACCCAGGTCGGCCTGGGAGTCAGTTTGGTCAGCCGCTAGATCGGTGTTAGTCGCATCCTCGACAGCGTCGGTGCTCGGGTCCGCCTCGATGTCATCACCCGTGTCTGGAACCGTGCGGTCGGCGATGTTCCTATCGGGTGTTTCGTCCCGCGCCACATCCGTGGTTGGGCTGGTGTCCAGGTCTTCGTCAGTGGGGAGGGCGTCGGCTGAGACACAGGCAACGAGCAGACAAACCGCCGTAAGCAGGATGGCACGTGCGGCCGAGAAGTCGAGTCTGGAAAATGGGAACCTGTCTTTCACTTGCCTATCGAACCCAAACGGGACGCGCTTAGCCAACGGGCCGCGATTGTTTTATGAGGTTTGTGATCAGCCGTCACCCCTTTTGCTTCCTACGGCGAAAGTTCGGTGCCAAATGGAGTGAGGAATGGGTTCGAAACGGGTAGGGCCCCGAGGTTTCCCTCGGGACCCTAAGGACCCATGCACATTTGAGAGGAGAGTTGGTAGGAATCAATCAGCCGCGCAAGCCGCGCAGGACAAAAAAGTTGATCGCGGCGCGGTTTCGGTATCGAGGCTGTGGTTTATGTTAAAAACTACTGCCCTACACGGCTTGCGCGGCCGATTGATTTGTCGCTCGTTGGCAGCGACGCGTCAGGGTAAGTGCACCCCCCGTGCCACTTTTTCACAAAAAAGACAACCAGCTGTAATATAAAGGCATTCTTCGCATTTGTGGTCTTTTGGGCCAAACCGTCATTGGAGTTCGTGGGGCAGGATGACTCAAACCGTAATCACACCTGAGGCAGGAAGGTACATTCCGGCGCAGACGCGCCTCTACACCCCACTCCGCTCCCCGGGGAGCACCTCGCCGACTTCCTGTCCGCTCGCCGGTTGCTGCGCTTTTGAAAGCCGCTACGCACCCGGTTTCTCCGGCGCAGACGCCCCTATACACCCCACTCCGCTCCCCGGGGAGCACCTCGGCTATGACCCACCACAAACCACTCACCGAACTCTCGAAGTGAGGGTTGGTCCCCTTGGGTGGGACGAGCGAAGCGGAGGGGGCCTTCAGGGGCCTACGCCACGACCTACCGTAAACCCTGTCCCTATACCGATCACGCGAGCCCATGTAGAGTGTCTGGACACGATTCATCGGTGGAATAGCGAATGGAATACGGCGAAGAAAGACTTCACGTCCGAATGCTGGGCAGCGCAGACAAGAAGAAGATCGGGGACTTTCTCGAGAGGACCCCGACCTACTCAACATTAATGATGCAGGGGCCTTACCAGAACTTCGAGACATTCGGGGGCTGGTGGTACGGCGTCATTGTCGTCGACAGCCAAGAGGTACGCGCTCTTGCTTGCGTCGAGAACCATGCCGCCAACATGTACGCAGAGAGCGACCAAGCTGCCGCAGAAATGGGCAGCAAGATGTTGAAAGCGCAGAAAAACCTCTCTCGAAAGGCCGGGATACGACACCAGGTATTCGGGGAGCAGCGGACCGTTGAACGCTTCTGGGACAAGTTCCAACACATCAATCGGACCGTCGATGTCGACGTGGTGCGGCGTCTGGTCGGAGCGACCACTCCTGGGGAACGATTGAGGGATACAGTGACCGTACGGCGTGCCACGACCCAAGACCTCAAAGTGGTTTTCGAGTTTGGAGCCGGCTATGCGATCGAACAATGGGGCGTAGACCCACGCAAGACGGCCCGAGACAACCACCAGGCCTATTGCGAGCGGTCAATCGAGGAAGGACGACAGGTCGTCGCTTATAAGGGGAACAAGCCGATCTTCATCGCTGAGATCGTCGAACAGGGAGAAGGAACCGCGATGTTGAATCGCATGTTTGTCCCGCGCCCCTTCCGTACCTTCAAGAAGATGGCGAGTACTGCTCTGGTCGGGACAACCGAGTTGGCCCTCGAAAACACGAAGGAGCTGTTGCTGTTTGCTGATGAGAGCGACGACTTCATGACGAAAGTCGTGGATTTGGCAGGGTTCGAGCAGCGCGGAAACTACCGCAGCATATCGATGCGGGGCTAGTTACACGTCGTATTCCAACACGGCGTGGACATCGGCCATCGCCTCGACGATCGCGTCCACTTCGGTGCTGTCGATTGACCCGCCGGCGGTAAGCACTCTCTCAACCGTGAGTTCTAAGAGTTCGAGCCCAGACTGGACTTGCTCCAAGCGCATTTCAAAAGCTCGTCTGTCTGAGTCCAAACGCTCGAGCTCGGCGAGCGTGTCGGTTTGGCGGCGGACCGTGTCTTCCAACATGCGCTTGAGTGGCTCGTTGTTGGCGAGTTTCTCTAGGCGCTCGGTACTGGCTTGCAGGCGTTCCCGCAGAACCTCAGCGTGAAGCTCGTTGGTCGACACCTTGACCATTCGCCACCGATTGATTGCGGCTTTGGTCTGCTCGAGCGTGGTCTCGAGGGTGTTGCGAAGCTGCTCGACGAATCCGGTCTCTTCCGGAGCGAGAGCGGTCAGCTTGGCTGCCAGGTCTTCGATGCGGATGGAGGCCTTTGTTAGCCGCCGCTCCTCCTCCTGGAATAGCCCACTGTCCACGCCGACGACCTCTTCGATCTCGGCTTCGACCGGGGCGATAGCTTGAAGCATCTTTGGGCCGTCGAGCGGCTCCCCCGGAAGGAGTTTGAGATCAAGCCCCGAGCCAACGAAGGCCGCGCCACCGAGCGCTCCTGAGAACATCAAGAGGTCGAGTAGCTGTCCTGACCCTGCGGTCGGAAGCCTCACATCAGTGAAGGCTTGGAAAGCGGCCATCACGAAAGCGAAAGCGAAGGTGGTCAGCGCGTAGCGTGTTAGTGTCTTGGCCTTGCTCGCTCCGCGGGTTCCCGCGACCAAGCCGAGGGACACAGCCGCCAAGGGAATCCCGAGGCCGACCGCGCCCTTGATGAGCAAGGTTCCGGCCCAAAAGGCGCCACCTGTAGCTAGAACGGCGGTACTTACGACGTTTTCGAGGCCCTTAGGGCGGGCTGGGCTTCCCAACGCCAGCCCTAGGACCAGACCCGTCAGGACGGGGATGGCCGGGTTGAGGCCGGCAGTCAGCGCGACCGCCAGCCCTCCCACACCACCCACCATCGAGGCGCTGATCGACCGGAGTCCGCTGTGCAGACTGCCGGTGACTGGCATTGTCAGTGCAATCGATTGGGTGTTCATTGCCATTCTCCAAATTTATTCGGTTTCAGCGAAGTCAAATGCTTCGTTTTGGTAGTAGCGATCCGAATCTGTTCGGCCACGACGTCGGTCCTGAGCGCGGGCCGAGTTGAATCCCGAGGAGCCAACTGCTGCAGCAGAACCACTGGGTGCGGCTTGAATCGTGTGCAAGAAGGCGCTGACCTCCTCACGTTCGGCGCGCAGCATTGCCGAGTCGAGTTCTTCGGCCTCTTCGTCGAGTTCGGCCAACTGTTGCTCGAGAACCTGGATTGCGTCGGCCGTTCGGCCTTCTCCAACCAAGCCAGCCGCGGTCTCAACGTCTCGGCCCGAATCCCACCAGGCTGCCATTTCGAGCACGTCGTCGTTGCTCGACGAAGCGACGACCATCTCGTCGTCGGAACGTACGAGAGTGCCGTTGGTGGCAAGTTCCTGACTGGTGTTGGCGAGATCGCTATAGACGACGCGTGTCGAGATGACCTGACCCAAGTCACCAGCTGGGAGGTTCAAGTTCACGAGGAAGCGACGTTGGGCTCCTCCAGACAGCTGACCGATCGGGAGGATCAGGGTCGTACCATCGTAGCGAGCGCCGAAGGCGTCGGTTCCAGCGATGACTACGCCGGGCTCTGGGACCACCTCAATCACGACGTTCGATGCGACAGTCGTCTCGAGTGCCGACATCTCCTGCGTCAGGATATCTGCCATGACTTCGGAGTTGTGCATGAAGTAGTAGTCGCCGGTGCCGCCGGTAGCCAGGGCGCCCATTGTGAGTTCGTTGATGTCTCGGCCCAGGCCGATCGCTGAGGTCGGTGTCGCGTAGCGCTCAACTGCGCTGGCTGCGAGTACCTGAAGGGTCTCAGCAGAAGCGGAACCGCGGCCGTCGCTCAAGACGAGGACCTTGCCCTGGTATCCACTCGGGACCTGGCCCAAGTATTGATAGGCGCTGTCCATACCGCAGCTGATGCACGTACCACCGCCAGCCGTCAGATTGCTGATCGCCGAATAGACGTTGCTTCGGTCGGAGGTCAACTCCGCGTTGGCAACGACGGTGTATGCGTCATGGTTGAAGCCAACCACTGTGATGATATCGCCGTCGTGTAGGCGTTCGACAAGCTGATGGGCAGCGCGCTGGGCATTAGCGATTTTGTCGCCGGACATACTGCCGCTTGTGTCCAAGACGATGGCCATCGAGACTGGGCTTCTGTGCGTATTCGCGAGCTCGTTCGCGGTTACAGTGATCATAGCTTGTGAGTCGTTGTCGCCGGTCAGTACGACGTGTTGGTCGAAGTCGACACGTAGTCGGAGTACGTCAGAACTGACCTCTCCAGGACCGGCCGGCGGACGGATTGTCGAGTCGGAGTTACCGACGGATAGAACAACGATTGCTCCGATGAGTAAGATGCCTGCAGAAGTCATTGCGACGTTGCGAGTTTTCATGCGCTTGTACCTCGTATTAAGTTGAACCCGGACACCAAGTTGAAACCGCTCGCCTTTGAACGAACACAACCGGCAAATGGGTTTAGCCTGTTCCGAATTTTTTTGAGAAACCCGCCACGATGTGACCGTTGCTGGGGGCACTGGGAGGCAGGCCGCTCTTGATCTGAAGGCCCTTCACAGTTAAGAGTTCAGCCCAAACAGCCGATGATGGAGAGAGTTCGTGAGCGGTCGCAAAGCGTTTTCAATACTAGTTGCTTGCTGTCTGGCTCTGTGTGCAAGCCCAGTTTCCAGCCAAGAGCTTACCCTGGATTTCCCGGTCGAGACCTACACGCTGGACAACGGCCTCCGAGTCGTACTGTCACCAAGCGACCGGTCTCCGACGGTCGCGATAGCGGTGTACTACGACGTAGGCTCCCGCAACGAAGAGCGAGGCCGTTCAGGCTTCGCCCATCTCTTTGAACATATGATGTTTCAGGGTTCCGAAAACGTCGGGAAGGGGGAACACTTCCAGCACATCAGCGGAAACGGGGGCCGGATGAACGGCACCACGAGCGAGGATCGCACCAACTACTACGAGATCTTGCCCTCGGACAGATTGGCGCTTGGTCTGTGGCTCGAGTCGGACCGAATGCGGGCCCTCGACATCTCGGCGGAGAACTTCGAGAACCAGCGTGAGGTAGTCAAAGAGGAGAGACGCATGCGGGTCGACAACCAACCCTACGTGCCCGCCTACTTGGCCTTTCATGAGATGTTCTATGAGAATTGGGCATACGGGCACAGTGTAATCGGCTCGATGGACGATCTCGACGCTGCAGAGTTGGCTGACGTTCAGGCCTTTTTCGATCTCTACTACGCACCCAACAATGCAGTTCTGACCATTGTGGGCCAGTTCGAGAGTGCCGAGGCACGAACACTTGTCGAGCAGTACTTCGGTGATATTCCCGGGGGAGAGGCACCTCCACCGGTCGACGCGTCCGAGCCCCCTCAGCAGGCCCGACGGGAAATGTCACTGACTGACGCGCTTGCGACTCAGCCGATGGCTTTGGGCGCTTGGCACTCACCGTCCGCCCCAGACCCATATCAGGTGGTCTTGACCGTCTTGTCGTATATTCTACCCGGCGGCGAGTCATCACGACTCTACAATCGATTGATTCGGACGGACGAAATCGCACTCGAGGTCTCTTCAGCGACAGATGGACGCCGTGGCCCGGACATGTTCTGGCTCGAAGCAACTACTAGGGACGTCGATCCGACGTTGGCCCGGAACGCCATTCTAGAGGAAGTCGCTCGGGTCGTGACCGATGGAGTCAGCTCTGAAGAAGTCGCAGCGGCACAGCAGAGGATGGTCAGCGACGTCGTCTTTCGCCTCGAAGGCAACTTGCGTGTGGCCCAGGTGATTGCGCGAGATACCCTCTATTACGGGGAACCAGGACGTTTGAACGGGTCGCTTGACCGGATTCGGGCCGTAACCGCTGAAGACGTCCACCGCGCCGCGACGACCTATCTGACGGCGAACAACCTGAACATTATGCTGGTTCGACCCGAAACCGATGAGCCAGCGAGCGACGAGGGAGGTGCCGAATGACCCGCATCAAGACAGTACTCACGTCGCTACTGATTCTATTGCTCAGCGGAGACCTCTCGGCCCAGGAAGCGAGCGAAGCGGCCAGCCAGCCAACCTTCGACCGCAGTCAACCCCCGGAACCGGGGGAGCCGAGCCCATTCGTGCTCCCTTCAGTGCGAGAGGTCACCCTCAGCAACGGATTGATGGTTACGATCGTGGACCGTCCCGGCTCACCGACACTCTCTGTTCGCCTGAGCGTTCGTGCCGGGCGCGACAGCAAGCCAGACAATATCGCTGTCCCGGTTTTGACAGCCCGCTTGTTGCGAGACGGAACCGAGGCAATGGACTCTGAGGAACTGGCCAACTTCATCGATCGAAATGGCATTAGTTTCGGCTTCGGCGTTCACACGAACAGTGTGATCTTTGCCGCCGATGCACTTGCAGACAAGGACACACAGGTCCTGACGCTACTGGCCGATTTGGTTGGAAAGGCGAGCTTCCCCGAGGATCGAGTTACGGCCAGACAGGCCGAATTGGTCGGGGAACTGCAATTGGCCTCCGCTCAACCGGCTTTTCACCAGCGGCGACTGGTGTCCCGTGTCCTATTCGGCCTAGGGCATGCCTACTCCGAGACCTACGCGACCCCGGAACAGGTGGAAACCGTGTCTCGCGAAGCGCTCGAAAGCTACTACCGTTCGCACTACTTCCCTGGTCGGGCCGATCTCGTGATTGTGGGGCAGGTTAACGAGGGCTTAGAAACACTGCTCGAAGAAACCCTCGGTCAATGGACAGGGGAAGGCACGGCGTACGCCCCACCCGAAGTGCCCGAAGTGGCTGGCTGCAACGTAGCGCACGTTGTTGTGCGGCCGGATAGCGCCCAGACGAGCATCACATGGCTCGGCCGTGGGGTCTCTATCGAGAGCCCAAACTATTTTGACGCGCTGGTAGCGAATCAGGTCCTTGGGGGCGGCGCGAGTGCTCGGCTGTTCATGAACCTGCGAGAAGACAAGTCATATACCTACGGCGCCTACAGCTATCTGTCCGAACCGCTGAACGCTCCCTATTTCGGCGCGTCATCCAACGTGAGAGGGGTAGTGACGACCGATGCGCTGCGGGAGTTCGTGGTTGAGCTGAGCCGTTTTGCGACCGATCCCATCACTGAATCTGAGTTTGACGTAGCAACGTCGTATTTGGAGGGGGTCTTCCCGATCAAACTGGAAACGAACCAACAAATAGCCGGGCGCCTGATCAGCCTTTTCGATGCAGGACTACCGCCCGAGTACCTTCTATCGTATCGGAACCGAGTCGCTAGTGTGGCGAACGAAGGAGCCCTCGATCTCGGCCGCTCATTCATCAACTATCCGAATCTAGACCTCGTCATGGTGGGCGAGGAGGAGAGCGTGATTCCCGCGGCGACTTCGGTGTCGGCGGTAGTGCACGTATACGATCTGAATGGCAGCCTGGTTCGCTCGATGCCGGGTGAGGGTCCAACCACTTGCGAGCTCGCGATACCGAGCGAATAGGGACAGGATGTCAACCCGCCAGTACGCCGGAATCGACCTCGGTTCGAATAGTTTCCATATGGTCTTGGGCCGAGTTCTCGAGGACGGAACTGTCCGTGTCGTCGATCAGCACAAAGAATACGTACGTCTTGCCGCGGGTTTGGACTCCGACAACAACCTCGTTCCCGAGGCCATCGTTCGGGCGCTTGCCTGCCTCACTCGGTTTGGGGAGCGGCTGCGCGGCCTTCCACGCGAGCAGATTCGCTGTGTGGGAACCAACACCCTTCGGAAAGCCCGGAACTCGCGACAACTACTCGAGGCGGGAAGGGACATCCTCGATCTCGAGATCGAGATCGTCACCGGACTGGAGGAGGCTCGCCTAGTCTACAAAGGCGTTCTTTTAGATGTGTCCAAACCCGGTCGGCGACTGGTCATCGATATCGGCGGTGGCAGCACCGAGGTGATCGTTGGAACCGAAGCCGGGCCCGAAGCCTTGGATAGTATGCGGCTCGGGTGCGTCAGCACCTCCGAGCGCTACTTTTCCGACGGCGACGTCAACGCTGACCGGATGGCCGCCGCCAGGTTGAACGCAAAACGACAGCTCCAGCATTTGTATCCCAGTATCAGAGACGACTTCGAGACAGCTTTTGGCTCGTCCGGTACGATCAAGTGCATCGGTCGCATTCTGTCCACCACCTTTGGCGGCAAGGGCGTCGTGACGCGAGAAGGGCTCAACCAACTCGAACAACACGTCGTGGCTGCGGGGCGGGTGGGCGCGTTCGAGCATCCCGAGGTCAGCGCCAATCGGGGCAAGGTGTTGGCGGGCGGCATCGCTGTCTTGCAGGGTGTAATGAGTGCGTTTGAGTTGGACGAGGTGACGCCGGTCCAGACTGCTCTGAGAGAAGGCATCCTGGTCGAGCTTGCCGGCCACGGAGACCGCTCCGACCTGCGAGAACAGACGGTCACGGCACTTCAGAAGCGGTTCGAGGTCGATCAACTGCAGGCAGATCGGGTCGAGAAGACCGCATTCGAGTTGTATCAACAGATCGCGAAGGCCTGGAGCTGGAGCGAAGAGGACGAGGCTCTACTTCGGTGGGCAGCGCGTCTTCACGAGGTCGGCCTGTTCATGGGCTTTTCTGGCTACCAAAAGCACAGCGCCTATCTGATCGCCAACTCGGACATGCCGGGCTTTTCGGTTCAGGATCAGCGGGCGCTCGCCGCTCTCGCACTGTGTCACCGCGGCCAATTCTCAGCCGAGCGTTTGGCTCGCTTTCGATTGGTGGAGGCCGTCTCAAACCGCCTGGCTATGGTGCTTCGCTTGGCAGCCCGTCTGAATCGGAAACGGTCAGACCGTCCGCTTCCCCGGATCGAAGCCGAATCGTCGAGCGACGGATTGACCCTCCGCTTCCCAGCCGGATGGCTCGATGATCACCCGCTGACACGAATGGACCTCGAGTCGGAACGACGGCGTTGTGGTTCGATTGGGCTTCCGTTGACGTTCCAATAGCCTCTGACGCGGCTGTCGTGCGTTGGAGTAGGCCTACCCCGCCGTGCGAAAGAACCCGCAGCAGCCACGTTCAAAAACGGCCTCTGCGCGGGCGGCCGCTACGCGTTCGATCTGGGCCGCGTCGGCTGGATCAGTTCGCTGAAGGAGCTCCCATTCCAACTCGAGATCGCGCTCCCTTTCAGCGATCGAGGAGTCGTGAGACGAGGTGACCGGGTCCTTTCCGGTCGCGACCCCACTCATGCCAGATGACCTGAACTGCCAGTGGATCTGAACTCTGGTTCGAATAACGCTGCTGGAAATGAGGCGAACGGAGTAGCGCTGGTTGCCCCGCCACTCTGTGAAGGCCGTCGTATCCGCCTCCGGTTGGTCTGGTAGTGCGTAACCCAGCTCGTCGAAGAGGGTAGCGACCTCGGTCCACAATTGGGCCGATGTGAGGTGATAGACATGGCTGGAGGTTTCTTGGCGTACGTAGTCATCGGCGGTTCCGGCTGCCCTGTCCTCGATGCATGCGAAGGCAAAGAGGGCCGTGCCCAGCAAAAAGAAACGTCGTCTTCTCATAGAGGTTCTCCCAGTGTTGGGAGCGTTGTTGCGGCGACCTATGCGCCACACGGGAGACGGGAGGTGTAGTAGCAACTAGTGTGCCGGATTTCGAGACACAAGTTCGTGCCGTGGCCGTCATAATCAACCCTAACGCACGCCTTTCACGGGTCTGATGGCTATTCGGACTTGACCAGTCCTGCAAAGCAACCGTAAAACGGGCGTCGATTTTGTAAACTGGATACCCCGATGCCGACCCAATCGGTCGAAAACTACCTCAAAACCATCTACCACTTGCAGCAAACACACAGCGAGTCGGTAGGTACCAAGGCCATTGCCGACGGCTTGAGCATCTCGCTTGCCTCGGTGACGCGCATGGCAAAGTCCATGGCTGACGATGGGCTACTCGAATACAAGCCCTATCGGGGCGTGAGGTTGACCGCTTCCGGGGAAAAAGAAGCGCTGCGGATGATCCGCAACCATCGGCTCGTCGAGTTGTTTTTGATTCAGACGCTCGGCTTTAGTTGGGACGAGGTTCATCCGGAAGCGGAGGCGTTGGAGCACGCAGTTAGTGATGCTGTAGCAGACCGAATCGACGCCTTCTTGGGTTTTCCGGCGGTCGACCCTCACGGGGATCCGATTCCTCGTTCAGATGGCTCGATCGTCAGGCCCGAGTATCCAACGCTGGCTCAAACGACCGAAGGCTGTGAGCTAATAGTCCGTCGAGTTTTGGATCAGCGGCCAGAAGTATTAAGATATCTAGGCGATAACCAGATTACCCCTGGCGAGGTGATCCGAATCGTACGGCGTGAGCCGTTTGAAGGGCCATTGACAGTAACGACAGCTTGCGGCGAGGTTGCCCTCTCGCAAGCCCTGGCCCAACGTATTTTGGTAGACAGGGAAGTTAGCTAGGAGGATTGAGCCATGGCGGCGCCAACAACTCTTCCTTTCCGACCGGCACGACTGCCGGTACGGATCGTCAACTGGCTGATGCGGCCGTTCAAGAAACGCCTCATTCGCATCACCGTTGCCTCACTTCGTGCTTTTTGTGAACGCAAGACGGGCCTCAAGAACTGGGGAGATCCTGCGTTCTGGGCGCGAATTCAGCGCGTGGTCGACAGCGTCGCCGACGACGACAACGTCACGTTCTGCGGCCGAATCGCAGCACGCGCCTATCTTCGTTGGCATATGCGGAATCGACTGGAACTCGAGGACGTGCTCGCCAAACACCCCGAGATACTCGATATACCGGTCGAGCGTCCGATGTTCATCGTGGGATGGTGGCGGACCGGTACGACCTTCCTGCATCATCTCATGTCGATGGATCCGAAGGCCCGCGCTCCCAAAACCTGGGAACTCTGGTACCCGGCTCCGGTCCTCGAGGACCCCGAGAAGGACAGCAAAGCTCGGCGAAAGAAGACCAGCACCCTGCTTTGGTGGAACAAAAAACTGATCCCCGATCAAGCAGCGGCCCACAACATCGAGACCGATAGTGTCGAAGAGTGTTTCCCGCTCATGGAGAATGACGGGATTTTCATGACGTTCTTCTTCACCTTCCTGGGTTACGACTATTCGGACTGGATTTTGAAGCAGGATCTCACGTCGAGCTTCGAGTACATCAAGAAGCAGTATCAGGTCTTGGCGTGGAAGAACCCCAACGTCCGCTGGGTCCTCAAGTGTCCCTACTACTTGTGGCACATGGACGCTCTGCTGAACGTGTTTCCAGATGCCTGTATCGTGCACACTCATCGGGACGTCGTGAAATCACTTCCGTCGGCGTGCAACCTCTCGGGTATCACCGCTTCGAAGTTTCTGGAGGAAATCGATCTGAAGGAGATGGGGCGGTTCTGGAACGACATGTACCGTGCCGGCTCCGACCGTTCCATGGCTGTTCGAGAACGCATCCCGGGCTCGATCTACGACGTGCCACTGCGCGCGTTCGTCTCGAATCCGACGGGGACAATCAAGCAGATTTGCCGCTACTTCGGCTTTCAGTTCACCGAGGAGTTCGGTCTGGCCATGCGGCGCTTCGGTGTCCAAAACCCGAAGGACAAACACGGCGTTCACCAGTACACCCTCGAGCACTTCGGATTAGATGAAGACGAACTCAGGGAACGCTTTGAAGACGTCGCCCACCTCTGGGAGATCGACGGTAAGTCGCCGAGCCCCGATACCGACGATCGAATCACCCGTATCGCTAGCTAGAGCTCATCCGAAAACCCTCTGTTTTTCATCGGATTTCCGTTCTCCGGCCTCCGACTTCCGACTTCCGACCCTAATTCTCAGATTTCGGATCTCGGCTGCATCGGAGAGCGATGATTGAAGAGCCGTGGTCGGAATTCGGAGAGCGGAGACCCGAGAGCGGCGGACATCGCTGCCGCTCCAGTTCATTTTGGATTGTTGATCTATCGAGCTGCTACGTGACAGCCATCCGGCAGCGAACCAGCGTTGTTAGATTGGCGGCCAGGACTGATGCACACGTGTAGGCTTTGAAGCCGTTCAGACCTCGCCAGGTGCAGC
>CAZDBH010000054.1:0-26746 GCA_964503485.1 uncultured Bradymonadales bacterium | reverse complement strand
CCGGTTCCTCCAGCTCGACGGGCTCCGGTTCCTCCAGCTCGACGGGCTCCGGTTCCTCCAGCTCGACGGGCTCCGGTTCGTCGAGTTCGAGCAGCTCAACCGGCTCCTCGAGTTCATCCTCCACTTCGTCCGGATCGAGTTCGGGAAGCTCATCCACGTCGTCTACGGGATCAAGTAGCTCGAGCACCGGCAGTGGATCATCCTCTTCCAGCAGCACCGGCAGTGGATCATCCTCTTCTACCAGCTCGGGAACAGGGAGCAGTTCGTCGTCTTCCACGAGCTCGGGAACAGGGAGCGGTTCGTCGTCTTCCACCAGCACCGGTAGTGGATCATCGTCTTCCACCAGCTCAGGAACAGGGAGCGGTTCGTCGTCCTCAACGAGTTCAACGGGATCGGGGTCCGGTAGCTCAACCTCAACTGGCTCCGGATCATCGGACTCGAGTTCGAGCAGCGGCTCATCATCAACCTCGAGCGATTCGTCGTCCAGCTCTTCCGGTTCGGGCTCGGGAAGTTCGGACTCTGCACCGGCAGCGGCTGCGCCGACCACCAGCGAAGGAGGCGTCACACAGCTGACGGCGATCGCGACGACCGCTCAGCCGCCGGCGCTACCAGCCGGGCTAACTGAGGGTGCGGCCGCTGAAGCTGACGTCAGCAGGGAGCCCCCGTCGATTGAGGAAGGACTTGCCGCGCGAACCGATATTCAGCCCATCATGGACCAACGGGTTGAGATTACCCAAGAGGCCGCGGAAGCACCGACAGCAAGTGACAAGGATTTCACTGCTGAAAACGAAGAAGTCGCGGGCTACGCACCGGAGGCGGCCAGTGTCGCCGAGGAGAAGGCCAAGGCGGACGAAACAGCCAGGCTCGCGGCTGAGACCACACCGTCCCAGGAAGAGCTCGCCGAGATGACGGTAGAGAAACTACTTGGGGACGAAACCAAGTTTGTCGCAGCACCACCCTCCCTGGGCGGACCAGCTCCGACGGCTGTCGTGGTACCGGTTGTCGAAGCCGTCCCGGCGGCGCCGGTTGTGGCCCCGCTTGTGCCTGACACGATGTCGACCGAGGTTAGCCGCAACGTCTTCATGACAGCCATCAATGCGACGGCGGCTCAGTGGGACACGCTAGGCACTGCAGAGGCCCGCGGCTTGGCCTTCGGCGCCGCCGGTGCCCAAGCCCTGGAAGCGGTCGGTGTGAAGAAACCAGACGTCATTGTGGTCAACATGAGCAACGAGGGTGAGCTCCGATTTTGGAACTGGGAGTTGGCGCTCAACAAGAGGCTCTTTGACAAAGCGACCGCCCCGTCGGTCGACGAGCTCGCCGCCATTGCCGAGGTCGTGTACCACGAGGCCCGACACGGTGAGCAATGGTTCCGAGTCTGTCAGACCTATGCTGGCAGAGACGCTCTGTCGGATGTCGACATTGCCAACACGACCGGCGTCCGACTCGACGTCGCCAAGGCTGCTCATGATGAAGCGATTGGCAAGGATGGCGCCGCGATCGACCCAGACTTCATCGCTTGGCTAGATAGTATCTACGGTGCGAACGCTGCCCACCGAAACACCACGCTGACCGATCTGGCGCGAGAAGGGGCGACTCTCACTACGTTGCTGGAGGCGACAAACGATCGGGGTAAAGAGTACGAGGTGCTCACGGATGCCCTCAAGGTAAAGCAGACGGCGTTCGAGACGGCGGTGGACAACTTCAATGCGAAGCAGATCGAGCTCGAGAATCGGGCCACAGCTTGGCGCCAAAAGGACGCGGAGCGAAAGGCCTTCGAGCCAACCTACATAGACGTCGTCCGAAAGGCCGCCGATGCGGCTGTCGTTCGAGACGCAGCTGCAGCCACATGGTGGGAAAAGGACGCCCTCAGGAAAACAGCTACAACGGAACGAGAGGCAGCCAAGGCAGCGCAAGACACATCAGCTGAGAAATATCGTTCGAAGAGCAGTAATCGCAGTCTGACTGCCCGCAATTGGCACACGAAGAAATCCCAGCAGGCGGCTGCGGAGTCGCGCTACAGGTCTGCCGTTGATGCCTACCAGGCGCTCAAAACCGGTTCCGGAACAGAAGAACAGAAGGACGCCGCCCGCGAAACTGCCTGTACAGCTTGGAACCAGTTGGTCGATGCCCAGAACGCGTTTGCCATGGCGAACACGTTCTGGCAGAACGCGGACGCGGAGTTCAAAGCGGCTGAGGAGGCCTTCAAGAGGGACGATGCCGCGTTTAAAGCGGCCGACACCAAGTGGAACGAGGCTAACACAGCGTTCCAAGAGGCGGATGCCGCCTGGAAGGCAGCCGATGCAGATCATACGGCGAAGAAAGCAGCCTACACCGAAGCCGACCGCCAGTATGAGGCCCTCAACTCCGAAGCCCAGACCATCCTCGATGGGTGGCGAGCCTGCAAGGTCGAGACCGAAGCCCTCGAAGCCACCAAGAACACTGCTCATACCGAGTACTCTGCCAAGCACGCTGAGCAAGCAGCTAAGTTGGTCGAGCATCAGGCAGCATTCGCTGCCTGGCAGGCGCAGAAAGTCATCTTTGACCCGATCGATGCCGCTTACCATGCGCTGCCTG
Organism: uncultured Bradymonadales bacterium; assembly: GCA_964503485.1. GTDB lineage: Bacteria > Myxococcota_A > Bradymonadia > JAFGEP01 > JAFGEP01 > CAZDBH01. The sequence goes on along the minus strand of CAZDBH010000054.1, from coordinate 24,172 downwards.
AAGAAGTCGATGCTTGGCGCGAGGGCACCTTGATTTCAACGGAATACAAGCGCCTTTACGGCGGCGGAGGGGGTGGAGGATGATGAACCATGAATAAGGAGTTGCTGGAGCACATCCGTGTACTGGGTGAACTGTTGGTTGAAGGGCCAAAACTGCCCAACACAGTTATCGAGAAGGTCGGGGCGGTGCGGGTGGTGGCCGGAGATACACACTACCTGACCTCGAGCTGGGCTGGAGTCGAGGAGATTCGCGTTTCAGTTGATCCAGAGGGCGATGATGTCTTCAACGTTTCAATCGAAGCGGAGTTAGGCACCGCTCTACTTACCGTTGCCGAGATCAAATCCTTGTATGGTGATTTCGATGTTCCACCTCGGGTCGCGTGGAATCGTCCCGTAATACTGCTCTTCAAAGATATCACCCCGAACGGACCAATGTGGTGCAACGTTAGCGTCGAACTAGATGGGTTCACCGAGGACTACGAAAACGCCTCCGCCCGCGGGGTCACCTTCGTCGTGCGGAGCCGTTGAGGCGATCCGAGCGCTGGGCTCGACGACGTCTCCAAACCAATAACACGCCCAATCCACAGATCACCGCCCAGCTCTGAGGTGCATCGCCACCCACAGTCGAGCAGGCCTCGGACGTGTTGTCCGTCTCACCCGACGCAAGTTCAATGCAGACGTTAGTCGTCTGGTCGACCTCGAATTCGTCGAGGATGCCGTCGTCCGCCTCTCCGAAGGGCAAGCCATCGTCGACCCCGCCCTCGATCCGAACGCCACCCAATGGACAGTCCGAGTCACCGACCGGAAGCTCGGTGGCATTGATGAGACTCGTGTGGCCGTGGTCTCCAGTCGTTCCTGAGGTTCCCGGCTCACCCTGCGTCCCTGGCTCGCCCTGTGCCCCCGGCTCCCCATCGGCCCCATCTTCGCCGTAGCAGAGATAGACAGTCGAGTCGACCTCGCCAGCTTGCAGCGTTCCGTCTCCGGCAACCCCGTCATCGCCATCACCGTTGTCAAAACCGATATCCACTCGTTGACCCCCGGTCGGGCAGTTGTCTCCCTCGGGCTCGTCGGTCGTTTCAATGAGGGCCGAACTTCCATCAATGCCTGGCTCCCCTGTCCCGCCATCGCAGACGTAGACGGTCGTGTCGATTTCACTCTCCTGGAGCTCCTCGTCATCTGCGGTTGCACCGGACCCCTCGCCATCATCCACTCCGACGTCGATGCGCTGGCCACCATTTACACAGTTATCGCCAGGGGCTTCTTCGCTGGTAGACACCATCGGCGGACGCGCGCCCGATCCGTCGGCACCGTTGCAAATCGTTGTCGTTGACACGACCTCGCCCTCTTGAAGGACACCGTCGCCGGCATCCTCGGGTGTTCCGGCCCCGTCGTCTAACCCAAATTCGAGGAGGTATCCCCCATTGTCGCAGTCGTCACCTGTTTCTTCCGAGACCTCGAGCAGCGGAGAAGGGCCGTCCTCTCCATCTTGGCCGATTGAGCCCTTACAGATCCAATGGGACTCAGTGATTTCATCTTCTGAGAGCGAGCCGTCGCCGGGGATGGGTGCGCCATTGTCCCGACCAGTCGCGATTCGGGTTCCGCCCTCGGTGCAATCACCGCCCTCGCCTTCAAACGACTCGATCGCCAAGATCGTGCGTCCCCTTGTGTCCGGGTTTATTCGCCCGTCCTCCCCGACCTCTGCCTCTGTTCGCAACACCAGGGGGGTTTCGAGACTAAGGCCGGAGGCCATGATGTGTATGTCTCCGCCGTCTCCTACCTCCTGGTTTCGGGTATCGATTGTGTTGTCGTTGAAGCCCTGAGAGGTGAGCGTACCGCTCAGAATAATCTCGACGTTGGTGGCCCCGTTAGGGTTGCCGTTGAGGGTAGAGATCACTGCCCCATTGTCGAGAACCAGATCAGTGGCCTGGATCATGATGTCTCCCCCAGACCCGTTGTCGGAGCGAACCGTCACTTTGCTTGCGTTGATTGTCACCAGTGGCGCCAACAGAATGACTTCGCCGGACGTCTCGCAGCAGGTCGGTCGGCTGGAGATTTCGGCGCCTCCCGAAAGGGTGATCGATTCGCTGGCCGAGACCGTTATGGCGCCCAGGGTACCCTCACCGGGGCCGGTTCCGGTGCCGATCGTGGCGCCAGCTAGCTCAACAGTGGTCGCCTCGACGGTGATCGTTCCGCCCCGACCCAAAACGACCAGACTGCTGATGTCCACCATCGAGAGCGTGTCCACGTCGATGTCGATGTGTCCCCCCAGCCCAATTGAGGCCGACGTCGAAACGAACGAATCGTCGGCGATGGTTAGATCGGTTCCCGAAATCGTGATGGTGGTCTCTTGCCCGTTGACACCCGTTTCGGTGTCAACAGTGGCGCTCCCGTCGATCCGGACGGAACCCCCAAGCAGATCGATCTCGCCCTCACGACCATGAGTTCGAACCGCCGCTGCGTTCGTCAGGGTAATGTGGTCTCCACTCAGCGTTATTGTTCCAGCTTTACCCGTAGTCGCAGAATCCGATTTGACGACACCTCCATCGATGAGAACGGTCTCTCCTTCCAAGGTCACGTCTCCACCGTTGTAGTCGTCGGTCCCGAACGAACGCACCATCCCGTAGACCTGAATAGAAGGGGCCCTCAGCGTTACGCTTCCTGCGTTCGATTCAGTCACAGAGGAGATGGTGCCTCGGACCACGATTGAGTCGGCATCAATGACGATCTGGCGGCCTCGAGCGGTGTCGTTTGCGTTCTCGGCTGTGATAAGTGACCCCCCACCGACCGTGAGGGTTCCTGCATCGATGGCTAGACCTACTTCCTCGGCACCGGCGCCGGCCTGACGGCGGATTGCCCCGTCATCGAGGGTCATCTCACCCGCGCGCAGCGTCATTCTCTCGAACAAACTTGCACAGTTGATCTGGGCGTCGTTTCTCAAATCAAGCGATCCGTAGGCTGTGAACGTCGCCTCGTGTGTGGCCAGATCGAAACTGCCCGCACTGGCGACTGACACGATCGCGGTGGCTTCTAACCCGTCGAAGCTGACCCCGTCGAAATCCAAATCGCCCCCGGCGGCGATCAACGTGCCTGTGCTCCGCGTATCACCGGTAATCGTGAGCGAGCCATTGCTGTCGTCGCCGAACGACAGGCTAACTGGATCGCCTGCGGGGAGCGGATCGTCATCTCCCGGGGCTGAATGGAAGGTCTCGTCATCGAAAACCAGGTCATCCCAAGAGCCAACAATGAAACCCGGGAGCGTGGTCCGTGCCGAGGCGACGAGGTCGACGCCCGCCGGATTCACGAGGTACAGATCGGCGTCGGAGATACCCATCGCTAGCGGGCCACCCACCACACTCGCCACGCCGCCTGTGACACGAATGACGACCTGCTCGATCGACTCGGATCCAGTAATGGTCAGTGACTCGCTGCTCCCCAGGTGTAACTCTGAGAGGCTGAAAAAGAGTGTATTGCCGCTTTGAACGCCAGCGTCCGCCGACAACTCGAAATCGGGACCCGACAAGGCCGGCAGGTCGGCTCGCAGTGTTCCATCGGGGTCGACACCGGCCAGGGCCGTAGTCGAAAAACAGACAGCCAACAGGCCGGCAAATAGAAACGATGGTCTCGTCATGGTTGTGCTCCACACTCGCTCGGGTTTTGGAACTCTCGCGTTGCAGGTGATTCGAGTCAAGATGCCTTAGCTAACAGCGTTGCTGCGAAGCGGGCTATATCTGCACCACCGAATTCGGCCTGGCACCGCTGTGCTTCGCCCCAGGATTCATGATTCGAGGACTCGGCGATGAGGCTACGGCGGATTTGTCCGTGTCATTTCCCGCCAGCGACACAACGGTGTCCGTAGGCGACGTGCCTTCCGGCTCCAGATTGGTTGTGAGAGAGGACGGCACCCATGCCTTTCGATAAGGTGCCGGATGGATCGCTCGAGGCCTAGTGAAGTCGCTGGATGATGTAGGTCATCAGGTCAGCAGGAACAACGATGCGGCCGGAACCTTCATTGTCTGTGTTGTGAAGGAAGAAGGACAGCAGCCGCTGCTCTGGAATCTCGAGTTCGCTGGCTCCGAAGGGGCTCGGCTCCCACGGATTGAGGTCGAACAACCCAACCACTTCGACGAGGTCGATGAAGTACTCGCCAGCCAACGGCGCATCCAAGCGATGCTGACGCGCCTGAGTCAACTCCGGAAGCTCAGCCAACAAGGGTAGTGAACGGTCGAGAACCTCGCCCAGGAATGACTCGTCCGCGGCCTGCAGGAAGATCGCTCGACCCTCGTCTGCGACTGCGATTCCGTTCTCTGGTGGCATCATCGTCCCGAGGAGGCCATCTTCGTCGGTCCAATTGGGCATAAATCCGTCGAGGCTGAGTGAGTAACGCAGCGACTGTCGCCCGAACACCTCGTCTGGGGTTGCCGTGACGACTGGTCCCGTCAATTCCAGGTCGGTATCCAGAGAGATGGTCTGCAGGAAGCCGTCCACTCCACTGAGCGTGTTGTCGAAGTGCTGCAACATCGCTTCGCCGTCAGGGGTGTCGTAGATGCCCAGTTCGATGAATCCCTGGTCGGAGTCGTCGACATAGTAGGCGCTCGCAGACGCTGTAACGTCGGTCATGCTGTTGAGAGCTTGTTTCACGAAGTTCAGAATCGCGTCATCCTCGTCAAGGTAGAGATTGGCGGCCTCGACGAGCGCGGTGGCATCCAATCGTTGAAGGTCGAGCCAACCGGCTGCCATAAAGGCCCGGGCAGGCAGGTCGTTGAAGACCGTGTGCGAAGCGGTGTCGGTTGTGAGAAGCGCCGCGGTCGGTGACCCGGGTGTGAACTCCACGGCACCGTCAAAGATGAAAGAACCGCCCTCCGTGCTCGCTCCGAATACGGCGAAGTCCGTATCCATCACGAGGCGGGTCAAGCCGTCGGTGAGCGCCATCGTCAGTGCTGAGGCGGCCGGGCTGAATGCCGCGTCCACGTCCCTCAGCAGCTCGTCGTTGATGTCGGCTGCGATCCAGTCGATCTTCTGGAGCATTTCGTCTTCCATCTGATCCAAATTGAACATCGCGAAGATATCCGAGTCTTGGACCATCGTTCGCCCCAGCTCCGGTACGGTATCGACCCACGTTCCGTTGAACTCCGGTACCGGACACATCGGATCGCCGTAGAGAATGATACCGGTCTCTCCGACCTTCAGCAGCCGGGCCGCTTCCCAACCGTTGGCCACGATAGCCAGCGGGGCGTCGAGTGAGGTGACGCCATGGTGGTCGTACACAGCCTGCCAGTCAGTCACCGGGAAGGTAAAAATGCGCTGTCCGCTGCATGTCTCGTTGTTCTCGATGTAGCTGAATCCAAAGACGCCGGTATCGTCGACACCGGGCGGCAGTCCGATGAACCCCTTCATTGAAATCCAACTCGATTCGGCCATGCCCTGGGAGTACTCGAGGCCAGAGGCGTGGGTGAAACTCGCCATCAGGTCGAGGGGATTCTCCCAAAGAATGACGACGTTCGACTCGTCGGGAATCAAGCTTAGCGCTTGGGCACGACTACTGAGTGGGGCGAGCACCGGTTCATCTTCGATCTCCATTCCGGCACAAGCAAGTAGTGAAAGAGACATGCCGACAATCAGTGCGGCGGCGAGCTGGGTGGATCGATTAAGCATCGGCGGGGACTCCTGTGGTTGTGTTCGATAGGAGATACGGATTTGCCCTTGGTTTATTCCCGAAAACGATAGAGGGTATTTTCGGCCGCGGCAAGTCGAGATTTGCGCCGGGCCGCAACGGTGTGAGGCGCGCCCGATCAGGACCCGGTGACTGTCGACACGAGAAGGTGTAGAACGGCACAGTTGGTTGATCAAACACGGGGTGATGTCGTGCGAGTCTGTACCCTCCTGTGGACCACAATCGTCGCTATCTCTGTGATCGTCGGAACCGTGAATCACGGCCTCGCCGTTGAACCCCATCGCTCGTGGTCCGAGCTGGTGAGTTCGAATGGATTCACCGGAGTCGTCGTCAGCCTCGATTCCGGCAAGGTCCATCATTTCAGGGAACATCTCTACTCGGCCGAAGAGCCTCAGTGGAACGGCGCGGGCGACGAAGTTTGGAACCCCACACAGGGCGGCGCTAGCTGCTACAAGCCAGAATCTGTGTGGAGTCGCGATCTGCTCTACGACGCCTATTTCGGCTATGACATCGGCGACCAGCACGGCTGGCTTCCCGATGTCACGGTCGATCGCGACGCATCTGGCTACGACGGGACTCCAGACCGAGTTGGCCGAAATGGTGGCACGGGTGTCGTGCGACTGGTTCAGCCGCTCGCTGAAGCCGATCTGGTCTTCACCACCCGAGTATTCGCCCCTTGGTGCGCCGAGCGAGCTGCCTTTGTGATGTTGCTCGAAATTGAGAACGTCGGAGAGCAGGCCAGTGCCGCCGGGCGTGTCTATGGCTTGGTCAACACCCACTTGGGCGACGACCGCCCGGGTCCGCGACTGGAAACCAACACGCGTGGCGAGTCGATCGGGATAGAAGACACCCAGCAGGCCATTGTCGAGTATGGCTTCCCCGGGGCGGGTTCCATCAGACCAGCCCCCCCGGCACGACTGACCCACAGCCCGACCCCCTTTTATTCGCAAGTTCGCGACGTGGGGGGCGACCTTGCGGCACCCGCCGAGACACCGGTTGTTCAGGACGACGGGGCGGGGGCGGTGCAGTGGGATGTCCCGCCGATCGAGCCCGGCGAGTCAACTTGGGTGGGACTGGAAATCGTGTTCTCGGCCGGTGCCACTGACGGCGATGGATTGGTCGATCTCGATGAGGGTTGTGGCTTCCGGGCTGGCGACGCCGCTGATGTTCTGGCATCGGAACTCGAGGGTTGGTCCGCCTTTCAAGACCGAGTCGTCGTGCCGACGGGATTGACCGACCCGGAGGAAGACCTCTTCCGTCACAGTGCCGCCATCCTCCGTATGGCTCAGGTGCGAGAGAACTCGGCGTTCGAAGCCACCGAACTCGTGCCTGGTACTGACCGGTACGTATGGCACGACGGTGAAGTTCTATCGGCCGAGAATGACGTTCGCAATCACCGCGGATTCGGCGCCCTGTTGGCCAGCCTCCCCCCCGGGGAATGGGCCTATGCCTGGGTCCGGGATGGCGCCTATGCCATCGTTGGCCTGACCGATGGTGGTCTGTTCGAGGAAGCCCGAAATGGCCTGATCTTCTTTCTCGAGGCAGAAGCGGGTCGCTACGCCGACTATGACGAACTCGAAGGTATCCCACTCGAAGACTACGCCCTGTCTCTGACTCGCTACTTTGGCTTCGGCTTAGAAGAGAGCGACACCCTTTGCGACGGTGATTTCAACTTTGAGTTCGATGGCTACGGACTCTTCCTTTGGGCTCTGCGCCACTATTTGGAAGAAACCGGGGACTCAGCGGGCTTCTCTGAGTACTGGCCAACCCTGAGGGACCGCGTGGCCGGTATCGCCGAGGGGCTTGTTTCCTCGGAGAACGGCCTGCTGCGCGCGGACTCCTCGATTTGGGAGGTCCACTGGGAGGGGAAAGAGAAACAGTTTGCTTATACCAGTATCGCTGCAGCACGAGGCCTGTGCGATGCGGCCTGGATTGCGAACCAGATGGGTGACGACGACTCTGCCGCGCGATTCGAGTCCGCCGGTCGCGATTTGATTCGGTCCATCTTCACCTCACTGCGTGATAGCAATGGGGCGATCGCATCCAACCCGAGCGAGCTCGCGGCAGGTACCGGCTATTGGGACGCCGCCGTCATCGAGGCCATCAACTTCGGACTCTTCGACCCAGCGGGCCAAACCGCTCGCGCCACGTTCGATGGCCTACGTGCAAACCTGAGCACCGGCGTCGGACCGGGCTGGGCTCGAAACGACGATGAGCATGATGCGCACGACCTTACCCCCTATGGCGGCTCCTACGATTCAATCGAGTGGGTTTTCATCGATCTGCGAGCGTCGCTCGCCGCGCGCCACATGGGGCACAACGAGTTCGCCGACGAAGTGCAGAACTGGGTGCGTGACCAAAGCCTCCACAACTATCTGCTCATCGCCGAGAACTACGACACCTCGACCGGCGACTACCGGAACAACGTGCCGATGATTGGTTTCGGGGCCGGCAGTTATATCACGGCGATGCGTCAACGGGCTGGGGGGTGGTCGCCGAATCCAGCCTGCGGTAGCTACCTCCACGAAGTCATCGAACCCGGCGAGCCTGAGCCGGCTGATGTCGGAGAGACTGTAGAAGAGCTCGAAAACGACGCCGAACCAGAAGACGACATGGATGCTGGCACAACCGACCAGGTCGTAGAGGACGTCGACAGCCCAGAACCTGACTCGGAGGGCCCAAGCGATGACTCGACCTCTGCCGAGGGTGCCACCGAAGGGCAGAACCCATCGGCGCGGGGAGAGGGCAGCGGCTGCAGTGTTGGATCGCAAGGTGGTGGGCTTGCTCTCATGGTCCTGTTTTCGATGATGTGGATTCTGAGGCGGAAGCTCAGTCCCACCAAATCCTGGGGCGAATAAGCAGGGGCTCACCGTCGATGCTGACCTCGAGTACTCCAGTGCCTGGCTCGGCGGGCGGGATCACGTCGAAGCGCCAGCCACCGTCTTCCTCTTGCGTCATTCCGTCGTCGACCTCGCCCGTCCCATAGGCCAATCGCAATGTGACCTCGGCGGTACGGTCGACGCTGCCATCGGGCAGACGGGCCCAGGCACGGACAACGGCCCGTTCCTCGCCCCCCGCCTCGAGGTGCCGGCCAGCCGGCTCGACCTTGATGCTGATCGGTTCTTCGATGACGTAGTAGCCAGAGGGCACGTCGTGCACGACTTGGGTCAGTCCCGTAGGCCATGTGATTGTCACTCGTTCGATGGGACCTTCAGAGCCTGGAGCTGCGAAAACCAGCGGTGTAGAGACCGCGTTGGGGCTGCCCAAGGTATTCATCTCGTAGTGTTGTGTTCTGCCGCGATTGCCTGGCTCGACGAGGAGCCGAGCCCCCATACCGAGATGATTGGAGGTCGTTCCAATCAGTCGAATGGTGGTCCCGTCGGGGCCATCGACTTCGTTTCGGTAGAAGACGGGCATACTCATCTGCCCACCGACCAGGAAGTCGACGTTTCCGTCGCGATCGATGTCGTCGATAGTGAGCGACATGGTGTCGCCTCGTCGGTCCAGGCCCACCTCCGTGCTCACTTCCTCGAAGTGCCAGTCGCCGCCTTGGTTCCAGTAGAGCGTGACCCACTCGGGTCCGATCAATTCGTACATCTCCCAGTTGTCCATACCGTTCGTTACCAGCATGTCCTGGAGGCCGTCGCGATCGAAGTCGACGATGGCTAGTCCCCAAGCGATCATGGGGTAGTCTAGGTCTCCAGGGAACTGCCATGCGACTGATAGGTCGCTCGTCTCGACGAGTGGAAACTCTTCAGCGCCCTGGTATGAGAGCGTGCCTTCCTGCGCGCTGACGATCAAATCCATGTGACCATCACCATTCAAGTCGCCCCCCGCGGCCCCCATCGAAGCCCAGTTGTTGAACTCGTTGCGCTCCCCGGTTATCGGTCCGTCGCTGTGCTCCCAAAGAGGATACCCATCGGCGTCGAGTCCCGACATGCGATAGAAATTGGGCCGAATTCGGGAGGAACAGGCTCGCTCGCCAGCGGCGATCATCACCCGGTCGCCGCCCAGGTTGCCACTCCACAGGGCACAGCTTGGGCCGACACCGTGATCGGTAAAGAGGTGGTGTGATTCGGTGTAGTGTCGCAGTCCAGTTCGCAGCAATACACTGGCGTCGAAACAATTCAGGCACGGTTCATCGCACAATTCGTTCACGACTAATAGGTCGAGCCAGCCGTCGTCGTCGATGTCGGCTATGTTAATTCCTGGGCCCTGGGGAAACAGCTCCGTATCGCTCAGGCCAAAGTCGGGCCAGTCGAAGGACCCATCTCCTCTGCCATATCCGAGGACGGTCCATGCATCCACCGGCTGGGCGAAGAGGTCCACATGGTTGTCACCGTCCAGATCGACCACCGCCTGAATGTTTGCGCTCGGTATTTCGAGCCAGTCGATTGCTTCCAGCTGGTCACCGTCCACTCCCATGCCGACAGACCGGGAGACAGCCTCAACGTACGTGACTGACGAGGCCACTAACTCGTTCGTCCCGTCGCCGTCAAAATCTGCTGCGTAACCCATCGTCCAGGTCGGGGCGATGTCCTCCTCGACACTACCCAGATCGATCGTCACCGGCGGGTCATCATCGGCCCAGTATGGCTCCAGGGCGGCGAAACCGCCCGTAAAAGTCACGATACTTCGCCACCCGACCGCCGACTCCGAGACAATCGGGTCACCCAGCGGCGCTGTGACGACGCAGCGATAGGTTCTGTGGTCCCCACTCTCCGAGGCCGTGTTGTCGAAGGCCTCCTCGGTTGTCAATCCGTTCAGCTCCCTGAACGGACCATCGCCTTCTGCCCACTCCCACTGAAACGACAGCTGCGAAGCGTCCGCTTCGGCCAAACGACCTGTGACAGGCTCGGTCGTGCACTGTTGGCCGTCGCTGAAGTCGACTCGGAGGGTGTAGTCCACGCCACCATCGGGACCATAACCCCAACCTTCTAGTTGAAGACTCACACCGGCGCTCGACCTGCCTTCGGTGGCAACGGCTCGACCTGCGGTGAGCACGTAAGGCGGCTCGCGATCCATGTAGACTGAGACACCGTTCTGAGGAAGCCACGGGCCGCCGTCGCCCGCGCGGAGGCTCACGCCCGAGAGCGTGGGCGCGATCAATCGACCAGTCTTAGCGTCTGACTCCGGCCCTACCCGCTCTTCAGCGTCGACCGCGGCTACCTGGTAGGCATGCTCCCGATCTTCGGGCGCGACGTCTTCGAGCTGCCATCTCACATCGATGCGATTGTTGGCCTGGCTCCTAGATGCCTCGAGAGAGACCGCCTCACAATCCGGGGCGGCCGCTTCGCCGAGTAAATCAACGGTGCTCGTCTCCTCGAGTCGTAGGATGACCTCGCCGTCGCGAATCAGGTCGTAGGCGGTCGCTCCCGCGACTGGGTCCCAAGACAAGAAGATGCCTTCTGCCGCGGTTCCGTCCAATGCCCGCAGTCCGGTGGGGGCGACGAGCCCGGCTGCAGTCTCGTCGTTGTCTGTGGTTTGGTTGCCGTCCTGGCTTTCGGTAGAGTCGGCGGTGCCGTTCGCTTCTGTGCCGTCCTCCCCACAGGCGACAACCCAAAAAGCCAAGGCGAGAACTGCACAACTGACTGCGGTACCCTGCATGACGGCGAACACTGTAGCAAAAGGCCGGTTCGAACGATAGCGGGCATCACTCAGCAGTGGGGCGATGCGCGCTAACGTCCTTCACCCTGCGAAAGGAGGGAGTGCTCAACCATTGGAGCGGGCCTTACACGGAGCTCACCAAACCACGAACGGCGCTGACCTTTCGATCAGCGCCGTTCGGCTTTATACCGCCGTCCCTGGCTTTCCTAACTAGTGGAGCCGATGGGGCTCGAACCCACGACCTCTAGAGTGCGATTCTAGCGCTCTCCCAAACTGAGCTACGGCCCCAGAAGCGGCGCAATACTAACGGACGATCAGCCCAGGTCAAGACAATTGACGCGCCTTTTTCGGCTAGAAGATCAGTCCGCAGGGTCACGGCTAGCGAAACAGATCCGCAGGGGCCCGAACAAACCATTTCGGGTTTTTTTGGGCCTGCCGGGATCCTCGAATTCGGAAAGTCGATGGGGGTTTTGGGTTCAGATGTTCGCCAGGATTTCGGCGCGTTTGGTCTGGAACTCGTCCTCGGTGATCAGCCCGTTGTCGAGCAGCCCTTTTAGCTTCTTGAGGCGTTCAACCGGGTCATTACCGTCTTCGGCGGCGGCATCGCGGTTCTTCTCGACCTCTTTGACGACCTCTTTGCCGCGCTCGAAGGCCTCTTCGTACGCCTTCTTGGCTTCAGAGAGGTCGACGCCCTTGAGGGTGCCACGCATTTCGAGCTGGGTGCAGGCCACCTGGCCGAGCGCGTAGGTCGACGCGCCTGACAGGGCTGACATAGAGACGCTTCCCACCAACGAACCAACGCCGGGGATCGCCTTGATCAAGCTGGCGCCAATCTTAGCCGCGCTGGTTCCGGCCAGGGCACTTACGAAAATCTTGCCCGACTCTTGGTCGTGGTCGACGTCGTAGAGTTTCGAGAGTTGTTTGAGCATACCGATCTGGAGGGCAGTGACTGCGGCGACGTCAAAAAGGGGTATGGGAACGAGGCCCACGCCAACTGACCACAAGATGTGTTCCTTGATGACCTCGTCTGCCTTCGCTTTGCGCTTGGCTGCCTGTTCCGGCGTCTTCGGTTTCGCCTTGGTGTTGCCGGCCTTGTCGCCGGAACTGCTCGACTGGGGCGCTGGGGCGAAGAAACTGTGGACCATGGTCTCAACGATTGACCAGGGTATCACCGGGGGCTTTTCAGTGACGGTAAGGCGAATGAGTGAGCCTTCGATCACATAGGTTCCCTCGACGCCACTGCCAGAGAACGTTCCGCTCTCGAGATCGCCTTCGAAAAGAGCGCCGCTCCGCTTGGCGGCTGCTTTAGCTCGATCCAGTACGACCGCTGGATCCTCTTTCATGTGAATTTCAAATGTCCTGCTCACGGTACCACTCCAGTTTTGTTGTCGGACTACCCCTAGCCTTCAACGTTTGGAACACTTCGTTCGATCTAACGCAGTGAAACACCGGAGGACAACGAAGTTCTTCCCGTTTTTTTGGTGGGCTCGGGACGAGCGCGCAAAATGCCCCCATGTCAGAAGAAACTCCCGCAAAAAACGACGAGCCAGTTGAGGCGGACTCCGAGAAAGCCTCTGCACCCGCTCCTTCGCCGGCGATGAAACCGCACCAACAGCGGCGCTCCAACGCGGTCACGACCCTGTTGGCTGTGCTTGTTGCGATTGCGGCAGCAGCGGCGCTGAGGGCTACCGCGGGGGTATTGATCCCGTTGGTCCTGGCGATCTTCCTCTGTTATCTGATTCTTCCGCTCATGAACTTCCTCAAGCGTTTCAAGGTACCCGAGGGACTCACCATGCCCGCGAGTCTTCTCGTGATTGTCGGTTTCCTCGTGCTGCTCAATCTGGTGATCGTTCAGACCATCGGCGAGATCCAGGAGGCGATGCCGAGATACGTGGAACAACTCGAGGGGCTGGCCGAGTCGCTGATCGCCAACCTCGGACCACTTGCTCCCATGGTCGAGGGGGTGGACTGGGTCGGCAAAGTCTCGACTGCGCTGGGCGATACGACCAAAACGCTCTTCGGCTCCGTAATCAACTTCGTGGCCAATCTCGTACTGGTCGTGATGTACATGATCTTCATCATGTTGGGTCGAAAGAGCCTGATGAACAACCTGTCCCAGGCATTCTCGTCTGAAAAAGCCGATCAGATGCGGGACATCATCAGCCAGGTCAATATCCAGGTACAGCGCTACATTGCTGCCAAAATTCTACTGTCGGCTGCGACTGGCACCCTCATGTTCACTGTGCTGTGGTTTTTCGACGTCGACTTCGCTCTCTTCTGGGGATTCTTGGGCTTCTTGCTGAACTTCATTCCCACAGTCGGATCTGCAATCGCGGCCCTGATCCCGATCACGATTTCGCTGCTACAGTTCGGCGATCCGACCAAGACGGCCTACATCGCCGCCGGTTTGATCGCGGTGCAGCAGGGCATCGGTAACGGTGTCGAGCCCAAGCTTCAGGGCGATCGCCTCGACCTGAGTCCGATCTTCGTTCTCTTCTCGCTCGTCTTCTTCGGCTGGCTGTGGGGCTTCTGGGGTATGGTCATGAGTGTCCCCTTGATGGCGACGTTGAAGATTGTCTTCGAGCACACTGAGTCCCTCAAACCCCTCGCGATCATGATGCAAAACAAAGGCAAGAAAGCCCCCGGTTGATATCTGAAGATCGCTTGGAGCAACAGCACCGATTGACATCTACCAGCCCATTGGAATATGTCAGCTCGAGTCGCAGTTCTGCCCGCGCCAACAGCATTCGGAAAAGGCTCAGATTGTCAGCTCGAACTATCGCTACGGGTGTTATTGCCCTCTTGTACTTCGCGACCACCGCCACTGCCCAAGAGGCCCTGTTGGCTCCGCCGCGATACGATTCCGCTCCCGAGATATCGATCGACGGCGAGTTGAGTGAGGCGGTTTGGGGCGAAGCGACTCGCATCGGACCCCTGGTGCGCACGACGCCAGTGACTGAGGGCTTCCCCGCATACCAGACCACGGCTCGCTTCTTCTACACAGCTGAAGCACTCTACGTCGGCTTCGATTGCGAGGTGCCCGAAGCCGAGCGCCATATCGCGCTCAGCCCCCGAGACGACGGACCTCGCGGCGACTATGTGGGCATCAGCTTGGATACGTTCCGAGACACCCAGAGAGCGTATCAATTCCGGATTTCCGCTGCGGGCAGCCTGGCTGATCAGCGCTATGTTGCGGGTCAGGGAACCGACCGAGCCTGGAACACGCCCTTCGACGCCGAGGTGGCCCACACTGACGAGGGTTACACGGTCGAGGTTCGAATCCCGTTTCGGGACCTCCGGTTCTCTGAAGCTGCAGACCAGGTCTGGGGTCTGCAGGTCAGTAGATGGCTGTGGTCATCGCAGGAGGAGGCCCGCTGGACCTCGCTCGACCTGTCACAGAACAACACGATTGCTCAGTATGGCGTTGTCGAGCTGACAGACATCCGGTCGGGCAGCGACTTTCAGCTGCTTCCGAATCTCACACTATCTTGGCTCGACGACCCAGATGTATCGAACGCCGGATGCGAATTCGAGGCGGGGCCAGGCACACTGGGCGGCTGTGGCGTTGAAGCCAGCTACGGTCTGGGCGCGCGCTACGCCCTCGGCCCAGCCCTCTCGCTGGACGCCGTGTTCAACCCAGACTTCAGTCAGGTCGAGGCGGATCCATCACAGATCACTCTGAACGAGCGCTTCGCCACGTTTCTTTCTGAACGACGGCCCTTCTTTCTCGAGGGTGCCGACATATTCGACGTGGGATCTCTGGTGTACACCCGCTCAATAAATCAACCCTTGGTGGGGCTGAAGCTGACAGGCAATATCGCCGAACGAACGCGAGTTGGGGTTCTTGTGGGATATGACCTCGAGCCACCCGACTCCATTCTCGACGATGGCTTCACCGTGCCTGAACGCGACGACGGGGATTCGTCGGTTCAGGCCACGACGAGCATTGTCCGCCTCCAACAGGACGTACTGGACAGTTCCCGGGTAGGAATCCTACTCGTCGACAGGGAATACACGGGCGAAGAGACCGCTTTCAGCCGACTGGCGGGGGCGGACGCTCGACTGGAGCTTGGCAACTGGGTCTTCGAGGCCGGAACTGCGGCAACCTGGTCTGAGGATTTCGAAGACGCCGAAAGGACCGGCTTTCTCACCCGTGAGAGCGCGGTTTGGGAGATCGAGCACTGGCGGGCACAGCTCTCTCACGATTTCGTGAGCGACGATTTCCGCGACGAAGCTGGATTCATCAGACGAACAGGGTTTCACAGCCTGTTCGCAAAGGGCGATTACTATCACCGCAGCGAACGGTCTGGCTTTCGGTTCATCTCACCCGGAATCAACGGCAAGGTGCTTCTCGATCCCGACGGTGGGGCGCCAGTCGAAGGTTACTCCGAGGCGAACGTGTTCTGGGACTTCGGCGACCGAACCATGTTCTTCGCCGAGGTGCTGTACAACTACGAGGACTACGAGGGCGAGACGTTCCACTACCCGTCGTCTCACTTCAGCATATGGACGGACTACCTGCCGGAGTTTTCACCTAGTGTGTCACTGTCGGTCAGTGAATCGATCGTGCGAGACTCGGACCTCTGGCCCGATGGCAGCCCCATTCTAGGCCAATCGTTCGGGTTCACTGGCGATGTGAGTTCGCGACCGATCTCTCAGCTCGATTTGTACGCTCGAATTCGGCTCCGGAGCCTCTACGAGGACGGTCTGTTCACTGAAAGCCTATCGAATCAACGCATCTTGCGATTCAAGATGACCTACTTGTTCTCGAACGAGTGGAATCTGCGCTTCATCACCGAACATGTGCATCCCGACGATGAACTCAGCTTCGATACACTGCTGAGTTTCATCCCCTCACCTGGCACCGTGCTTTTCCTGGGTTACCGCGACGTCGAGGACGTGTCCGATGGATGGAATCTCATCTCGCGGGGTGTGTTTTTCAAAGTGTCCTATCTGTGGGCGCTTTAGGCTCAGGGCTTTGTCCGGAGCACAGCGGAGGGGCGGGAAACCCCAGGCATCGTATTGGCAGCGTCCAGTTCGTGACAGAGTGAATCGGCGGCGTTAGAATATGCCGAACGCAGCTGTGTGCGGTGGAAGGTGGTCTTCGGACGCGCACACATCGCGGATGGCCGACATGGGTGTCGGCTTCATCAAGATCAGGAGCTGCGCCTTTTTGGAGCGAGCCGCCTGGGCGGCTTCCTTGGCATCGGTGAAGTACTCGACGTACCCCTGCTCCTCCGCCTCGCTAGCAGACAAACCGATGAGAGATTGCAGAATCATGTGCTCGAGCAGCGTGACATCCAGTCGACGCCGGGCATCTGAGGCGGGCACGTCAGCGAGGAATTCGGACGCTTTACGCCGATCCAAACTCGTCACGTAACCGGCTCGTCTCCCCACGGCTCCGCCGCCAACAATCACGAAGGCCGGGCGATCACGACCCGCGTCCCGCAAGTCTGACATCATCCCGTCGATATCGCGCAGCGAGCGAACCGGATTGAGGTAAAAGAGTTTGTTGAGCGCTTTGACCAGTTTGGCGAAATCGAACCCGGGAAGATCCTTGAAGACCCGATGGTACGCTCGAATGGAGAGTCCAGGTTGGTTCGAGTTGCAGAACAGCGCCATGACATAGTCGTAGGGTTGGGGCTCGGTCTGCGGCGTCTTCTCGGTGAGACGGCGCGTCTTCTGGTAGTTGAGGGCAGCCTGGTAGGCCGCTTGCCCTTCGCCGACAATCAACTCGCGATCTTTGAAGAAGTCCTGAACGCCGGCCATCTGTTCTCGGCCCCCCAACGTGAACACCCGATGTTCGACGTCGAAGTCGTCAGTCAGGGCCATGTCTGGAAAGGGTGAATGATCCGACAGCAGTAGGTCGTTGAGCTGGCCGTCCGGATCGTCGTACAGCGCCAAAACGGGGCAGATATTGGCCATTGCAGTTCGCAATAGCTGATCGTGACCATAACGGCTCGGACGTTCCGACTCGTGGTAGGGCAGTACGAGCTGGCCGTTGTTGGGATCCAACCGCAGCAAACCGAGAATCCCGCGGCATGTCGCTCGGCCTTCAGATCCCCAGCAGGTCTGTTCGTAGGCGTAGAACTTGGGCCGGTCGTCCTTTTTGACCAAGCCATTTCGCAGCCAATCACTGAGTTTCATCGTCGGCTGACGACTCAGGCGATTGACGTTACTGTCATTGTCGGCCTCCCGGCGTGGGCAGAGGTGCACGACGTTGTTTCGTGAGCGCGTTGCGTATCTATCGTAGAGTTCACCACTGAGAATCGAATAGGGCGGGGATACGAGATGCACCGGATTTCCGGCGCGAATCAGATCATAACGGATTCCACGAAAGGGTCGAATCTCGATCAAGATCTCCTCCTTCGTCTATCGTTCGTTCCCATCGAGGGCCACCCCCAGAGTTGCCAGTGGTCCGCTCAAAGCAACCGCTGACACCGCTCCCTGCCGCAGTATTCGCGCAGCGCGTTCGTTCAACTCGAGTATTGTCGACGTTTTGTCGCCTGGAGTTTCGCCCGCATCCAACACGAAATCAAGCAACCCGGCTAGACCGCTAGATTGAACGCGCTCGGCGGTCGCCGCAGGCGCATCTCCTCGGTGATTTGCGCTGGGACATGTGATTGGCCTACCGACCCACTCGACTAGACTGTGGGCGACGGGATGCGGCGAAACCCTCAGGGCCACAGTCGGCCGCCCGGCCCCGTTTTCGCCCTGGATTGCGTCGTCGAGTCCTTCGGCAGCAGGGAGCACAAGGGTCACGGGACCCGGCCAGATCTGTTCAGTGAACCGCCGAAACGTCGCGTCTCGCCCTACCCCGGGAGCGACCAGTCGCTCGGCCATCGCCCAGTTTGTTACCAGCAGACCAAATGGTGAAGTGTTGGGCCGCTCCTTGATCTCGCACAGCCGCCCAAGCGCTGATGCCGAGTCGTATCGCGCCCCCAAGCCGTAGAAGGTCTCCGTGGGAAACGCGACAATCCCGCCATCGATTATCGTTTTGGCGGCCTTCTCCAGGTGCGACGGATCAAAACCATACTGGGCTGCCAAATTGTCCACTCTGTCTTTATTGAATTGCACGCGCTCTACTCATATATTGACCCGGACCCTGAAGGGCAATTGGTTTCAGCAAGGAGCTGTTTCATGATCTATATCATCGCCGAACCATGCGTCGGTGTCTGCGACACTGCTTGTGTCGATGTTTGTCCCGTCGATTGTATACACGGTCCAGCCCCTCTCGAAGAGATCCGAGAGGTTCGCGAAGCGGGCGGCGAAGACGCCCTCAAGGCGAAATATGGCGACAAGATCCAACTTTGGATCGACCCAGAGGAGTGCATCTCGTGCGGCGCCTGTGAACCAGAGTGTCCCGTCGAAGCCATTTTCGAGGACGAAGAAGTCCCAGAGAAATGGGAAAACTACATCGAGCTGAACGCTAAGTTCTTCGAGAATCGTTAGTCCCAGCACTCGGGCGACTCACGAAGTCACCCCCAGCCTCCCAACCACTCACTACTCCCGTGAGATCCCCCTCGAGCCGCTACGGTCAAGGCACCCAACCTTCTAAATCGGGCCCCGTATTCAGCAAAACAGAGTTGATTTACAACAAGATTGATTTTGCGGTAGGGTGTGTCATGCGTTCTGGTTGGCTGAACAAATGAACAGGTGTTGTGGTGGCGATATTGAAAAACACAGTGGGGCGACCGGTCAGCGGAGGTAACTTCTTCGATCGGGAGCAGGAGCGGGCCCGGATCTGGCGATATCTCGAGACCGACAACCTCCTTCTGTTGGCGCCCCGTCGGGTCGGAAAGACCTCTTTGATGAAAAAACTGATCGATGGAGCCGAAGCAAACGGCTTTCGCGCGGCCTATCTCAGCGTATCCGATGTCCGACACGAGATTACCTTCGTCGAAAAACTCTACCAGGCCGTAGCCTCCCTCGATGGCGGCGGCAAAGTCGTTCAACGGATTGCCGACAGCTCTCTCGGTCGTTTGGTCAAGAAGATCCGCAAGGTCGAATTCCTCGGCGCCACCGTCGAATTCCACGACGACGCTGCCGAGCAGTGGGCCGATCTCGGCAAAGCCCTCGCCCGCGCACTGGCCGACTTGGACGAACCTTGGGTCCTCATGGTCGACGAGCTGCCCGTCTTCGTGAACTCCCTCGTTCGCAGGGACGAATCCGGTTCCTCGGCGCGAAACTTCCTGAACTGGTTCCGCGAGGTCAGGCAGACCCAGAGCGAGGAAGCACTGGTGAGATGGGTGCTAGCGGGCTCAATCGGACTCGATACAGTCGCCTCCCGCCTCAACCTAGGGGATACCATCAACGACCTCCGCCTCGTCCACCTCGGCCCTTTCAGTGCCGAAACAGCCGAGTCGTTCCTGGTCGCGCTGGCAACATCGTATGGGTTCACCCTCGACAAGCCTGTGCGGCAGCGAATCTTGGAACGAATCGGGTGGCCGATTCCCTACTATCTACAGCTCGTGTTCGCCGAGCTGCGCACCATGTGGACCGATAGCGGCAAGCCTCCCACGGTGACTCAGGTAGACGAGTCGATCGAAATCCTGCTTTCGCCAGCCAAAAAGGCCTACTTCGACTACTGGCGCCAACGCATCCAAGCGGAGCTAGGCAAACCCGATAGCGACTTCGCCCTGGACCTACTCAACGTCGCTGCCCAGAGCACAGTCGGCGTGTCGGCATCGATTTTGGGCCAAGTTCTGTCCCAGCACATTCAGGATCCCGACGATCGCAGCGAGCGGTTGCGCTATCTTCTCGATATCTTGAACAGTGATGGCTACCTGGTGGAGGAGGACGGCAAGTACCAATTCAGGTCGGTCCTGTTGCGCGACTTCTGGCGTACGCGGGTGTTGTCATGAGCGACCAGCCATCCTTCCAACATGACGGTCTGCTGGCCTACCAACCTCGGCTGCTGAGTCGAGAAGCCCTCTTGTCTCGCTTCGTCGGTCGAGACAGGCTCTTGCAGCAGATCACAGAAGAACTCAGAGGTGTGGGGGCGTCCACCGGTGGACAGCACAACCTCATCGTCGGGGCGCCCGGTTCGGGCAAGACGGCTTTCTTGCTGCGGATCCGGAGCGAAATCGAATCGGACGCGGAACTCTCGAAGCGCTGGGTTGCATTGGCCTTCCCCGAACGCCAATACAATATCGGGCGGCTCTCGGATTTATGGTGCAACTGCCTGGTGGCTCTGGGCGAGTCCTACCGATCGGCGGGATTGGAAGACCAGGCCGCGACGTTGGATCGGCTCGTTCGCGCCCTTCCTTCAGAACCTGAAGACCGCCGTTCGGCACAGGCCTTGCGCATCCTCAAACAGAGCACGGCTCGGCTCAAGAAGCGGCTCGTGCTGTTGTTGGACAATATCGACCTCGTCTTCGAGCGGCTCAGGGACGACCAATGGGCCCTACGCGAGGCCCTCTCGGAGGATGAGGGCCCCGTAGTCATCGGGACCAGCTCCCGTGCCGTCGAAGCCACCTATCGATACGATCAGGCGTTCTACGATTTCTTCGCGATCCATACTTTGGGCGGCATGCCCGAATCCGAGGCGTTCACACTGCTGAGAGAGTATGCCAACGGCGCGGGTCGGAGCGACGTGATCGACGAGGTGAACTCGAATCCGGCTCGAGTTCGGGTGATACACGCCCTGACCCGCGGCAATGTCAGAGCCACCGTTCTCTTCTATGCGGTGCTGGCTTCCGGCGACAGTGACGGTCCGTTGGCGGATTTGGCCCGGATTCTCGACTACTACACGCCAGACTACCGCGGCAGACTGGCCGCGCTGCCGCCCCAAGCTCAGCGCGTTCTGGATGGGGTTGCACGCAATTGGGACCCCCTCTCCGCCGGGGAGTTGGCAGACCGAATACACCTGGATGTAAACGCCGTGTCGTCCCAGCTGAGCCGGCTCACACGACAGGGCATTGTGCAGAAGGTCCCATATCATCCGGCAAGCAAGACCGGCTTCCAGGTCGCCGATCGAGCCTTCAACCTCTGGTACATGCTGCGGGCTACGCCCGCCGAACGCCGTCGTCTTGCGTCGCTAGTCGACTTCCTGACTCAGACAGAACAGTTTGCAGAGGCGAGCGCGCGCGGCGACACCGACGCATTGGCCCAGTTGGACGATTACGCCTCTGCCTCTGAATACGCTCGTGTGATCAATTGGGAGGGCGATAGGCGCCAGCTCGGAGAGTGTTTGGACCTCAATAGATTGGCGCCCGAGATTCGAAGGGCGGCCGAACGGTGCGTCACCCTGATCGATGGGCCACCCGGTCCGAGCTGACGGCTAGAGACTGAACGTGGTTCCGCCACCTACGGTAATGAAACCGCTTCCATCACCGGTCAGTGGGTAGGTTAGATCAATCTCGCCGACCAGTGTCTGGCTGTCATTGAGCGGGTATTCGTATCCAATTCCACCCAGCACATTGACGCTCGACGGGTCGGTCACAATGAAAGGGACACCCAGTCGAAGGAAGACTTCAGAAATGGGGTAGTAGTGTGCGCCGGGAGTCAGTGAGATCGCAGAGAAATCGATGTTGGAATCGGCAAAGGTCAGTGTGCCACCGAGGTCTAAGTCTGCTGAAAGCTGGTCGATGGGGAAGTAGCCTGCCCCAGCCGCCAATCCGATGGCCAGGTCGTCGGCAACAGAGAACCCATCATCACCGCCCAATCCCGCGGCGGCCGTGAAGTCCAGGCCGAATCGTGTCGTGATTTCGCCCGCTTGATGGTTCCAGTCTGAGTCGAGCTGGTCGGCGTTAACTTCATAGGTACCGTCAGATTCGTCGGAGGTTGCCGCTTCGCCTGCCCATACGGGTGGAATAACTAAGCAGCAGATGAGTACTCCCCAAACTCCGATGTGAAGCGCTTTCATTCGTTTCTCCCTCAAATAGATTTGAACAGATGATGCCAGCGGGCTCCTACCGAGGCAAAGAATCGAGATTTCAGGGGAAACGGCGAAGCCCTCGTATCTCGTGTGCCAGAGTCGGGGCGCTCGGTGGTCCAGGGGTCACCCCCCCTCCCAACGGAATCCTGCTCTCGAGTGCTTAGTCTCTTGTGGGTAATAAGCGCTCAAATCGCTTAGTTCTTGTGGGGTAAAAGGCGCTCAAATCGCTTAGTTCTTGTGGGTAAAAAGCGCTCAAATCGCTTAGTTCTTGTGGGTAATCTTACCAATTGCCAAACCGATTTCGCCGAGCTAGCGTACCTCGTTGAGAGAGGTGAGAGCTTCTCCCCCGCGTCAATGCTGCGAAAAACTAAAGAACCCATGGTCTAGTCAGATAGGGATCGTCTTGCGAGGCCAACGGTGCATCGAGCCTTCGAGTAACGATTCGTTGGCGCCAGAGGACTGAGGTCCACAACGAGAGAGAGAGACGATGGAGCAGCAACGTGGATGCATGCAATGCGGTTGGGCGGCCCCTCTTGCTTCACTGACGAAGTGCATTCATTGCGACGGGCCGCTCGAGGAGGGCGTCCTTCCCGTTTCGAGCTCGCCCTATGAAGCTGTCAGAGCAGACACGCCAGCGGCGACTCAGGCGGTTCGGCCTCGGCCGACCCCGACCAGCCTGCGCACCCGGACACCCAAGCCGTTGGACGGGACGACGGCTTGGAAAGACACAGAGATTCGCTGGAATCGGAAGGTAGGCATTCTGGCCCTCTTTGGGCGAAGTATCGCGACCTGGTTTCGGTCTTTCCCCGCCGTCGCTTTGCTCAGTATCGTACTGGCGATTGTGTCACTGATTTTCGTTGGGGCGTTGCTACTCATCATGCCCAGCGGAGGCCCGAGTTTCGTTACCTTCGGCGAGATGACCGCGGGTGAGCAGCTACTCGGTGCACTGAATATCCCATGGTTGCCCGGACCCCAGATCCTGGCGGGTATGGTTGTCTTTGCGGTGGCCGTCCGCCTGAGTAGGAGCAAGGCCTCCGTAGCACATACGGTCGACGTCGGTATGTCGCGCCTTATTAGGTCTATCTTTACCGGTGTGGTGTGCACTCTCACGCTGGCCCTGCTCGGGGCCATCCTCATGGCGGCAGCCTTCTTCGTTGGATTCGCGGTGACCAAAGCGTTTCCGGGAATTGGTCGCGACGGTGTCAGCCTTCTGCTGGTGGCGACCTACGGAACCGCTGTGCTGTCGTACGCCGGGTTGTGTTCCGGCCTGTATCTTACCGTGCCGATAGCAGTCGTGCAGCGACTTGGCCCGATTGCCGCTATGGACCAGAGCTGGTTGCTGACACGAGGGCATCGAAAGTCCATTTTGGCCCTGCTTCTCCTTCTGTCTCTGGTGTCAGTCGTTACCATCGGGGGGCTTAGCGCACTGAATCATGCCGACGTCGCTGGGCTCTCGGGTCACGATAGCGTCTTGGCGGTGCTGCACGCGGTCTGCATTGTTCTGCTGTTTGGACTCAGTGCCACGGCAAATGCCGTGACCTACATCCGAGTCCTGGAATCCCTGAAGCTATCCGATGCCGCCGCCGTTTGTTCCAGCATCGACACGCGGGCTGCACGAGCCGATGCCGCCAGGGCCGAAGCGGCCGACTCCGAGGCCCCGAAGGCGACCGTGAGGCCTGCGTCAAGACCGTCGGATACACGCTCGGCCCCACTGTGGCCAGCGATCGTGGTATCGATAGTCCTCTGCATTGCGGTGATCTGGGGGGCCAACAGGGTGATCAACGGTGGCGACGATGAACCGGCCCTGGCCGAGGAGACCCAACCAGCCGTCCCAGTCACCTCCCCGCCGCGCCAGCCAACAATCATCACGGCTCCTGCTCCTGTCCCGGTCGAACCCACCGAGGTCAAACCGGATCTACCGTCCGGCGAAGAAATCACCGCAGCTTCAGTGACAAGTCACACTAGTGATGTTGGTGCCGTCCCCCAACCCGAGGAACTGTCCTCCGAAGACAAGAC
>CAZDBH010000053.1:0-26955 GCA_964503485.1 uncultured Bradymonadales bacterium | reverse complement strand
CGGAAGCTCACTTTCGAGCGCCCGAATCGGACCCGTCACGGCGGGTCAGCGGTAGCTACGCAGCACTGTTAGAAACGCTGGACATCGTGCACAAGGCGAAGGGAAAGAAGAAAACGGTGGAACGCATTCTCTATGCCGATTGTCACGGGGCTCATCTTTGCGTTGGATTCGCGAAATCTTCAGCAAGTAGTTTCGAGAAACTGCTTCCTAGTATTCGGAGTTTAAAGGGGATTGATTACTGCTGGGCCTCGCTACCGAAGGCATCGGTCGAGCCGGGATTCGCCCCGCTAGAGGGAGGGCAGTCATGAGCGAAGGGCTGTCATTCAAACCCGCTGACGCGCGCGCACTCCGCTATTGTACATACTGTCCTCGATTGTGCCGCTTTGCCTGCCCCGTTGCCCACGGCGAATCACGCGAGACTGTGACGCCGTGGGGATTGATGCGGTTGCTCAACCTCGTTTCTCAGAACGTGGTGGAAGCCGATGCGTCGGTGCTCGAGACGCTCAATCACTGTGTGTCGTGTGGCCTCTGACAGTCGTTCTGCATGCACGAAAACCCGGTAGCGGAGATCCTTGCCGACGGGAGAGCCCAACTCATCGGTGGTGGGCTGCGGGTCCCGGACAACTATAGTGTCCCGGTGGGTGGCTGCGAGCCCGCCCTCGAACTCCCAGACTCGCCGACTCCCGAAGATGAGGCGGAGGCCATTTTTCTACCGTCATGCGCCCACCTCGCCGATGACGATTCTCGCTCACGTCTGACTCGAGTTCTAGAACACCTGCCGACAGCAGGTCTCTCGATCGCGCTGCCCCACGACAAGAAAATGGTTGGCTGCGGATACCACGAGTGGGAAGTAGGACTAGCAGAAGCGGCCGCGGGGAGCTGGAAGACGTTCGCCGACCAAGCGAAAGGGCGAGGCAGGGTCGTCACCGACTGCGCCTCCTCGCTCTGGCTAGCCCGCGAGCGCGAAGACGGGGACAAACGAGGTGTGAGCCATCTGATCGAGTGGGTCGCCTCCCACCTAGACGAGCTTCCCGAGGGTACAT
Source organism: uncultured Bradymonadales bacterium (assembly GCA_964503485.1). Classification (GTDB taxonomy): domain Bacteria; phylum Myxococcota_A; class Bradymonadia; order JAFGEP01; family JAFGEP01; genus CAZDBH01. The sequence goes on along the minus strand of CAZDBH010000053.1, from coordinate 25,912 downwards.
CAAAGGCGGTGGTGGCCATCCACGACAGCTGCTTCGTTTCTCGACGGCTGAAGCTCGGTGGAGCGCTTAGAACGCTTGTCGAGCACATCTACGGCTCCGAGCCGCTCGACCTGTTTCAGGCAAAGGACGAGGCGCGCTGCTGTGGCGCCGAAGGCCGTTGGGCCGAGGCCGAACCTGAGGCTCAAGCCGAGGCGGCCCGAACGGTAATCGACGATATCGCCGATTCAGGCGCTGATATCGTGGTTACTGGAAGCCCGAAGTGTCGAGCGAGTCTGGCCCGTCAAGCCGCCGAACGCGGACTAGACATCCAGATCCTCGACTTACTCGACGTGCTGCTCGAGATACCGAGTGTGAGCTAGCCGTTGAGCGAATCCCCGTTCATCATCGTAAACCCGATGGCCGCCAACAAACGGGTCGGGAGAGAGTGGCCCCAGTATGCAGCGATGCTCCGGCGGGAGCTCGGAGATTTCGAGTTCAAGTTCACCGAACGGTCTGGTCATGCATCCGAGCTTGCCAGGCAGGCATTGAACGAAGGCTACCGTAACCTGGCCTCCCTCGGCGGGGATGGGACCCACGGAACCGTCGTCAACGGCTTCTTTGATCCAGACACGCTCGAGCCGCTAGCGCCCGACGCGACCTTGAGCATCCTACCCGTAGGAACGGGCGGCGATTTTCGCCGCAGTCTGGCGGTAGCTGGCAAGGATCTGAGAACCTGGGCCCGGGTTTTGAGCTCGGGCGACGCTCGAGAAGTGGATACCGGTCACATTTCCTACATTGACCACGAAGGACGCAAGAAAGGACGTTTTTTCTTAAATATTGCTAGCTTCGGTATCAACGGCCTAGTGGACCAGTACGTCAACCGCACGACGAAGCGCCTTGGAGGTAAGGCCAGTTTTATGATTGGGACGGCCAAAGCTCTTTTCGCTTACCGTCCAGGGACGGTCACCGTGACGGTGGATGGCGCCGAAGTCTGCTCCCAGAAGGTGCTGAGTGTGTCGGTGGCAAATGGTCAGTACTTTGGCGGCGGAATGTGGGTTGCCCCTGAAGCCGATCTTCAGGACGGGCTGCTCGACGTCATCGTCTCACCGTGGAGCGGCAAACGCGACGTCCTGATGAATGGGACCAAGGTCTATAAAGGCGACCATATGGCTCTCCCCTCGACGAGGTTTGTCCGCGGGAAGACGATACGGGCCGAGGCCGATTTCGAGTGCCTCATTGACGTCGATGGGGAGGATCCTGGGCGGTTACCCGTTGAGATCGTCGTGAAGGCTGCGTCTCTCAGACTAAAGGGACTCAGCTAAGATGGCAGGCAAGGTATTGTCCCGCATCGGTGCGGGCTTCAAATGGTGCGTCCTCGCTCCGTTTCGCCCGTTTATGGCCATGTGGCGGGATCGGCGAATGGCAATCCCTGCGATATTGTCAGCACTCCTCCTCGTACTCAGCTTTCAACCGTTCGTCATCTATCCACTGACCTTCATCTGCCTGGTGCCGCTCTTGTTCGTGGTGACGCGTGTCTCAGCGCGAAAGGCGTTTGTGTGGGGATGGCTAACTGGCACGTTGATCATCTTCTTCGGGTTTCACTTCATTTATACGTTGCTCATCGTTTTTGGAGCGCTGCCTTGGTTTGCGGCAGGTCCAATCCATGTCCTGTTTTCAGCTTATCAGGGCATCGAGTTCGCGTTCTTCGGAGCGTTGACAGCTGCGTTGCTCAAAACAAAGAAACTCCCGCCGCTCCTGGTCGTGCCGGCCGTCTATGTTGCGGTTGAGTTTGTGTGTCGCGAGTTCTTCATCTTTCCCTGGTACATCGGGAACGCACCTTACCCGTTGATCCCGTTTATCCAGGCTGCAGATCTGGGGGGAGGGCTGCTCCTGTCCTGGATTGTGGTGTTGATCAATACGGCGCTGTTTCTCTTGCTAGCGACGTGGTTGGAGCGGCGAAAGGGCGGCGATCGCCCCTATCCGAAGATCTCACTGGCGATTGCCGCGGCAGTAGCCGGTTTGACTCTCATTTACGGATTCTGGCGGACCGCCGACGTTGATGACTTGATGGCGGAGCAGCCGTCGATCCGAATTGGCCTCGTCGAGGCCGACCTCGGCATCGGCTTGAAGGGCCACACCGTCCTCGAAAACCTGCGGCTGCACCAACAGTACTCAATCGAGTTGGCCGCCCGGGGGGCTGATCTGATCGTTTGGCCCGAAACAGCCGTCAACACAAATTACTATCCGGTCAGCACGGAACAGAGCGATGATCTCGAGGTGCTCAGAGAGAGTACTCGGGTGACCCAGGGGGTTCTTACTCGGGACGCCACATTCATCATGCCGTCTGAGGCGGATTTTGTCCTGGACCCGACTGAAGATCGGACGAATGGCACAACACCAGCCGACTGGTTAGCGCTTCAGCGCGGTTTTGATACGCCGTTGCTCTTCGGTGTGCTGACCGAGAGGGCGGTCACCGAATCCGAGCGCACTCGCATGCCCCCCCATCCCTGGCATCCACCTCGAGCGGCGTACAACTCGGCGATTTTGGTCGACTCCGACGGGCGAATTCGCGGCACATACGACAAGAACGTACTGCTTGCCTTCGGTGAGTTTGTCCCGTTCTCAGAGTTTCTGTGGGGGACATTCGACTTCAATTTCTACGAAGTCATCCCAACGGCGGGGCAGGTATTCCACGGAGAGGGCGCTCGTGTCATCGGGATGCCGTTTACCACCGATGATGGCGTCGAAATCGACGTCCGAATCGGGGGCATGGTCTGCTACGAGGACATCATCGCCGAGTACGGACTCATGTTGGCCGAGCAACACCCCAACATGTTCATCAACGTCATCAACGACGGCTGGTTCGGGGAGAGTTCAGCCGCGTACCACCACATGGCCTTCTCGGTCCTGCGCGCTGTCGAACACCGGATCCCGTTGGTCCGGGCGACGAATACCGGGGTTAGCAGCTTTATCGACCCGGTCGGTCGAATCCTCAGCCACACCGAGGTGACTGGGGCAGAAACTCTGCTCGAGGATGTGCCCGTCATGCCACCACCAACGACGATTTACTCTAGAATCGGAGATGTCGTCGGATGGCTGGCCTGGGCCGTCATCTGTGGCTCGATCGTCGTGTTGCGCCGCAGGCGGCCGACAGAATCGGCTGCCTGACCCGATCTAAACGGGCCCGACACAGCACCTCTCCTGCCGTTTTTTGACAAGCCACAGCCTCCTTTTAGAATCGAACGCAATAGTGGAGACCCGTATCCGCGGGACAGGGAGTCAACGGAATGAAGAAAGCACGGAAGCCGAGAACGATGATTTGTCTGATTAGTCTTGGCTTGCTCGGCGTGTACGGCGCAGGCTGTGCTGGGAATAGTCAGGAACTGTACCAGGCCGAAATCGCAGCCCTCCAAGAGCGGATCTCAGACCTCGAAAGGGGGTCAGGTCGCAACCATGCTCGAATGGGGGAGCTAGAACAGGACGTGCTCTTGCTCGAAGACCGAGTAGAAGCTCATACCTTGTCGTTGGAACGCCGTGGCGTGACGGCCCGACGTAATCGAACCGAGCTGCCCAGGTACGAGGCTCCGCCGGTTTCGGCCTCTCATGCGCCAATCGAGCAATTGCCCGTGGAGCGAATCACGCCGGCAAACAACTCGCGGCCGGCCGATGAATTGGTCATCACGAATGAGACGCTGAGAGACTTTGTCGAGCTGAATGGCGGAACTCAACCGCCAAGGGACACTCGCGCTGATGCGCCTCGAAGTGGAAGCCGTCCCCTGGCGCCGGTTGTGTTGAACGATTCATTGCCGGCCAGTGCGTCCCAGACTCCGAGGACAGTCTCGCTCGCGCCCGCGGCGCCGGCTGGACCGCGCGGGGTGGAGCTGTACCAAGCCAGCCTCCGACAGTTCAACCAGGGCGAGTACTCGCAAGCAATGTCCGGTTTTCAGAATTTCCTCGCCTCTGCTCCTGCGGAGGACTACCAGGACAATGCCACATACTGGATCGGCGAATGTCACTACGCTTCGGGCCAGTACGCCGAGGCATTACAAGTCTTTGAACAGGTTGTGCGAGATTACCCCAACGGGAACAAGGTCCCAGATAGCCTTCTGAAAATCGGGCTGACCTACGAACGTCTCAATAATCAACGGGAAGCAAATGAAGTTCTCAGTGTCTTGGTCGAGACCTATCCGACCACTGACGCAGCACGGAGGGCTTCAGAACGCCTGACGGAGCTCAACTAGGAGTCGGCGCCGTGAATCGGAAGACAACAGTTTTACTCGTTTTATCAGGTCTCCTTCTGGCTGCTCCAGCGGCTGCGCAGGAGATACAGGTTCCCTACGCACGTGGCGGCGACATCGGTGTGCCGAACTACATCGTGGTGCAAGACGGAGATACCCTCGAGAGCATCTGCGAGGCGTTCTTCCAGAGCCCGTACGAGTGGGCCCGGATCTGGTCGTACAATCCGCATATCACCAATCCCCACTGGATCTATCCGGGTGACGTGAATTTTCTTCGGCCGCCCGCTGACCCGTCGTCCGCTCCTGTCGAGCGGCCTCCGGGACCACCTGGAAGCCACTATCCTCTCGGCGGGTTCTACACGGGAAGCGAGTTGGATGCAGTCGGCTTCATTCGCTTCAGCCCCGCGCCCTACATGATCCTTTCACTGTGGGACATCACCTACGTCGAGTTCGAAGATCCCGACGCTGTCGAGGTCGGGCAACGCTACGCACTCAATCGTGTATTGGACCGGGTCTACGACGATGATGATGAACTCATCGCGGTGAAATACAGAGTGACGGGTGTTATCGAAGTGCTGTCAAAGCCCGCCAATTCACCGTTGGTGGAAGGCAGAATCATCCAAGCTTGGGACACAATTCAACGTGGCGACGTCCTGTTTGTGAATCAGCGCCACATCCGCGTGGTCGAACCGCGGGAAGCGACAGCCACTGTCGAGGCTCGAGTCGTCGACTTCTTCGCGGATACAATCTTCGCAGCAGAGACCTTCTACGTATTCATCGATTCTGGTTACAACCAGGGAGTGCGTGAGGGGAATCGCTTCGTGTTTTGGGATCGCTACGACGAGTACACCGAACTCCAAGACGGGACGCCGGGCTTTGAAGAAGAGGATCACATCGAGGATCTGCCGTGGCTCCCGATGGGTGAAGCGATTGTCGTCTACACGAGCAACGACTACAGTACGGCCGTCATTACATCGAGTCGCCTCGAACTGACTCGGGGTATGCGCGTGACATTGACCGAAGGCTACTGATCCCCGCTCGGTTCGCTTTCTGCGAGCAACACTTCGATTTCACCCATCAACTCGTCGCTGTGGCCGGCACCAATGTGCACGTGCCTGACCACTCCCCACTTGTCGATCACGAACAACGTGGGGTAGGCGGTGATCCAGTACTCCGAAGTGGTTTCTCCTTCGACGTCGTAGGCAATCTGGTAGTCGATGGTCCGTTCGGCAGCAAAGGCCCGCAACACCTCCACGGGCTCGTTACTCACGGCAATGATCTCAACTCCGGTGAGCGTTGAGTTCAACTCGTTGTAGACGGGAATCGAGGCCACGCATGGACCACACCATGTAGCCCAAAACTCGACGAGGACGACGTTACCGCGGTGTGCCGACAAATCGACCGGCGAGTCGTCGTTCAGGGCGTTGGCTGCCATCGGAGGGGCATCGTTCCCCTCGAAGTAGCTCGAGAGCAGGTTCTCGAACTCTGGTCTCAGTCCGAGGAGGATGGGTTGGGCGAGACGCTCGCCCTCGCGTAGCAGTGTGAAAACGACCTCTCGTCCCGGTGGCGACGAGCGCACCAGAGCCACAAGTTCGCTCGGTGCGGTCAACAGCGTGTCATCGAACTGAAGAATCACGTCACCTGTTAGGAGTCCCGAGGCAATCGCGGGCGAGTTCGGGAACACCCGGCTTGTGCCGACGAGCGTATGCTCGTAACCCAGCGCACGGGCCTCCTCGATGGGTATCTCGACAAGGCCTACACCTAGCCAGCCTTCTCCGAGAGCGGGTGGTCCGCTCGGCTCGGCAGTGGGTTGAGATGTCGGGGGTTCTTTCGTTGGTTGGCTGTTTGTCGAAGCGGCACTGAGTGCGACACTGATCAGCAGGATTGTTGCGACCTGTTTGGGGCTCAAACGCTCTCCTTTCCTATCTAACGGATCACTGAGCTCGATTTATTTCAGCCGTGATTCGGCCCACTACGGCTTGGGCAGCTCGAACCATGGGTTCGTGAAGGTTCGGGTAGTCCATCACCAGTCGGACGTAGTAGGGGCCCACTAGAACGTCGATAGTGGACGAGGTGAGGCAGTGAGAAAAGTCATCGAGACCCTCAACAGGTTGGCAGGTCGACCCTTCGTGGTCGGAGGTGTATTTCTGCGCGGCAGCACTCTGAGTGGTCATGTGAAAAATGTAGATCTCGAGACCCACCTCCCGTCCAGCCGCCTCCGGTATGTGATCTAGAACGAACACGCCGTAAGCCGTCTCCACTAAGCCGAGTTGAGCGTAACTGGCGGCACCGCCGTCGATGAGCTCGTACAGATTCGTGTCATTGTAGTAGGAGGGCTCTTCGATGAAGTGCCAACCGTCGACCTCACTGGGGCGCGGCAAGTGCATTCCAGGGCCGTGGAAGCTCGCTTCAGCGACCTCGACCGCGGGTGTGACGCCGTCGCCTTCAGGCGGCGTCCACTGGCCACTGTTCTGCGGCGCCTCTTCCGAAGGGGTCACCTGGTTGGGTTGGCCGGCCTCATCGGGAGAGCTGCTCTTGCAACCAGAGGCGAGGACTATTAGTGAGACGACAATTGCGGTACAAACTTTCATGATGAACACGTCACGGATTGTTTCTCAGACCCGGGCTGTTATACGGCCAGCTCGCTCAGTGAGCAATGAGTTGATTCCTCGTTGGCCGACCAATTGACGGGTGAGCACCGAGGACCATAGACTGCCAGCGGTTCTTTTCGTTGGCGGTGACACAAGGAGGAACGCTTGCTGCTGAATACTCGGTTCGGCGAGTACATTCTCCTGCGCAAGATTGCGACAGGCGGCATGGCTGAAGTTCACCTAGCCCTCAAGCGGGGGCCGGGTCCGTTCGACAAGCTCGTCGCTTTGAAGAGTATTCTTCAGCATCGCAGCTCGGACACCAACTTCGTGCGGATGTTCGAAAACGAAGCGCGCATCGCCGCTCGCTTTCAGCATCCAAACCTGGTCAACGTCTACGATCTCCAGAAAATCGGTGGCAGCCTTACAATGGTGCTCGAGTACGTGCCGGGCGTCACCGTAGCTGATCTCGCGAAGCGAGTTACGGGTGCGAACGGGGTCTTTCCGCACGGTGTTGCAATCCGTTTAGTTGTTGAAGCCTGCCACGGCCTTCACCACGCACACAGCATGACCGATCTGGATGGTTCTGATCTGGGGATTGTCCATCGCGACGTCAGTCCCCAGAACATACTGGTCTCCTACGGCGGCCAGGTGAAAGTCTTCGATTTTGGAATCGCCCGGACCTCGGACAACGACTCTGGCGGTGATTTGGCAGGTGTATTGGCTGGCAAATACGCCTACATGAGCCCAGAACAATGTCATGGCGGCAATCTCGATGAGCGAAGCGATGTGTTCAGCATCGGCGTCGTCCTCTACGAGTTGACCACTAACTTGCGTCTGTTCAAGCGAAGCAATCAAATCGAGGTATTGCGAGCGATCACTGAGGAGTCTATCAAGTCACCGTCCGAGGTCGTGGACGGATATCCCCGGGCGCTGGAACGGATCGTCATGTCCGCGCTGGAACGGAGTCCTGAGAACCGTCCTGCCTCTGCCCTCGAGCTCGCCGACGCACTGCGTCGCTATGCTGGGGTCGCCGAGCAGCTGACCAGTGTGGAGGAGTTAGGGGCGTTCACGTCGAAGGCCTTCGTCGCCGAGCAGGCCGAGCTCAACGGCTTCTTGAAAGAGGCGGTTGCCAAAGCTGCGCTGCTGCCTGTAGAGCCCGAAAGCACCCCCGCTCTTCAGCCACAACTTCCAGAAGAGAAAGACCCTGATCTCGCTTCGCTCGCAGCGGAGTCGATTAAGCCGAAACAGGCTTCAGAAGACGCACTGCCCAGCTTCCTCACTTCAGCGCCTCCCGAAATGGAGTCGGCACTGAAGAAGTCTCGTCGAATAAACTCTGTCCTAGCGATTCTGCTGATCATGGCGGTGGCTGGGGTTGTGGCGACAGCAAGCATGGGATTTCGCGGCAACCCCGAAGAGGTCGTCTCAACTGAGCAGGCCCTGTCGATCTCGAGCGAGCCACCGGGAGCCACAATCTTTCTAAATGGGCAGGAGCGCGCTGAAGCGACACCAGCGACAATACCAGTCGAGTTTCAGTCTGAGTCACTCGTTCGACTCGAAGCAACTGGCTACCTGCCCACCGAAATGACAATTCCTGCGAGCGATGTGGCCGGAGTCAGAGAGGTGCTCATCAGGATGCCCAATGAAGCCTCTCAGGCCGGGCGCGGGGTGATCTACGTGGTTACCGACCCCCGAGATGCCGTGGTTGTCGTCGATGGGATCGAACGGGGCACGGCAACTCCGATTACGGTCTCGGATCTGGCAGTCGGAGAGGAGCACACACTGCTGATTCAGCGAGAGAACTTCCATTCTCGCATGATCGAATTCCAGCTGTCGTCGACCGCGATCCGCGAGATGCAGCTCGATTTGATACCCGTGCTCGATATTGGCCGGATTTCCATCGACAGTGAACCGTCGGGTGCAGAGGTGAAGATTGATGGGGAGCTAGCAGGAGTGACTCCACTCGAGCGTTACCCGCTGATCGCGGAGCGTGACTTCAGCGTGGAGTTGCAGCTCGTTGGCTATCAGCCATACCAGACGGTTGTTCGCTTGGAACCCAATACTGAAGACTCGATGATTCCCGTCCTGTCGCGGCGCAGTCGAACAAACGGAAGTAGTTCGCAAAGGCAGGAGAGTGCGGACGACACCGCCGAGGCCGACGCGGACACACCCGAGGTCGACCCCTACATGTTGCTGCCCGAGTGATTCGTTCGACTAGTTGATTGCGCCGAAGCGTTCGAACTCCATTGAGAACGTTCCCCGACCCTGCGTCATGCTCCGAAGACCGGTGGTGTATCCAAACATTTTCCGTAGCGGCGCGATTGCTGAGACAACTCTCAGCAGACCGGACTCGGCGACGTCCAGGATCTGTCCATTTCGGGCTGTGATGTCGCCGATGACATCGCCCAGATTGTCCTCTGGGATGTAGATTTCGAGCTTCATCAACGGCTGCAGAAGAACCGGTCCGGCTTTCTCGAGCGCTTGCCTCAGGGCGAGGCCAGCTGCGATACGGTATCCCAGCGGCACGAGCTCCTTGCCCTCTTTGAATCCGAGGTTTGTCAGGGTCACCTCGACGTCAACCAGCGGATCACCCTGAATGACGCCGCCTGAGAGGGCGTCCTCGACACCCTCAGCGATCGAAGCGAGAAGTCTGCGTCCTTTTGCAGCAACAGATTCTTCCAGGACGACGTGGTAGGCGAATCCGCCGCCTCGAACTCTGGGAGCCACTCGCAGCGACACGTCGCCGAATATGAACTCGTCGTCCGTTTCCCGGAGGAACTGACCGTCTCCGTGTGCCGTGCTCGATATCGTCTCCCGCATTAGGACTTCCGGCTTGCCGACTCGGACCGGAACGTTGAACTCCCGCGCTAAGCGGTCGGCAATGATCTCGAGGTGTAACTCGCCCATCCCCCGCATGATCAACTCCCCGGTGTCGCCATCCTCCTCGTAGTGGAAGGTGGAGTCTTCATCCGCGAGTTTGGCCAGGGCGTCGACCAGCTTGTCCTTGACTCGAATGGTCTCGGTCTCGACAGCAGCGGAAATTACCGGCGCTCTTGCAGCGATGGGTTCGAGGACGATCGGGTTGTCGGCGTCCGAAAGCGTGTCGCCCGTCTTTGTATGCTTCAAGCCGGCCGCTGCGACGATCATCCCGGCCGAGGCTTTTTGGAGGCGTGTTTTTCGATCGGCGTGCAGATCGAAGAGTCTGCTGGCCCGCTCCGTGACGTTTTGACTCGCGTTATAGACCTTCGCGCCGGCTTCGATCGAGCCGCTGTACACTCGGAACAGGACCATTCGCCGACCGTCTGGGAACTGCACTTTGAAAGCGAGCGCCGAGAAGGGCTGGCTGGGGTGGAGCTTCCTCTCCAGCTGGGTTTCACCGTCTGGGGTCGTCCCAACGATCGGCGGAAGATCAGAGGGCGCTGGCAGAAAGCGGACAATTGCATCGACCAGCGGTTGGATTCCCTTGTCTCGCAGGCCCGAGCCGCACATGACGGGTACGAGGTCCAGCGATATCGTTCCCTGCCGCAGCGCGGCTCGAATGCTCTTAGCTGGAACTTCCTCTCCCTCTAAGTAGAGCATCGCGATCTCATCATCCAGATCGGATACGGCTTCGAGCAGGGCTTCTCGTGCTGCTCGAGCCGACTCGAGTAGTTCAGCTGGGATCTCGACGACCACGGGTTCACTGCCTCGGTCATCTTCGTCGAAACGGATGGCGTTCATTTCGATCAGGTCGATCACGCCCTTGAAGTCGTTTTCAGCACCCCAAGGGAGCTGAATGGGAACAGCAGTCACCTTGAACCGCTCACGGATCTCATTCACAACCCGTTCGAAATCGGCGCCCACCCGGTCCATCTTGTTGACGAAAGCAACCCTCGGGACGCTGTAGCGCTCCGCCTGATGCCAGACCGTTTCGCTTTGGGGTTCGACGCCCCCAACAGCGCAGTAGAGCGCGACGACGCCATCTAGGACCCGCAGGCTCCTCTCCACTTCGAGAGTGAAGTCCACGTGCCCCGGCGTATCGATCAGGTGGACCTCGTGGTCCAACCACTCGAAGGAGGTCACTGCTGCAGTGATCGTGATCCCCTTTTCCTGTTCCTGGACCATGTAGTCCATGGTGGCCTGACCATCATGGACTTCCCCAATCTTGTGGGTCTTGCCCGAGTAGAACAGCAGACGTTCGGTGACTGTCGTCTTTCCCGCATCGATGTGAGCCATGATGCCCACGTTGCGAATTCTTGATAGCGGTTTAGCTTTTGCCATGTCTGCCTTTGCCCCAACTTGAAAGAACCTCTTGGACGGACTCAAATACCAGGACCGGCGGTGGTTCGGAAGGGATATCTCGCGCCTCGAAGGCCCCTCACTTTGAAGAATCTTGCAAAATCCCGATCTCGTGACCTACTATGTTCCGAACTTTCACATGCGCAGCGGGCTGGAGCTCGCAGAGTTCGTACGCTCCGATGCGGATGTGTCGTAGTCATAGTCGCTCCCAATCGCCATACACGGGCGGGAAGACTTTGCATTTTGGAACAAGGAAGTGTTCGAAAGGACCCACAAGAAGCAAAAGAAAGGAGACGCTATGCTTCGAAAGAGACTCCTGGTAGCTGGAATTTTACTGGGCATGTTCGCATTTGTTGGTGGAGCCGGCTGCAAGAACGTCTGTCAAAAGGCTGCTGACCACATGCTCGACTGCATGAAGTCATTCTGCGACGACAACGAAGGCAACGCCTTCTGTGAGAATCTCAGTGAGATCGAAGAAGAAGCTAGCGGCGGCGTCGAGTGCGGCGACGGCGACAAAGAAGATGCTCAAGGCATGCTAGACAAGAGCTGTGAGGACATCCAGGAAATGCTTGGACTGGTCGCTCCCAGCGATGATGGGGATGAAGAAGAGGAAGAAGAGTAACTCTTCACCCCTAGTCAAAGTATCGAGAATAACCCGGAGCCGAATGGCTCCGGGTTTTCTTTTTCTTGATAAGGATTCGATGAGATACGGTGGCGAGAGCGTCTAGGCTAAGTGCGCCTGGACTTTCGCATTGAAGGCAGCGATCGCTTCATCGAGACGACTCGCATCGTTGCCGCCAGCCTGGGCAAGTGTCGGTCGACCTCCACCTTTGCCGCCGACGATTACCGCAACCTCGTTGATCAGATTGCCGGCTTTTAGGCCACGCGATTTGAACAGGGAATCGGTCACGATACAGGTCAACGCAGGTTTCCCGTCAATCGTACTTCCCAACAGAAAGGCTGCCGATTCTGGCAGCTTCGGCCGCAGTGCATCGGCGAAGGCCAACAGTTGGTCGCGCGATGCCGCGTCGACTCGGGCCGAGGCGATCGCGACATCACCGACTAGCAGAGCTGTGTCAGCAATCTGCTGGGACTCGAGCTCGGCCAGTTTCTTGCCCAGCTTCTCGACGCGCCGTTCCAGCGTATGCTGGCGGCCCAGCACCTTCTCTAGCCGGCCGGGGAGGGCGCTTACATCGACTTTGAGTTGAGTCGCGAGGTTTTGAAGCAGCGCTTGGTCCTCTCTAGCGTGTTCAAAAGCCCGTTCGTTCGTAATGGCCTCGATTCGGCGTACGCCGGCAGCGACCCCCGTTTCAGACGTGATCTGAAAGAAGGCGATATCCCTTGTGTTGTCCACATGGCAGCCACCGCATAGCTCGACGCTGTGCCCGGGGATCTCGACGATTCTGACGCGTTCGCCGTACTTTTCGCCGAAGATCGCCATCGCTCCCATTTTTTCGGCGTCCTCTCTGGCTACATCGTAGTGAACGACGGTTCCAATCGCCTTTCTGATGTTTGCGTTCACGTGATCTTCGATCGCTGAGATTTCCTCCGCAGTGAGCGGGCGCTCGAAGGAATAGTCGAAGCGCAGCCGATCGGGGGCGACCAAGCTACCGGCCTGGAACGCCTGGTCACTGACAACGTCGTGCAGGGCAGCGTGAAGCAGGTGGGTCGCTGTATGGTTGCACACGACAAGGAAACGGCGGCGTTCGTCGACTCTTCCGACCACCGCACCCTGAAGGGCACCCAAACTCGGCGTGCCAGATTTGAGTTTGCAGATCTGAGTAATCCCGGACGGCGTCATCCGGGTGTCTACTACCTGAAAGGCGAACTCGCCTCCCACTTGCTCGATCGTTCCGCAGTCACCGACTTGGCCGCCTGCCTCCGCATAGAACGGAGACTGCTCCAGCAAGATCTCCCATTTTCCATCTGGAGTTTCCCGAGCTCTCAGGACCTTGGTCTCGAACTCGGTGGTGTGCCAGGCAACACTTTGGTCAGCCACGCCATCATGAATGTTGAGCCAATCGCCCGCGTCTTCATGGTGTTTGTCATGCGCTCGAGCCTGATCCTGCTGTTTCTTCAGTGCTACGTTGAAGCCGTCGACATCCACAGCCAACCCTGACTCCTCGGCCATAATCTGGGTCAGGTCGAGTGGAAAGCCGTAGGTATCATAGAGTTTGAAGGCCTCAGCTCCCTCTATGGAACTCGAACCGGCCTGTTTGGTTTTGTCAGCGAGTGCGTTGAATCGCTCGATTCCCCTATCGATCGTGAGGAAGAACCGCTCTTCCTCGAGCCGGATCATTCGAGAGATCTCATTCGCTGTGGCTCGAACTTCGGGATAGGCATCACCGAAATGCTCAGACACGATCTTCGAGACGTCACACAGGAAGGGACCCTCGAAACCCAGCTGTCGGCCGAAGCGAACAGCACGTCTCAGGATTCTTCGCAGAACATATCCGCGCCCCTCGTTGCTGAACATCCCACCGTCTGCGAGGCTGAAGGCCAATGTGCGGATGTGGTCTGCGATGACAGCAAAGGACGAGAAGTCATCCCGACCGTAGAGCTCGCTTGCCTTTTCGACGGGCTGCCCTAAAAGCGCAGCGGTCCCAGTCAGGATCGGGCCCATTACGTCGGTGTGATAGACGCTATCGACACCATCGACGATTGCTTTGATACGATCAAAGCCCATTCCGGTGTCGACGGACTGCATCGGCAGGGGTGTCAGAGTGCCGTCCGCACTTCTGTCGAACTCCATGAAGACAAGGTTCCAGAATTCGAGGATGCGGTCCTCGTCATAGCCATCGCCCCAGATAAAAGGGCCTAGCTCGGGATGCGTATCGTAGAAGATCTCGGTGCACGGACCGCAGGGCCCGGTCGGCCCCATCGACCAGAAGTTCTCCTCGTCTCCCTGCTCGACATCGCCGAATCGAGCGACTCGTTCTGGTGCCAAGCCCACGTTCTCGGTCCAGAACTGGACCGAGTCGTCATCATCTTTGTAGACCGAAACGTACAATCGATCGGTGTCGAGCTGGAGTTCTTTCGTGACGAACTCCCAGGCCCACTCAATTGCTTCCTTCTTGTAGTAGTCACCGAATGACCAGTTGCCGAGCATCTCGAAGAAAGTGAGGTGGCGTGTGTCCTTACCCACATCGTCGAGGTCGTTGTGTTTTCCGCCTGCACGGATGCACTTCTGGACGCTTGCGGCGCGCTTGTAGTCGCGCGTCTCTCGGCCGAGCAAGACATCTTTGAACTGGTTCATGCCGGCGTTGGTGAACAGCAGTGTGGGATCGCCGTGTGGGACCACAGAGCTCGACTCTACGATCTGGTGGTCGTGAGCGTTGAAGAAATCGAGAAAACGTTGTCGCAATATCGAGGCTTTCATGGCCGCCTTTTTTATTGGTAAAGACATCCAATTGGAAGCAAAAAGAGGCACAGAACCTAAGCTGAGTAGCGGAGAGGCTTCAGATATCGAATTCGAGTCCTCTGTCGGGGAGAGGGGAAGCGTACTCTATCGGGGGAATGGGAGCCGATCGAAGGAGTCAACCAGCCTTTGCTAGTTTCGAGACCGTAGACAGGATGTCGAGTTCGATTCGCTGGGCGGCGCTCTCCCAATCGAGCATCGGGTCGGCCTCCTCGAGTTCGACGTCCAAGCCCAACAGGCGAGATGCGCTGCGATCGACAGGTACTTGGAACTGCGCACCTTTGAGGGCATCGGCGATCGGTTGAGCGAGGGGTTCGCCCTGGCTGACATACTGACCGCAAACTTCAACGAATCCTAATTTGACTACCGCCACAACCACGACGACTCGCCCGTCGCGGGAGCACTCGGCGCCCATGAAGGCGACGTCGGAAAGAAGGTGTTCCCAGAGGCGGGCGTCTGCGCCCAAAAGGGGTTCGCCCCCGTGATCGAAGTCAGGGGGATAGCATTCAGTCCAAACACTCAATGGCGATTCATGCTCCTGGTTGGAAATATGGGGGGTAAGCATTTTGTTCACTCCGTTAGCAAGGCCATTAACAAAACAGTTCAGAAAGGCTAGGCACATCAATCAAGCTGTGGGAACGTTACGATCTCAAAAAGAACGGATCAAATTTTCAGTAGTTTTTGTCTGTGGAGATCACCTGGAATGGTGAATTGGGTAGTCGATTGAAAAAGCACCTGCTCCCCTTCTCGTTGGGACTCATCGTTGGGATGTGCGTGCTCTGGGTGGTCTTTGAGATCGTTGGCCCGAGAACGGATCAGCCCGACGATCCGACCATTCAGTCGTCGTCCGAGGTTGGCCCTTCCGACGGCCAAGAGAGCGACGAAGCAACGCCGACCCCGCCGGAACGCCCAGTCTACCCCTATGGCATTCGTGGTGCCCTCGCCGACCAGAGTGGCAGGGTTTTGGCCGGTGGTCAGGTGGTGGCCCGCAATGAGGACGGAGAGGAAGTTGCGCGCGCCAGTAGCGACCGGAACGGCGAATTCTATCTCGAGAGTCTTCCAATGGGGCTATACGACATCGAGGGCTACGCCACAGGCTTTCAGGCAGCGTACCGAGCCGGGGTGGTGCCCGACGGTCCGCCAACTGAGTTGCGGTTGACTGCCGTCGAAGGCCAGAGCGCTCAGATACTGTTCGGCGACACGCCGGTTGCCGGTGCCACCGTGTCCGTAGGGGGCCCAGGGTTGCACCCGCCTCTGCAGACACAAACGGACAGTTTCGGTCGTTTTTCGATCTCGGAGCTCTCGAGTTGGGCCGGTGTCGAGATCTTTTCCTCTGCCGAGGGCGTTAGCACCGGTTTTCACGTCTTTATGGGCGCCGAAGGGGACCAAGTCCTTGAAGCCCGGTCTGCTCCACCCATGACGGTCCTGGTGACCGTCCCAGGAGGGCAATCCGCATCCGAAGGGGTCGTCTACCTCGCCAGAGCACCGTTACACGTTCTGCGCATAGGAACCGAGCTTGACGCAGGGACCGCCCGCTTCGCCAGTGTGCCAGACGGTGCCGTATACATCAGTGTTGAGGTACCCGGCTTTCTGATCTGGCGGGGAGAGGTGACTCACAGCGGTGAACCAATCACGGTGGAATTGAGTGCTGGCTCGACTGCATCGGGCCAGGTCCGAGACGAGGACGGCGCCCCAGTTCAAGGTGCGCGAATAATAGCTACATCTCGTGATGTTACAGGAAGGCGGTTCCAGATCGGCCGAGCTTATCAAGCGGGCATCGATACGCTTTGGGGACCGGATGGAACCATGATCGTGCCACCAGAATACGCAGTACACACCGATCACGAAGGACGCTTCCATTTGGGTGGGATTCCAGCTGGCAGTGTGCGAATCACTGCCTCAAAGGACGGTTACGAATCCGAATCGTCATCGCGGCGTGACGTGTCTGCCTCGGAGCAGATCATCGACCTCGCGCTCGTTCTGGAGCGCGATTAGGCCCGTTCTTGCTCCCGAGCAGGCAGGCTTCCATAATGCAGCAAATGGCCGAAGACAAACCAAAGACCGAGCGACTGAAACAGATACGCCGAGTACTGTTGGTTGGCCTTGGTATCCTGACAGGTACGGCCATCCTGTCCTTTGCGCTACTGAATCAAACGGAAGTCACAGTCGATTTCTTTGTCGCCGATCCGTTCACCATTCCCGTGTGGCTGCTGGTGCTGTTTTGCACACTGATCGGTTGGGTCATTCCTCGTTTGATGGGGATTGGGCAGTGGTTCCGCTGGAGGCGAATACGACTTCGCCTGCAACGCCGGGTCGAGAACCTCGAGCGAGAGGTGGTCGGTCTGAGAAACATCCCGTTAGAACTGGAGCCCGAGCCGCCGGGCGGCAAGCGCGAGAGCGCCGTTCGGGTTCAGCGGGTCTCAGTAGTCGACGAACCCCGGCGTTCATCAAAGCCTGCGCTTCTACCTGCTCTTCCAATAGACACCCACTCGGTAGAATACGAGTCTGCTGACGACAACAGGGATGAAGACTAGCAATGGGCATGGTGGTGGCAGGTATTATTGCGCTAACCGCAGGGGCAGGCATCGTCGTCTACCTCTGGCGGAGTGCGCCACCCGAAGTGACTCCCGAGAAGGACGTGCTCAGTCAGCGCCTCAGCATGGCGTTGGAGCAAGTTGTAGACGGCGATTTTCAGGAGGCGTTCAAGACCGTGTCCGAGGCGGTCTCTGAGACGGATGCTCCCGCCAGTGTATACTTCGCGCTGGCTGCATTTTTGAGGGCGCGCGGCCAAGTCGACCGTAGCGCGCACGTGCTCAGGACCATCTTAGTCCGCTCGGACCTGCTACCCTCCCTAAAGGCCAACGCAACCGTCTCGCTCGCAGCGGATCTGACCCAACTTGGCAAGCTCGACGAGGCAAACCAGTTGATCGAATCACTGCCCAAGAAACTCAGAAAGGACGCAGAAGCGCGGGCTTTGAAACAGGAGGCAGCCAGGCAGCGCGGACAGTGGCAGGAAGCTCTGGGGATGGGCAGAACGCGAGCAAAACGAGGAGAGATTGACCCGACCAACGAGTTGGCTGAAATCGCAGAAGAGGCGGCTCAGGAAGGGGATTGGGACGCGGCCGTGAAGGGCTTCCACGATGTGTTGAAGGCCGACGAGCGGTCGGTTAGAGCCCACTGCGGTCTTGGCAGAATTCTGAACCAACAGGGCAAGTCAGGGCGGGCCCGAAAGCACTTTGTATCGGCGATCCAAGCGAATCCCGCTCTTGCGCCCAGCCTGTTGCCGTTGATTCGTGACACCTTTGGCAGCGGCGCGGACAAGCGGTTCGCGGAGCTCCTCGACGACCTGTCCGAACCCGCTGAGCTGCAGTTGTGGCTCGACCTAGAACGGGTCGACGAACTCTACAGGCGAGAGGAGGTCGATCAATGCAGAGAGCTCTTGGAGCGAGTTCTTGCAGACCATCCAAAGAGTCTCGAAGCGCATGAGGCGTACATCAACTTGCTGATGGAGTTGGAGCTCAATAAGGAGCTGCACGAGCATATCTCTCGCTTCGTCGACGTCGCTGCAGAGGAAATGCGCCGCTTTTCCTGCCAGGATTGCGGGTTTCTCGGCTCGAAGCCGTTTTTGAGATGCCCTCGATGTTCTTTGGTCGGGACCGCACTCTACCAAGCCTAAAGGGCAACAACCGGCTCGCTCGCAGGAACCCATTCGACAGACCAGCCCATCCAATAACCCAGCCAGAACAGGGCTCTACGGGTCAACGCCGGGTGGCTTTGACTCGAAAATATCCTGTGTGATAGGTTCCACCGTCCCGTCATCGGATCCAGTCGCGGCGTGCGTGCCGAAGGAGTGTGTAATGGCTCAAAATCCCTATGGGGGCTATCAACAACAACCGCAACCGGGCTACCAACAGCAGCCTCAACAGCCTTGGCCTCAGCCACCTCACGGCGGCGGCGGGGGAGGGGGCTTGGCTCGGGTCTTGCTCGGCGTTCTGATTCTCGTGGGTGTGATTGGAGCGGGCGGGTTCTTCTACCTCCAGGCTCGCAACGCCGAGCTGCAGCTGATCAACGCGCTGAGCATCCCGGTGGAAATCACGATTGGCGACAAATCGGCTACGGTCGATCCGCACAGCTGGCAAGAGATATCGGTGACACCCGGAAGCTACACGATCACCGTCGCCAACGAGGCGGGGGAGACGATCGCTGAAGAGGACGTCGAGGTCCCAGGCTTTACTGACGTGGTGGCCTACAACGTTCTCGGCGCAGCCGACCTCTATGCGGAGGGGGTTGTGTACCAGACGGTGGTGACCGGGATGGGAGACAATCCCTACGAGGTTTTCATCGGGGAAACCTACGTCACGCGTGATGATGTCGACTACGTGATGGAAGAAGCGCCCGACTCAGTCAGCGTGAGCGGAAGCCAAACATCGGATACTCGCTGGATGTTCTACTTCGTCGACCCGGCGGACTGGGGCTGGCAAGCCAGTATCGACGTGCTGATTGGACTGGAGCGAACCGCAGACGCGACCACGCTCGCTCAGAACATCGATCAATGGGACCCCAACGCGGGTGCGCAGGCATACTTGTCCAATATGTTGGGTGGATCCGCCTGGCCCGAAGAGTTCGGAACAGGCGACGCAGACAAATAAACCGCTCCCGTCTCACCCTTCTGAAACACCACTTCTCGTCTTGTCCAAATAGAGCGCTGTCAGGCTGGAATGCTCACCCGCGAGGGCTTCGTCTAGTTCTGCTCGATTCATATTGGTTGTCACCTGCCCCCTGGACAAGATCACCACTCGGCTGACCCAACGTTCGAGCAGGTCTAGGACGTGCGAGGTCAACAAGACCGCACTCCCCTCGGCACGGAGTTCGTCGAGCAAGTGACGGATGGTTTCGGTGGACTCGGGATCGAGGCCTGCGAAGGACTCGTCAAACAGCACCACCTTCGGACGATGAAGTATCGCAGCGGCGATGGCTAGCTTTCGCTTCATTCCGCCCGAATAGTGATGGACGAGCCGTTTGGACGCCTCGACCAACGAGAAGCGCGTCAGTAGGTCGGTGATGCGCGGCTCGAGAGTTTCGTCTGGAATCTCACGAAGTTCGCCAACCATTCGCAGTACTTCGTAGCCTGTTAGGTATTGGTAGATAGAGGCATCTTGCCCCACGTATCCAATCTGACGAAGGGCAGCCACTCGGTCTTCGTGAATGTTGATCCCCGCGATGGTGACGGTTCCAGAATCCGGTCGTTGCAGGCCGACTAGGCAGCGGAAGGTGGTTGATTTTCCAGCGCCGTTGGGGCCGATGAGACCCACCAACTCGCCGGGCCTCAGCTGAAACGAAACACCATCGACCGCTTTCACTGGGCCGTAGTGCTTGAAGAGGCCGTCGACTTCGAGGAGGGCCGTATCTAGCGAAGGGACCGCGGTTGGTTCGTGAGAGGTGGTCATTGAGACTTCCGTGATCTGAAAGTTAAGAAGGCGGATACGGCTCCCAGTAATACGAGCGCCGCCAGACCGAGGGCGAGTGAGTGTCGGACGCAGGGTGCGAGCGCGCACAGGCAAGCGACTCCGAGCATTCGAGCCCGCTTTGGCGACGTCGCGGCCAGCGCTTCAAACAGTGGGATCGAGAGCACGCAGGCGCCCAAACCGAGCAGACCAGCCAGCCTCAGTTCCCAGCCCGGTAGGACGAGCGACGCCACACTGATTGGGATGGCCGCCCAGCAGACCTCGCGCAAGAGTAACCAGCGTTTTGCAGATGCGAGAGCCGACCGATCGACCGGTAGCAGGTGACCCATTCCGGGTTCCATTTCCGGATGCTCTAAGCGGCTCCACGGAGCGGACAAGACCCAGACCCACCCCACGATGGTCACAGCCACGCCCCAAGCCGCAAATCGGTCGCCGGCGGCGAGAAAGACCACCAAAGCGAAAATCGGCACCAGCGTCGTACCCAGACGGATCAGAGGGGTTCGGCGAGCCATCTGCAGACGATGCAGGCGATACAGGAGTCGCACTTTCGTCGGCAGTCTCGCTTCGAGCCCTTTAGCTGGTTTCCGGTCCTTGGCGAAGTAGTCGAAGCCCACGTCGATTCGGTGAAGCTCGGTCTCGAAAAACCGAGCGAACAAGAGAGGATAATGAGCAATGTACAACCTGAACGACCAGACCAAACAGCCTATCCCGCCCACGACCACCACACCGCCGGTGAATTTCATGATTCCCGGAATGTAGAGTTCGCCTTTGCTGAGACTCGATTTGAAGACCTCGTCGAGGCTCATTTTGACCACGAGTACTAGAAAAATCGAGACGGCCAGTGCAATGGCCGGCGAAAAGAGGTAGGCCGCTGATCCGCCCCCGGGTCCTCCCGAGCGCTCGTCCATTTCTCCAAGAAAGGCGGGCATCGACTTGTAGTTGGCCACGCCCGCGGACATCTGCGACACGAAACCAATCGCCACAATGAGAAAGGCCGCGAGCACCTGCAGCAGAGCGGCTGCCAGGAACTGGGGGGCCGAGCCTTTCAACAAGACCGGGAGTAAAAAGATCGTCGCTGCGCCTGCGAGAACCAGTGTCTCGGTCATCGCACTGGTCAGTCGAAACAGGAACAGCGCTGGGAGCCGGGTGGGCAGGGTGGCCAGCGCGCGGGCGTCTGGGTGGCGGAAGAAGCCCTCCATGATTCGGAAGCTTTGAACGATAGCCACGCCGCAGGCGAGATAGAAGCTGGCCTCGAGGGCCCAGCCTCCCCAGTGAACCACGCCCCGAGCGCGGGTTGGACCAAATCTCTCGGGAGACAGCATCCAGCCGCAGGCGATGAGAAGTCCGATCGCGCCACACACCGAGGCCGCAATCGCCACCAGGCCCCTACTCCCGAGCGAGTGTTTGAAGCGGGCAAACCTGAATCGGGTCAGAGTACGGAACTGGGCTGCGTTGTAACCGATTTTCGATGCCATTCAGGCTCAGTCCGTCTGTTCGGGCAGGGGCCCGGGGTCGACAGGGCGGACATAGATTGGTGCGGGGGCCGATCGGCGACCCATAACGGCTTCCAATTCGCGATCGATGTTCAAGAGCCGCTGTCGAGCGAGATCGGCTAGCGGACTGTCTGGGTGTTGGTCCAGGAACTGGCTGTATGCCCGGGTCGCGGCCTCGTAGTCGCCACGCTGCAGATGCGCTTCTGCCTGCTCGAATAGGTCGGTGTTGTTGGGTGGTGCATCCTTGCAGCCAGCCCCAAGACAGAAGCCGACGAAGAACAAGATAACAAAACGAAAGCTTGACAGTTGTCCTAACATCAGTAAACGCGAGCAGCGCAGGTTTGTAGACCCGCTTTCAGTTTGAGATGGGAAGCTTTAGCAAGTTCGGTGATGTAGTGTCCAGCAATTACGATGATAAAGACAGTAGCGGTAGCAAGTTGAAGACGGGTTTTGTATGTCTCGTCGGGCCGACGAACGCCGGCAAATCGACGTTGATGAACGCGCTGGTTGGCAACAAGGTCGCGATCACGACCCCGAAACCGCAAACCACCCGCAACCGCATTCTTGGTATCCACACTGTGAAGGGACGGGGCCAAATCGTCTTCATCGATACGCCGGGGTTTCATAAGCCGAGACACCGCTTGGGTGAGCGGATGAACGAGGTGGCAATTCACAGCCTCGACGGAGTCGACCTCGCCCTGCTGGTCGTGGACGTAGCGCTCGATGCCAGTGGTAAACGACCGGCCGTGTCCCCGGCCAATCGCCGAGCGATCAAGACGGTGAACAGCGCCCCAGTGCCATTCGTAGCCATTTTGAACAAAGTCGATCAGGTGTCCCCCAAAGAACGGCTCTTGCCGCTTATCGAATCGTACTCCCAAACGCTCCAAACAGACCACGTAATCCCGCTTTCTGCGCTGAACGGGGAGGGAGTGAAGGCTCTCGAGACACTGCTCTTCGACCTACTACCCAACGGCCCGTTTCTGTATCCCGATGACATCATTTCTGATCAGGCTGAGCGTTTTCTCGCGGCCGAGATACTCCGCGAGAAGCTGATGATGGTCACCCACAACGAGCTACCCTACAGCGTTGCGGTCGAGGTCGAGCGCTGGCAGGAAGAGCCGGGCAAGAATGGCAAGAAGCCGCTACTGCACATAAACGCCGTTATCCACGTCGAGAGAGAGACCCAGAAGGGCATCGTCATCGGAAAGGGTGGACAGAAACTCAAAGGGATCGGAACCGCCGCAAGGAAGGAGCTAGAGCAAGTCTTTGGTGTTAAGGTCTTTCTCGAAGTCTTCGTGCGGGTCGAAAAAGACTGGTCTCACGACCCACGACGCCTAGACAAGTTTGGATATTGAGTATGTCGTTGCCACTGGTCGCAATAGTTGGAAGGCCCAACGTAGGCAAATCGAGACTCTTCAATCGGATGACCGGCACACGGAACGCGATTGTCGAGGACTTCGAGGGAGTAACCCGCGACCGGAACTACGGCGACGTGGAGTGGTACGGGAAGCGATTCAATCTCGTCGACACCGGCGGATTCGAACCGGATTCAGAAGATATCCTGCTGTCGGCCATGCGGGACCAAGCCCAGCTGGCCATCGAAGAGGCGGACGTAATCATCCTGCTATTCGACGGTAAGCAAGGACTACTCGCTGCGGATTGGGAGATTAACGACATATTGAGGCGAACCGACAAGCCGGTTCACTATGCCGTAAACAAGATCGACGGACCCAAGCACGACGAGCTCGTGTTCGAGTTTCACGAATTGGGTGCCGAAACGCTCCACCCAATCAGCGCAGAGCACGGCCGTGGCGTCGACGACCTGGTCGATGCCGTCGCCGAGGACTTGGAAGAAGTCCCACCCGAGGAAGATGAGTTCGTGGCGGACGAGACCCGAATTGCGGTCTTGGGGCGCCCGAACGTGGGCAAGTCCACCCTGATCAACCAGCTTCTGGGCGAAGAGCGGTTGCTCACCAGCAACATCCCGGGAACGACACGCGACTCGATCGACAACGTGCTGGAAGTCGATGGCCACAAGTTCATCCTGATCGACACGGCCGGGGTGCGGCGCCGCCGCTCCATCAGCTTGGCCCTAGAGAAATTCTCGGTCGTACGCTCATTCAAGAGCATCGACCGAGCTCAAGTCGTGGTGTTCTTGATCGACGGCCTGGAAGGCCCGACCGACCAGGATGCCCGCCTGCTGCGAATGGCGGTCGACAAAGGGAGAGCGATCGTCCTACTCGTGAACAAATGGGACGCTGTGGAGAAGGACGAGCAGACCTCCGGACAGTACGCTCTCGAACTGCGTGAACGACTTCCTTTCCTCGACTACGCGCCAATCGAGTTCATCTCGGCTCTCAGTGGCCAACGTGTTCACAGAACTCTGCAAAGAGCCCTCGAGGTTCGCGAACAGTGGGCCCGCAGAATCACAACCGGTGAGTTGAATCGCTTCATCAAAGACGCGGTAGCGAGACTTCAGCCCACCATGTACCGCAATCGCAGGGTCAAGTTTTACTACGCTTCCCAGGTTTCTGCGTGCCCGCCGACCTTCATGTTCGTGTGCAACTACCCGAAATCGGTTCCCGAGCACTACAATCGCTATCTGACGAATCAGTTGCGCAGAGCGCACGGGTTCGAGGGAACTCCGATCAAGACATTCTTCAGGGCACGGAAGAAGAACGAGTCAGACGAGGTGATCGCGTAAGCGAACCGTATGACCCTCTGGCGCACGGCCGGCCGACCGCCACTCTCTACTATTTATAGCTCTTGAATTCGTTGTTTTGGTAGGAGGCCCAGTACCTAGCGAGGGCAGCTTTGACCTTCGGAGCCAAGATGATGCCACCGATGATGTTGGGGAAGGCCATCGACAGGATCATCAAGTCGGAAAAGTCGATTACGTTACCCAGGGAAGCCACGCTGCCCAACACGACGAATCCGAGGAAGATGTAGCGGTAGATCATTCGCATCTGGTCGCTGCGCCCAAAGAGGTATCCCCAGGCTTTTTCACCGTAGTACGACCAGCTGATCATCGTCGAATAGGCGAAGAGAAGTACGCATATCGCGAGCACATACGGGAACCAGGAAGCGGTGTCTCGGAACGCCCATCGGGTCATTTCGACGCCTTCCGCACCCGTTTCGTGGGCTCCGGTTACCAAAATGACGAGCGCGGTCATGGTACAGATGACCACGGTGTCGATCAGTGGTCCTAATGAGGCGACGATGCCCTCGCGGACTGGAAGGTCCGTCTTTGCAGCTGCGTGTGCGATGGCGGCCGAACCGATACCCGCTTCGTTTGAGAAGACAGCGCGCTTGATGCCGATTACGCAAACGCCGATGAACCCACCAATTCCGGCCTTCACAGAGAAGGCTTCTGAGAAAATACTGCCGACAGCGGCCGGGACACCCGAAAGGTGCGTGAACAGAACGAAGAACCCAGCCAGCACGTAGACGAGGCACATGAGCGGAATGATTCGCTCGGTGACCTTTCCGATACGCTTGATTCCGCCAATGGTGACCAGTCCGACCAAGATGGCCATCGCAAAACCGAAGACCAGACCGGCATGGCTGCCGAGTTCGACTCCTGCGTCGCCCATCATGCCGTCAAACGCGGCGAAGCTCTGGTTGGCCTGGAACATGTTGCCGCCACCGAAGGAGCCGCCGATGCAAAAGATGGCGAAGATGACAGCCAAGACTTTACCCAAGCCGCCCAGACCCTTCTCTCGCAGGCCCTCCGAGAGGTAGTACATGGGACCGCCATGCACGACGCCATTGTCGTCTACCTTCCGGTACAGTTGTGCCAGCGTACACTCATGGAATTTGGCGGTCATGCCAAAGATGCCGATCACCACCATCCAGAAGACAGCTCCAGGGCCGCCGGTACCAACAGCGACTGCCACGCCGGCGATGTTACCCAGGCCAACTGTGGCGCTGAGCGCTGAGGTTAACGCCTGAAAGTGAGATATCTCGCCGGGGTCGTCCGGGTTGTCATACCTGCCGGAGGTAACGTGAATTGCGTGTTTGAAGGCCCGGAAGTTGATGAACTTGTGATAGACCGTGAAGAAAATCGCTCCGAATAGAAGCACGAGAACGATCAGTGGAACGCCCGTCCAACCGGTGCTTCCATCCGATGCAGTCGTTTGCACGAGCGGTATCTCGAAGAACAGAACCGGCGCGATTTTTCCGACAATGGTGCCGAAGCGTGCGTCGACTTTCTCGCCGAAACTCGGCTCGCCTTCCTCCTCGGTTCCCTCTTCTGCGGCCACGACTGTCGCGGTCTCGTCCGTGTCATCCGCGGTTTCTGCCGCTTCGCCAGCGTCGTCCTCAGCCCCTTCGGTGGCGGGGGCCGCGTCCGCTTCGTTTGCCTGGGTGTCCGCCGCGGGATCGGGCGCTGCAGTGTCCGTCTCGCTCTCGACTGTTCCGGCCGGTACTAGATTCCCATCTTGGGTGGGGGAGG
>CAZDBH010000052.1:0-26960 GCA_964503485.1 uncultured Bradymonadales bacterium | reverse complement strand
GCCCTTTCCCCTTTCTCCTTTCGCCTCGTCCTTCTCCCTTTCTCCTTTCCCTTTCCCCTTTCCTTCTAGCGCGTGAAGGGGCATCCTCCGGTCTTGTCTCCCCAATTCCCACAAGCCCCGCCGCAAAGGAAGCGGCAGTGACGCGAGAACTGGATGTTACGAGCCATTATTGGACTGATCTGCATGCTGGGCATCGGGCTCATTCTGAGCTGTAGTTCACCTGAGGGCTCGGACGCCGGCTCGCAGTCGGACGACCTGGCCGCGGTTCGCGACCGTGGAGATACGTTCCAACCGGACGGCGCCGCAGCCGACGTCCGGCCCGAAGACGTCGAACTGGATCGGGACAGCGCGACACACGACACCGAGGACGCAGCAGTTGGGGACCTAGCCCCCGATGCGAGCTGCGAACCCGGCCCTGCCTGCACCGACACCGGTGCGCAGCGACTGTGCATCGAGGGTGAGATCGAGGTCGTGGAGTGCCCACCCGGCACGTTGTGCGACGAAGAATCCGGTGCTTGTATAGATGGGCCGGAATGTGCGGCTGATGAGCGCCGCTGCTCGCATCACAACACATACGTCGCCTGCGTCGACGGTGAGTTTGGTGACCCGATCGACTGCGAGGAAGGAACCCAGTGCCTCGAGGGCGAGTGTTTGAACGCCTGTGAGATGGTGGCGAGCTCGGCCGACTACACGGGGTGTTCGTTTTGGGCCGTCGATCTCGACAACGTCGTCGATGCAGAGGGTGAGGGGCCCGGCGCTTCCCCGAGCGCGGTGGTCTTGAGCAATCCGGGCGGCGTCGAAGCCCAGGTCACGATCACCAGGGCATCTGGCGAGGTTCTGGACGACACGACGCTTGATGTCGGGGAGACCCAAGCGTTTCCACTGCCGCGCGCCGATTTGGTGGGTACGCGGGTCGCGGCCAGCGCCTTCCACGTCGAGACCGATCAGCCTGTGCTCGCCTACCAGTTTTCACCTTTGCAGCGCGAAGGCACGTCGAGCGTTGACGCGACACTCCTGATACCCACTCCGGCTTTGGATGACACGTATAGGGCACTGACCTGGCCTGGTCAGGGCTACAACCAGCGGGGCACGCTTACTGTGATCGCGGTTGCCGATTCACCCACGACCGTGTCGTTGCAGCCGAACGGGGCGGTGGCGTCAGGTGTCGACTTTTTGGGTCTGATGAGCCTGCCAGCGGAGCGAACGGTCAGTCCTCAGGTGGACGAGACGCTTTCGGTGGTGCTCGAGCGTGGTCAGGTTCTGCACGTGCAATCTGAGGACACCAGCGATCTTTCGGGCAGTTTGATCGTGGCCGATGCATCAGTCGCGGTATTCGCGGGGACACGCTGCACGAATGTGCCAAGCGAGGTACCCAAGTGTGATCACCTCGAGCACCAGATGCTGCCGCTGCGGAACTGGGGACGAACCTACGTTGCGCCGGGTGGCGCACCCCGTGGTACCGAGTCAACGTGGTATCGAGCGGTTGCTGCCTTCGACGACACCAGCGTGACGACCTCCGCCGATTCCGGCGGGCCAACCGTTCTACACGCTGGTGATGTGATGACATTCGAGGTCGACGAACCTCTGGTGGTGACCGCCTCCGCACCCATCATGTTGGGAATGTTCTTGGCGAGCGCGGAAGCGGCAGACGGACAGGGTGACCCCTCGTTCACTCTGATTCCACCTTCGGAGCAGTTTCGCGAATCCTATGTGTTCCTCACCCCGAACGAGTTTGAGCGCGACACGCTGACAATCATTCGCCGACTCGGTGATGAGGTCGTGCTCGATGAGGAGCCTGTGGACACATCGTGGCACGCCTTGGTCGGCGATCAGTGGGAGGTCGGTCATGTCGAAGTGATCGACGGACCGCACACGGTGACCGGCGCCCGAGGGTTTGGAATCATCGCGACGGGGTACGACGAGGAGGTGTCCTACGCCTTCGCCGGTGGGCTGTACCTCGAGAAGTTTGCGGAGGCAGAACCACCTGCCTTTTCGGGCCACTGCGACGACGGCACCGCCATCGGCTCGCCGTGCGCCACCGGGTCCCACGGAATCTGTGGGCCAGGACGCGTTGTCTGCGACGACGGAACGCCCAGCTGTGCGCCGTTGGCCGCGGAGACAGACGAGGTGTGCAACGGTCGCGACGACAATTGCGACGGGACGGTCGACAGCGGCGATTGTGACGGGTTCGCTCTCGAGAGACAGGCGCCAACCTCGGATCGGGTTCGGGGTAAAGAGGGTCAGGCGCTGACGTTCACTGTTTCAGCTGTTGGAGAAGCGAGCGGTCTGACCGTTACCTGGTCGGTGGATGGTGACGTGGTCACTGATCAGACGGGTACGACGCTGGTCTGGACGCCACTGGCCTTCGACGACGGTCCTCGGGTGGTCGTCGCCCAGGTCGCGAGCGGTGAACGAATCGCAGAAGTTGATTGGCTCGTTCTCGTGACGGATGCGCCGTCGAACAGGGCGGCAATCTGGGGTCGCGTGACCATGCCCGACGGCTCTGTTCCACCCTCGCTGACGCTCGAGACGAGCGATGGGCCGAGCGACGAGTCCGCGGTGATCGACGGGCGTGGGTACTACGCCATCACCTTGGACCCCGGTGTTTACGACGTCAGCGTCGACACCGTATTCGAGCCGGCACCGGGATGGTTCCCTCGCGGGGTTGTCACTTTGGCAAACGACCTCGCCGTGAACTGGCAAAATGTTCGTCACGATATCGCGCTCCCGGTCGCCAGAGTATCCGGAACCGTCACCAATGCGGGCGGCGAGCCCCTGCCAGACACCGAAGTTGAATTTTCGGGGGACTGCTTCGCCTGTTCCGGTTCGACGACTGCGGGCGATGACGGCACTTATGAGCTTTGGATTTTCCGCGGAACGCAAGAGGTCTCGGCCACGCCACCGCCTTCAGCCCGGTTACCCACCCGAATCGAGAGCGGAGTCGAGGTCGTGGGAGACCGCGTGTACAACATCGTTTTCGACCCGGTGTGGGACATCACCGGCGTGGTAGTCGACCAGTATGAAGAGCCCGTGCCGGGTGTGACCCTCGAATTCGAGGGACCCCGCGCCGAAGTCGCATTCGAAACGGAGGCAGGTGGCCGTTTCTCGGTCCGCCTACCAGCCGATGACTATCGGGTGGCACTCGACACCGTGTTCAACTCCAAACCCGCCAACATCGGTCGAGGCGTCGTCACGCTCATCGAGGCGTTGGAGGTGAGCGCCACGACGCCCGAGCAACTCATTCCCTTGCCAAATGCGTGGGTGACCGGGACCGTTGTGGGGGAGGGTACCTCGACACCTATCCCGGACGTCGTTCTCGATTTCACGGGTGACTGCTTCGCCTGTTCGGGCAGCACGACGACGGACGCCGACGGCGAGTACGGTCTGCCCTTGTTGAACAGTCGCTACAAGGTTGAAATCACTCCGCCCGAAATCAGTCGGTATGCAAACATGGACATATCGGATAACGAGGTGAGCGGCGACCGCACGCTCGATATCGAGCTACTCGGTCCGGTCTATGTTCTCAGTGGTGTGGTCGTCGACCCAAGGGGAGCGCCGATCGCCGGTATCGCTCTCGAGACCGTGGGGCGAACCGAAACCGCAGCCAGCACAGGCATCGATGGTTCGTTCTCCCTTCGTGTTCTGGGAGGTAGCTACGATGTCGACGTGGACACAGTATTCAACGACTCGCCAGATGGCTTCCCTCGGGGAGTGGTCGAGGTCTGGACAGGGGACGTCAATGCCGACCGATCGGTGACCATCACTGCCCCCCTATCGTATGTCACCGGACGGGTCCAAGAGAGAGCGGGCGACGTCATTCCGGGCGCCGAGTTGGACTTCACCGGCTCCTGTTTTGCCTGCTCGCAGACCGCGGTAACGAACGGGAGTGGAGAGTATGACGTGACTGTTTTCGCTTCGACCTACCAGGTTGAGGTCACACCGCCCGCGCCCCGTCCCAAAGTGACCCTCGAAGGGGTCGACTGCACGGCCGTCGATGTGACCGTGAACGTCGACTACTGAGAACCGCCGACGAACGCTCTATGCGGAGGCTATTTGA
This sequence comes from uncultured Bradymonadales bacterium, assembly GCA_964503485.1. Classification (GTDB taxonomy): domain Bacteria; phylum Myxococcota_A; class Bradymonadia; order JAFGEP01; family JAFGEP01; genus CAZDBH01. The sequence continues at coordinate 22,903 of CAZDBH010000052.1, read as the reverse complement.
TAGAGCCCAGCAGTTCGACGAGCAGCTGCCAGACGAGCCCAACGCTGGGCATGTGCAGTTTTTCGTCGGGACAGTGGGGATTCTTGATGGTTGGCCCGAACGAGATCATGTCCATTCCGGGGTAGCGATCGCCGATCAAGCCGCACTCGAGGCCGGCATGGATGATCTCGATCACCGGCTCCCTATCGAAGAGCCCCTTGAATACGTCAATGCACTGGGCGAGCAGCGGGGAGTCCATATTGGGTTTCCACGACGGGTAACCCACATCGCTCTCGGCGGTACCGCCGGCCAGCCGACCCACCGCCTCCACCGTGTCGGTGAGCAGTGTCAGCCGAGCCATTGACGAGCTGCGTTGGCTGGTTAGCACCTTGACGGTTCCGCCCTCGAGTGCGACTTCGGCAAGGTTGTTCGAGGTCTCGACCAAACCATCGATGTCGGCAGACATCGAAAAAACGCCGTCTGGCACCGCAAGTAGAAAGTCGACAAGCCGCCCTGTTCCAGCGGGGGTGGTGCCACTGGCAGAAGGTTGGCCCTCCTCGAGGCGGAACGAAATCCGAGGATCAGTCGCCGAAAACTCGGCCTTCAAGATGCTCTCGAGGGCAGGAGCTAGGGCTCGCGCACGGTCTACATCGCTGGTAGGTAGGGCGATAACCGCTTCGGCATCTCGTGGGATGGCATTGTGCGCGGTGCCGCCAGCGACAGAGATGACCCGCAGGTTGTGAGAAACACGGGCGAGCAGCCCCAATCCGCGGGTTAGGACTTTAATGGCGTTGGCGCGCTGCTCGTGAATGTCGACACCCGAGTGTCCGCCACTCATACCGCCAGCGATCACGTTGCAGAACGTATATCCGTCAGGAATTGCAGCCACTTCAACCGGAACGGCCAGTTCGGTATCTCGGCCGCCGGCGCAGCCCACCGTAAAGACACCCTCGTCCTCGGAGTCGAGGTTCAGCAGGATTTTTCCCTCGATAAACCCAGGCTCCAGTGCCTGAGCGCCGGTGAGACCAGTCTCTTCATCCACAGTGAAAAGGAGCTCGATGGGCGGGTGAGGGAAGTCCCCGTCAACTACGGCGAGTGCCATCGCGATTGCGATACCGTTGTCAGCGCCGAGCGTGGTGTCCTTCGCCTTCAACCATTCTCCGTCGTGCACGAGCTGGATCGGATCTTTGGAAAAGTCGTGAGTCGAGTCTTTGGTCCGTTCGCAGACCATGTCCATGTGGCCTTGGAGCACAACGATGGGCGCTTGCTCATAACCTGCCGAAGCCGGGACCTGGATGACCACGTTGCCCACGGTGTCGGTCTTCGCTCCGCAACCGTGCTCTTTTGCCCAGTCGAGCAGCCACTGTCGAATCTGCTCTTCGTTGCCGGACTTTCGCGGGATCTGACTGATTGCCGAGAACCAGTGGAGAATGGTTTGGGTCGCTTGGTCGTAGTCGCTCATGTCTCGGTTCCTTTAGCCTTCCGATTGCTCGGCAGGTGAATACGACATGTTGGGTACCAATGCCTAGTGAATTAGAGCCGAATCCGAGTTGTCTTGGGTAAGAGTCGCGGCCAGAGGGGTTCATCAAGCGGTTGGCTGTGTTTGAGAGAAGGGGTTCACCCCGGCCTCAATGGGCCACGCAGCGAGTCACGCCGCTTCGCAGCGTGGCGCAGATTGAACCGGTGGCGCAGGTGTTTTCGTCGATCAGGTTGTCGCAATCGTTGTCGATGCCGTCACAAACCTCTCGTTCGACGACGCAGCCAACCTCGCAGACGCCATCTTCGTCAATGTCGTCATCGCAGTCATTGTCTTCTCCGTCGCAGACTTCCTCCTGCGGTACGCACTCCGGACCGCAAACGCCGCCCTCGTCAATGTCGTCATCGCAGTCATTGTCTTCTCCGTCGCAGACTTCCTCCTGCGGTACGCACTCCGGATCGCAGACGTCGCCCTCGTCGATGTCTTCATCGCAGTCATTGTCCTCGCCGTCACAGACCTCGGCCGTTGGAGTGCAGACAGGAGGACCGCAGTCTTGCTCTGGGTTCGCTCTGCAGCTTCTCTGGCTGATCTTGATGTTGTCGATGGCTCCACTGCCGTCGTTCTCTATGTTCAGCTGACGCACGCCGCAAACCTCGAAATCGAGGTCGGTCACCGAGTTGTTGCCTCCCCCGTATTGCTCGATATGGTGCAGAAGCGCGCCACCGCCGTCATACGCCCGAATGCTCGAACGCTCTGTTCTGTCGATGTCGACAAGCGTGAGAGAGTGAACGCACCAGGGTTGATCGAAGTCGACCCAGAAGCTCCCCGCTCCTTGCGCGTCGTTCGGATCGTCGATGAGATTGTCGCGATTCGAATCACGAAGATGTGAGTCGACGATCAAGAGATTGAAGAGCCGCTCGTCATTGGTTGTCTCGCCCCCAACGCCGACACCTGGGCCTCCGAACTCGCGGTTCGGAGTACCCAAGTCTCGGTCTTCGGGATGTGGATCGTCCGAATTGAACGCCACAGCGCCGCCCCCTCCCCTGGAGTCCTGTGCTCTTATGATGATTCCCCACTCTTGGTAGGCCCGTTCTAGCCGTGTCCCCTTTGGAATCCAGCTGCCGTTCGGAAAGTGGTCCCAACTCAGAAACCGTCCGTCGTGGGAGCAGATATCCTCACCGCAGTCATATGGTTCCACCATGCTCCAATGGGTGAAGTGGCTTACGAAACCGCGCCAGATTGGTCCCTCAGGTGTGCTCTCTACCGTGCCTTGCCCCTCTCTGACCCACTGGAACAACTCCTCGTCGAAGTAGTATGCGGTCAAGACTCCCGGGAAGTCGGTGGCGTAGCCGGGCAGGGGGAGAATCAGCTCAGCACTGCGTCCCTGTGCGATCTCAACCGGCTCACCGTGCAAGTAGAACTCGGCGTCGATCACTCCGAGAAGTTCGAGCGACCCGGCAGTGGTCTGCGCACCGCCGAGCCGCTCGTACGGAAGGAAGGTGACAGAAAAATCGATGGCCGACTCCTCTGTCCCCTCGGGTAAATCAAACGCGTGACGGGGCACCACCAACTCTGCGCCACCGACGGCGATCCGGGTGCCCGCACAAGAGTCGAAGCGACCCTCTGTAGCTCGGCTCAATTCGACTGCTTCGGCGACTGAGGCGCCTCCGATGTGGGTGCTACGGAAAGCGGTCGAGTAGCCTGTCGAACTCACCACCAGATTGTAATCGCCGGGCTCGACGTCGAGCCGAAAGCTGCCGTCCGGGTCGGTCACGACCTGGAAGGCCCCGCCCATTTCGGCGATCGTCGCACCAGCCAGGCCTCGGCCCTCATGGTCAGTCACCCGACCTGAGAGCTCGAGAGTCGGCTCATATATGGTGAGGTCAGAAGGGGCGGGTTCTGTCTCGAGGCAACCAGATGCGGACGCTGCTAACGTGGACACCACAATTGTAAAAAGGCCAATCGGAACAATCGATTCGGAGCGCATTATCAATCCCATTATCAGTTCAACAGACCAGCAATTCGTGCAGGAACATTGAATCGTGTCTGGGCCAAGCGGCCAACGAAAGGTCCCGGAAAGGGCAGCGTTCGGTACGCTGAGAGCCTGATTCGGAGCGCGACCGCGCGGTTGAGGGGTATGGGTTGAAGTTATGTGAGGTAGGTTTACCCCTTACCATCTAGTGGGGAGCGGAAACCCAGTCTCTACGACTCAACGGCAGCGGACTCGTCAACCAGTTGAGCTTCCGTAGCGTCGACCGCGACCTCAGTGTCCGCCTCGTCTACCAGAAGGTCATCTCGCGTTTCGCGGTTTTGAGCGCGCATCGCGTCCTGTTTCGCATTTCGTGCTTCCTCTTTGGCGATGGCCTGGTCGAACTGATCACTGATCAGGACTCGGTCAGCGAGGTCCAACCAGGCCTCGACGTCACGTGACACGTCACTGGTCATATCGCTGGGGGTTGTGAAGAAACTTCGCGCCGCTGCTTGAATCGAGAGACCGGACGCTTTTGCGTACTCTCGTATCTTTGCGAGAGTGCCCTCGACGAGCGGATTGATACGTTCGACGGCCGTCTCGGGCGCCATCGCGACGTCACCGCTGGGATCGACGCCCCACTCGCCAAAGAGTTCACCGCGGTACCACTCCAAGCGCTCGAGGACGTAGTTCGACACCGTTTTGTTGCGTCCAAACCACATCCACCATCGCTTTTGAGCTCGGCTCAGCGCCTCGATGCCCGCGACGAGTTCGAAGAAGATGGCCCACTTCGGTGAGTCGTCTTCAAACTGGGTGTCGAAGGGTTGGCGAAGCAATCGGCCGAAGTTACTGAGCTTTTCATCGATCCACTCGTCATCGAACGAGCCCCGAGCCCGTCTTAGCGCGGACTGCTCTTCGGTCAGATCGACAAGAATCGCATGAACTAGCAGGCGAGCATTCTGCAGGCGACGGTCGGTCTCCTCATCCGAGCCGTCGAGCATCCAGCGCAGTCGTTCCAGCTTTTCGGCAAAGGGAAGGGACAAGAGCAAGGCGAACCGCACCTCCTCCGACATGACGAAGTCGCTTTGGTTCAATTCGGCGGCATTGGAATGAACCAGGACCGCCGAGCTGGATTCTGTGTTGAGAGTCCGTCGCACTTCGATATGCCCGACCCGCCAGCGCGGAAAGATTCCCCACTTTCGACTCATTTTCTCGGGCTCTTCGACGTGTGCGACGACGACGTAGCGGCGATTTGGGTGCATGCGAGCCAGGCGCTTTTGCAGCTTTAGAGCCGCCGCCATGACCTTTGTGGTCCGCGGCTTCAAGAAGGGGAGCAAGCGCCAATCTTCAGCAGGCACGACATCGACATGACGAGTGATATCGTCTCTGAACGTCTCTTCGGTCAGAGAGCCGCCTGTTTTGACCTCTTTTTCGAGATACCGAGCGATCGAGGGGAAGTCCTCTCCCGAGTCGCGCTCCTTCGATGTGGGTTCTAGCAGCTGAGCCATATCGAATTCGTTCGACCCGACCAGAAGATAGTGCGTGTTGTATGCCGTCGCTCCGACTCGGAAGTCCGACCCTTTGAGATACTCCGTCGGCAGATCGGTCTCAGCGCTCGCGCCCGGATTGAAGGGCTGATTCAGTACGATGACGACCTTGTCCTCGAATTGATTTTGAAGGTTGGTCCCATCTTCGAGCGTTACGGTGTGATCGAAATGGCCGTAGCGCGTGATGCTCCACTGATTCGGTCTCAAGCCAAGGTCCTCCTGGAGGAGTTTTCGCCATGCCACGAACGCTTCTCGGGAGGTGTTGTTGTTGGTTACGAGAACGACCTGTGCCTGGCCACTGTAGTCAAACCCGGGTTCACAGCGCAGTGTGAACTCACGGTGTTGGGCGCAGCGCAATGAATCTCTGTCGTCCAGTTGCGAGAGCCAAACTGTGCACCGGACGGTGGTTCCAGAATAGGGTGGTGCGTCACCCAAAAAACCAATTCGTCCGGTGGTTTTCACGGATTCGTCAATCGGTATCAAATCGATCGGACGAGTGTAACCCGACTCTGCATCCGCGTCGGCGAGCAGTACAGACTGCCCGTCGTCGCCGACGAAGCGCAACGGCTGGTTCGACGGTTTCGGTGGAACGTAGAGCTGCAGCGCGACCTGGCGCCGTCGGTCCGAGAGTCGCCCAATCGCTCTATTCGATAGGTTTCGAATCTCGAACCCGAGCTCGGTTTCTTCGCCCGGGCTAAGCGACCGCAGGGCGTGGACCCCATCGTGGTTCGCCACCGGGAACTTGGCCTCGATTTGTTTGGTGAATACGACCTTCTCATAGAGGCGTTCAAAGGGGCTCGTTCCCGGTTCAGACTCCGGACCGAGCTGATAGGCCCGTGGTCGCACCAGCTCAGTCGCGACGAGGGGGTCCCCCGGATCGGTGACGGTGGGGTTGAACACGCGAAAGAGCAGGGGGCCGGGAAGCACCGCTTCGCCACCCGGTGGAATGCTCTCGCCGACCAGGATTGGGTCCCCTTCGGGCCGAACCCACGGCCCAGCAGCGAGCGCCATCCGGAAGCGTTGAAAGCGTGGAGTTGGCATGGCCCCAGAGTTGAGTACGCGAAGGTTCTTTACCAACACGAGCTCCCCGAATTCGATCACGCCGTCGGTATCGGGAGTGGGCTCTTCCACAACTAGGAAGTCCAACAGCATCAAGTCATACCGGTGGGAATAACTGGCTAGCTGCCCATCGTCGCGGGCGACTTCGATGGCGAATGCGCCGGCATTACCGCCTGATCCGCTATACAACGGGCTTGATGGGGTCGATCCGGAGTGTCCCCTCGACCCACTGAACCCCCCGGAATTCGAGTGATGTGTGGTGTGAGAATTGCCCTGACTATCGCGTTCTGTTTCGGTCCACGAATAGGAACTGCCGCCGGAACCGCCTGCTCCACCTGCCCCGCCGCTGCCATGACTTCCCGCACTCCCGCCTGCCCCGCCACTGACCAGCTGATCAGGGGAGTCCGAGTGCTGCACGGCCATGAGCAGGAACGCGTCCCGCTCTGCCAAACTCAGAACGATTTCACCGCCGTCGCCACCGGATGCGCCGGACGTACCCAGACCGCCATCGCCGCCATCGCCGCCGTCGTCGCCGTCGCTTCCGCTGGAGTATCTGGTCGCATCCGACCCGCTGCGTCCTCGTCCTCCACTTCCGCCGTCACCGCCGTGGCCTCCGTGGCCTCCGCTTCCCCCCCGTGCTGAGGGGCCGATTTCGTGAATCGCTTCGAGCGCAACCTGACGGGTTGCTTCAACTTGGCCCGTCGAGGAGGACCACACTCGGGAATGAACGACACAGACATCACGCTCTGATGACAGCGTGATGCGGACTGTGCCTCCGTCGCTGCCCTCGGTCGGGCTGCTAGCGTCCCCACCATCGCCCCCGTCGCCCCCCCAGTGACCATTGGAACCGGACATCCCGGGCGCACCATTCGCACCAGGGGCGCCGTCCGCGCTGATTACGACGCTCTCATGGGCACTGTCTTTACTCACTCGCCCGGCCATAGACTCATCACTACGTCCCGATGTGCAACCTGCCTACCGGAGTCGCTGAATTTCGGAGACTGCCACGGTGCATCCGCCCGGCTACAAATACAACCGAACCGTTCTGGGGTCAGTGGTGAAAAAGTGACCTATTCGGGGAGGGTCAGTGGTGAAAAAGTGACTAATTCGGGAGGGTCAGTCGTGGTGACAAAGAAACCTCCCGAAAAGAAGCCCAAAACCGCTCGATTAGAATGCGTGTGTTGGTTAAACCGCTGAGTTTTCTCCGAAAATGCCGAAAGACATGTTTTCTTGTCACCCGGGGTTTCAATCGTGAATAAGCGAGGTGAAAACTGGCACCGCAAATCTGGATGAATCCGTTTAACTGTCAGTAAACAATAGGGTTTCATGCGTTTTCTGCTCTGGGTTGGCACGGCGGTTGCGATATGACTCGCTCATCGCACGTTGACCCAAGAGTCCCGTCTTGTAGTGGCCCATTGTGCCTCTACGGCTCGGCTCTCACATACTCGCAATGGGAGAGAAAAATGAAACCGATACTATTGCTACCAATCGCTTTGACCATGTCTCTGACAACTGCCGCTTGCCTCGATGGCTTTTCCGACGATGAGCCGCTCTTCAGCCAGCCGATGGCACTGGAGCTCCCCGCGATGGAACCCATCGGCGTCTATCAACTCGAGCAAGGGATGGATATCTGGAACGCCAATTCGACACCTAGACTTCTCTTCAACGTAGTGGTTGACCCAACCATTGCCGAGGGAATGGGCCCGCTGACTGCCGAACTCTACGTCTTCAAGGCAGAGGCCAACGTACAGGTGTGCCCCTCGGGCACGACCTATTTCAGTGTCGACTACCTGACCAGTTTCACTCAACCGGTCCAAACCGGGCGACCACTGGTGATCTCTCTCGACGACCTGCCCGAGGGCAACTACTGGTGGACGTTGCATTTCTCCGCAAGCTACGAAAATGGGGACAGCTTCGCATATCCATTCGTAGACCCGCCAGCCACCGACTGCGAACTACACGGATACAAGAAGGAGAATCTGCGCGACGGCTTCGTCTCTGTAGTACCCGTCTCAGATGAGGGGACCTATTCTGAGCTGATCGACGGATGGAACGACCCCTACGACGAGTCACGCTTCAATGTCATCTTCTATCTGCAACACAAGTACGACGGGTATTCGCTCACATTCGAGCAGGCCAAAACTGCTGCCATCCACATGATCGGCGGAGAGGACCGAGGCGAGTTTGGACTCCTGAGTGCCGAACCCTACGCGAGCAACCCCGAGGCCTTCAATTTCTGGATGTACGACGAGGAGGTGCCTTCATCAGGCGTAAACGAAGGCGTAGCTAATGCCTGGAACTTGGCCTATGACGGTGAACCCGTGTCTGAACTCAACCTCGCAAATAGAATCGTCACGAGTTTTCCATACGACGGCGTTCGCAACGTTCCGGTCGTCATCCAGCCGAGCTTCGAGGCAAGCGGAAAGACCTGCGGATGGATCGATGGGGCAATCGTCTATTTCCCATCCCAGCTGTTCGAGACCTGCCTCGACAACGGCTACTCAGAAGAACACTGCCTCGACGTCGCTCGCGCCGATCGGCCCTTCACACATGAAATGGCTCACATTGTGGGTGGGGCCGACGAAGGCTACGGAGGTCACGAGTTCTTTGACCCGTCCTACTTTCAAGAGGTGCACAGCTATCCAATCGAGCACCACATTACGAACGACATGACCTTCTACTCGCCCCAGATGGACACCGACGCGATGTGTTACGAGTGGGGGACCGAAAAGTACTCCTGCTTCAACGTAAATCAGTCGGCTGTCGCCGATTGCGAAGCAAACTCAGGGTGGGTCGACCTACTGGGAAACGGCTGCGGCGAGCCCGGTGTCATCGACTGTACACCTGAAGATTCGCTCTACGAGTACGAAGTCACGTGCAACAACCCCGGCGCAGGGCGAGCCAGCTACAAGTCAGTTGACCTCATCAGGCCGACCTGGGCATCGATCATGAACAACCGGTGGGTCTTTCTCGATGAAACAGCCTCGACCTCGGCCTGCCAATACGGCCCGGGGGCCAAGGATTGGAGCTACTGTGCGACCGCAATCGATCTGGAGGGACGCGTCTTCGGTGAGCCAGCCGAACGCCAGCTGTGTTTGTATATTGAGGAGACAACAGGAAACGCCGAGGGCATTTGTGACTCCTATTGCCTCGACGGTTGTGGCGCAGGACAGAGTTGTGTAGCCGGCGCCTGTTACGACCTGGACGCACCCGGCGACGCCACCGGCGACGGAAACACCAACCTGGTCGACGTGCAGTGCATCGTACGAACCACGCTTTCGGCGCTGCAAGGGCTCGACGCACCCTCATGCCTCCAGGAGCCGGCAAAAGCGGACTTAAACTGTGATGGCCAAGTCACGATGGTGGATGTCCAACTCTCGGTTTCCAGAGCGTTCCAGTGTCCCAGCACAGGCCCGTGCAATGCACCGATGCATCCCAGTTTGGACGCCGACCAGGACGGCCTTCATGACCAATGTGAGGACCCGTCCTAGACGGAACCCCGACCAACTGTGATACGATCCCGCGCTTAGAGCCCTGCGACAAGGAGAAGCGGTATCGTGACAATCCGTTCTAGAACGTTGATCCTAATCGCCGCCATGGCGCTCGCCGCCTGCGACAGCTCTTCGGAAAGAGATAGCGACGCCGAGCCCCTCGACACCGCAACTGCCGACCAAGCAAGCGATGAGACCGACGCTGCAAGCGACTCCGCTGACGAGACCGACGCTGCAAGCGACTCCGCTGACGAGACCGACGCTGCAAACGACGAGACCACTGATAGCGAAAGCGAAGAGACCGTCGAACCCGTGGTCTTGGAGGTCAACCTCATACCGATACCTCAAGAAATGACGGTATCACCGGGCAGCTTTACCCTCTCGGAATCGACAGAAATCGTCGCTCAATCCGAAGCGAACGCAGTGGCCGAACTCCTGGCAGGAGCGCTTCGACCGGCCACCGGATATGAGTTCACCGTTCGCGAGGGTACCCCCGACACCGCCGACGTGATGCTCGAGCTCGACCCCGATCTCGGACTGGGATCAGAAGGGTATACGCTGGATGTAACCGTTGACGGTGTCCAGATTCGGAGCGAGACGGCCGCCGGCTTGTTCTACGGCTGCCAGACCCTGCGGCTGCTTCTCCCTGACGAAATCGAGTCGGACTCCGTCGTCGCGGACCTGCCCTGGGTCATTCCAACCGCGCAAATTCGCGACTGGCCCCGTTTCGAGTGGCGGGGCACTATGTTGGATCTAGCCCGCCATTTCTTTGGCCCCGACGACATTCGGGAGCACATCGATATGATCTCACTCCACAAGTTGAATCGATTGCACCTCCACCTGACCGACGATCAGGGCTGGCGACTCGAGATTCTGTCTTGGCCCAACCTGGCGCTGATCGGAGGCCGTTCTGAAGTCGGCGGAGGCGAGGGAGGCTTCCTAACCCAGGAAGAGTACACCGATTTGGTGGCTTTTGCGGCCGAACGATTCGTCACGATTGTCCCCGAAATCGACATGCCCGGTCACACCAACGCCGCCACCTCGTCCTACGGCGAACTCAACGAGGATGGTGAGCCGACCGAGCCCTACACAGGGACTCGCGTCGGCTTCAGTTCCCTCTGGCTCGACGGTGAAATCACCCGGGAATTCGTGCGAGACGTGCTCGGCGAGGTCGCCGACTTGACTCCTGGCCCTTGGATTCACATCGGCGGAGACGAGTCGCGCGCTACCGACCCCGAGGACTACGTCGAGTTCATCGAGTGGGTTCAAACCGTACTCGATGACGAAGGCAAAATCCTCGTCGGCTGGGACGATGTCGCCGACGCAGATTTGAGTGCCGGTTACTATGGGCAGTACTGGGTTAGTCCCAGTCGAGCGGCCACCATTGCCGAACAGGGCGGTTTCGTCATCTCGTCGCCCGCAGCGCACGCTTACCTGGACATGAAATACAACGTCGACACCCCCATTGGGCACATTTGGGCCGGCCTGATCGATACGCGTACGGCCTATGAGTGGGACCCGGTCCCCGAAGGGGTCGACGAGTCGTCTGTCGTGGGACTCGAGGGTCCCCTCTGGACCGAGAGTACCGAGACCTGGGACGACATCGAGTTCTTGGCCTGGCCGCGTCTGGCCGGTCTCGCCGAGATGGGCTGGAGTCCGGCGACAGCGCTCGATTGGGAGGAGTATCGTGTCCGCCTCGGTGCCCACGGATCGCGCTTGGATGCCCTCGAGATCGGCTTCTGGCGTTCACCTCTGGTCGATTGGGACGAAGCGCAAAGCGACGAGTAGGCCCGCCGTTTGAAGCACATGACTTGATTCCTCTCATGCTGTAGCCTCAACGCCTTGCTCGACTAACGGAGAAGTGACAATGCGATGGGGGGGATCAATATCGTTCACGCTGTGCTGCGTACTGGTCGTGGGCTGTCCTGACCCGGGTCCTAGCGATGGCGACGTTCTCGATACCGGCACAGAGCCTGACGTCCTATCCGATCCATCTGTCGATCCCAGTCCAACCCCAGATGCGCCTGTCGACGTGTCCGACGAAGAGACCGAACTGGTTGATACCGCCGCTGACACGGTCGCCGACCAAGCACAGGATCGAGACGATGTTGAGGTCGCTCACGATCCCGATACAGCAGGCGATTCGCAGACCGATGACCCCGACCAGACAGACGATGATTCAGATGCGGAAGCAGAGACCTCCGACCTCGACGACGGTCTCGAGCTGTCACCGTGCGAGCCGAGCGGAGTCTCATGCGACGAGGGCGATGATGCAGACGGGCCATGTCGAATTGTGCTCAACCGCGATTCGTCGACCTGTACGACACAGACTGCGCCAACTGACGCTGATACACCGGTCGTCTCGATCAACACCGCAACGGGTGACGGCGTGGCCCAGCGGCTTTATGTCCAGAGCGCTACCAACGCAGAATGGCAGCACGGAGCCGCAGCCTATTCCCTCCTCAGCAACATCCAGGACGCAGTGCCCGTGACGCTCGAGATGGTCGATGCCGATACCTCCGAGTCGGTTTGCGTCCAATTCACGATGCACGCAGATACAGATTCGATCAGTGACGTGTCCACTGGCTGTTGGTGATTCACCACAGGCTACGCTAAGAGCGAGACTGACTTCGGCCGACAGCCGCTCGGCCCCGTCCTCCCTGGACCATTTGATTGGCGCAATTCCGCGCTCGTTGCCCACCCCCAATCCATGGTGTAGATTCCGCGACTTCAGAGGTCTGGAGAAGAGAAATGACGCGTTATGTGGCTCTGTTTAGCCTGTTCTTCGTGCTGCTCGCCGGTTGCGCCCAGAAGGTCGCAGATATCGATCGCACTCAACCAAACAAGATCGCCAAGGCTGACCTGACCGGCGTCTGGTACTACCTCGAAACGGTCACGGATGTGCCGCCGACCAGTGCGGCAAACTTCGAGGGCGAGACCAGCCCGCTCGAGAAAATCGTGTGGGTTTTCGAAGAAGGTTACTTGCTGGCTTACCGCGCTTATCCTCTGGTCCCTGGAGCCGACGAAGTCGATGGGGGTTACGATTACAGCGACCCAGACTACGCCGAAGCGCCGATTGCCGCCTTCCCAATTCTTAGCCACTTCGACGTTATTCGGCAGTACAGCAGCTCAACCGGCGAACAGACCAACGTCATCGTCGAAGACGGCTCGGACCGGCCCTGGTACGAACGAGAATATGCCCGCGTCGATTGGTCCCGCAACGCGGTTACCAACTACCTCTTCATCAACGATTGGATGCCCACTATCGAGGCGACGTACCACATCGACACGGAACGCGGGGCCGATCGAAGCGTCTACTACGAACGCACAGGCGAGCGCCTGACCTATTTCGATGTTCCGCGTCGCATGCTCGTCGAGCCCGATCTCTGGGGCTGCATTCTCTCTTTGCCGTGGTACCACCTGAGCAGCGAAGACTGCGCGCCAGCCGAAATCGAAGTCGTCGCCAGCTTCGCGAGGACCGAACCACGTCGCGATTACGAGCCGCTCATCTATGGCGACCAGGACATGTCGCGCTTTGGCTACTTCCGAAACGAGCGCTACCGATATGACTCTCGCCGCGGTTTGCTCGAGTCGGGCAGGCAGGAGTTGATGCAACGGCACAACATCTGGGCCGAAGCCTACGAGCGCGACGCCGGCGGTGATTATGTCACCGACGACGCAGGCAACCTGGTGCCGATTCCAATGGCCGATAGGGCGGTTCGGACAGTCGCATACCACGCTTCAGCAACATTCCCAGATGACCAGCTGCTCTGGGAGGCCGCCGAGGACACGCTCTCTGAATGGAACGATGTGGGCCGCGAATCGGCAGCCTTGGCAAAGGGTGTCGAGGTCTCAGAAATCGGTGACGTCTTCGTCTTGTGCCACAACCCCGTCACCAGCGACGACCACGAAGCCTGCGGTGGAACGGGTTTTAGTTATCGCCCGGGTGACCTGCGCTACAGCACCTTGCACTGGGTCCCCTCGTACCAACTAATGGGACCACTGGGCTATGGTCCCTCCGCAGCCGACCCAGAAACTGGTGAAATCGTATCGGGTCGAGCCTACGTCTACGGTGACGGAATCAACCGCTACGCCGAGTACGGGTTGGACGTCATTCGTTTCATGAACGAGGACATCGAGCCGGACGATTTGATTCACGCGGACCACGTTCGTTCAGAGGTTCGGCGACGAGCCGACGGCACAACCAATCTCGAACGAGTGGATCCGGCCTTGCGAGACATTCCTATCCGCAATCACACCGAGCGGGACCGCCGACCTCAGCTCGACGAGCGGGCTGAGCGGCGCGACGAGTTGCGAGCTTTCGACCGGGCCGGCGTCATGAATCGACTCGAGACCGCCCGAGAGACTGGGGTGTCACGCATCGCGGCCAATGAGGAGTATGAGCGGGCACTCTCTAGCATCATGGGGCGCTCGACTGCCGAGTTGACCCCAGAAGAACAAGACCGACTGGACCCGGCCCGTTGGTTGAGTCCCACACACATGACGGCCTTTCGCCGTCGCAGGATGGCGGCTATGCGCCATGGCCTCGACTTCGAGGACTTGATCGATCCCAGCGTCGTCGGTCTCGCTCGCGCCTACGAAGGTCGAACCGACTACGAACAGATCTGGAGAGAGCTTCGTGCAGACATTTTCAGAGCGGTAGCCCTTCATGAGGTTGGTCACACCGTCGGATTGCGCCACAATTTTCAGGCCACCTTCGACTCGTTGAACTACCAGCGCGAGTATTGGGACTTCCGACAAGAGAATATGTTCGAGCCGCAAAATATGGCGGACCTCTACACGCTGAACGCGGTGACGGAGAACCAGCACAACGGTCGCATGCTGGAGTACGCCTACAGTTCCATCATGGACTACGGGCTCGATTTCAACACCGATCTCAAAGGCCTCGGGCTCTATGACCGCGCCGCAATGATCTATGGCTACACTGCGGGCACTGTCGCCGGTGAGGCTAGCGACGGTTGCGAGCAAGTCAGCCCCAATGACAGTTCGACCTGCTTGGAGCGTCGCCCCGGTTTTATCGAGGTCTTCGCCAAGCCCGTCGGGGAGCTGGGAAGGGCAGGGGAGATTCTCACGAGTACTGATGAGTTGGGTCAGCCATATGATGACATGACCACTCCGAACGTGCCCTATCTGGAACGCTGGCACTATTCGACGTTCATGATGGGCTTCCCAGAGTTCGAGGACGCCTTCGATCGCGACATGATGCGGATCGACGACTTTCACGCCGCTCGCGATGCCGGTGGGGACACCGCCCCCGTTCGAGTGCCCTATCTGTTCTGTAGTGATGAGTGGACGGAAGCGCTGCTCAGCTGCCAGGTCTACGATGGCGGCGCCGACCCATTCGAGCAGACCATGAACGTCATCGACGACTACCACGCCTATTACTACTTCGTGAACTTCAAACGTGACCGCATGGGCTGGGACATCTGGGATGCACTCTGGCGCTACTTCGCCTACACATTCATCCCCCTGTCGAACACTTTTCAGAATTGGTACTTGGCCCCTGAGGGAGCGGACTCCACCATGGACGAGTACTACTGGTGGGCTGTCCACGCCGGCTTCAACCTGATCGGAGAGACACTCGCTACACCGCCCTACGGCACCTTCTGTACCGGTAAGGACGGCAGCCTCGTACACCTTTCTGATGAACCGGGGCTCGACCCGTCACTGACCTCCGACTACTACTTGTCGACCTACTGCAACGCGGACGAACCCTTCTACGAAGTGCTGCAAGGTGATGGCCGCCGCCGCTTTTCAGCCTACGACGTCGATCAGGGTTACGATTTCGCCGACCACACCCTCGAAGCTGGACACTACTGGGCCACGCTGGCTGCTTTTTGGGCCATGATCGACCCAGAGGCATTCGTCGTCGGAACCGACGGCGACCTCGGTACCTTCTCGATTTCGTACTACGACTTTTTCGAGGACGAGGTGCATGCCCTGGTGAACGCAGCCGTGGCAGAGGACTATCCAGCCTTCGCCCCGGTTCTCGAGCCGACCGGCGAGACCGAGGGCAACATCACCGGCTCTTTGCACTACCCGGTTGCGAGTCCTGTCTGGAATGGTTCCGGATACATGAACCCGGCCACCGGTGAGAGCACCAGCAACCCACTGGGAGCTGGAGGAGCGCGCCAGGCATTGTGCGATACGTGCGAACGGAGCAGCGACTGCCTCGGATACACCGGCTTCACCGACGGCATCTACTGTCAACCAGTCGGCGACGATGGCACATTCTACTGTCTGCAAGACTGCACCAACGATGAGGGCCTGTGCGCCGATGGGTTCGAATGTGACAGCATTGGCAACTGTGTCCCCGAAGACGATGTATGCGTGACTTCGGCCTGCGGTGAGGACAATCCCAACGGCTCATGCGACACCAACGAGGTCTGCATCGAAGGAACCTGCACCGCGCTCTGGCCCATTGTTGAGGCCAACACCACGTTCAGCCTGATGGACGACATGATCTACTACGGAATGCTCTACACGACCGCCAGTTACAGCACCCGCTACAACGATCAACTCAACATCTTCAAGTTGGGAACTGGTGAAGCCATTGAGGCAGGCCCCGGCTTCGAATTGACCACATTCGTCGACCCGATCTCTGGTGACGAGTACGGGGCGATTCAAGAGCAATGTGAGGTCCCAGAAGGTGCTGTCCTCGCCGGAGCCACCGGATTGTGTGAGCCCTGCGAGGTTGACAACGAATGTGCCGGCTACACAGGCGAGTTCGGCGACACCTGGTGCCAGCCCCTCGAAGCCGAAGAGGAGACCTTTTACTGCCTGGTCGATTGCACCGAAGACGAAAACGCATGCCCCGACGGAACGACCTGCAGTGAGGATAGCAACTGTATACCCGACGGTGGCGAATGCACCGATCTGGCCGGCGAATGTGGCGAGGACAATCCCCTGGGTAGCTGCGATGAGGGGCTCACTTGCCAGGAGGGCGCTTGCGTCGAGCCCATGTCGTTCAGCGCTCGCTGCACCTACGGGCTCTCGGACGAGACCGGCGCCGTCGCCATGGTCCTCAAGGGAAGCCGTCTCGCCGAGCGCTACGACGAGACCTTGGCCGCCTGGTACGCCTACAATGGAGACGACGAAGCCCACGACCTCCAGCTTCGTCGCGAGTACAGCCGAGCGCGCTTCGAACTCGAAGACCACATCACGAAAATCAATGTAATCCGAGCCGTCTTCCGCATCTTCGGCCAGGTCTACTGAACGAGGCGACAGGGGTCCGATGAATACGCAGGCAATCGACAAGATACTCGCTCAGACCCTAGACGACGGTCGTTTCTCGAGGGCTGAGCGCGCCTCACTTCGCCAGCTGGCTGAAGAATTGGGTGAGTCAGCCCAATGGGACGCATTCCGCGCCCGCGCTTTTCACTTGGCTGGCGAAGCGCTCCACGACCCACGAGATCGCGCTGTGCTCGAGTGGCTCGAGAAGGCCATCAAGGCCCTTCAACCCCCCCAGCAACGAACAGGCAAGCGTCGCGCCGAGGCCGTCTTCAGTCCCGGCCGCGAGTGCCTCGATCGGATTGTTGGTCTGATTGCGGACGCGCGCGAACGAATTGACGTCTGCGTTTTCACAATCACTGACGACCGGATTAGTGACGCCCTAGCGGACGCTAGACGCCGAGGTGTGTCGGTGCGCGTGATTACGGATAACGACAAGGCGATGGACCTTGGGTCCGACGTCGACGAGCTACACGACCGGGGCATTCCCGTTCGGGTCGATCGAACCCACCATCACATGCACCACAAGTACGCGCTTTTCGATCGCGCAACGCTGACCACGGGCAGCTACAACTGGACCCGCAGTGCGGCCGACTACAATCAGGAGAACATCATCATCACCGATGATGAACGCTTCGTATCGCGCTTCCGCAACCACTTCGAACAACTCTGGAATCAATTGGAAAAGTAGTATGGCACCAAGCGATCCCTCAAAAATCAGCCCTACAGCTCATTACACGAGCTTTGTTTGGTTCAAAAACGGCATGTCGCACCGGAATCTTGCGACGCCCATGGGCCGGCTCTTTTTCTACAGCCTGCAACCCTTCAATCTACTATCCTGGGCCCTGTCCGGGGGCGTTACGATTGAGCGTTTTCTGCTGCAACGCCACAAGATAATCGACCACTTGCTCGGCAACGCGATCGAGCGCCGAGGCGTGAATCAGGTGCTCGAGGTGGCGGCCGGTCTGTCTCCTCGGGGACTGCGTATGTCTGACGAGTACCGATCCAGAGCGTTGCGTTACGTGGAGGCCGATCTGCCCGACATGGCAAAGCGCAAAGAAAGCCTCCTGAAGAAGGTGGGGGCAGTCGGCGACAACCATCTCGTCACGACGGTCAACGTACTGCGCGACGACGGGGACGATTGCCTCTCTGCCGTGGCAGAGCGCCACTTGGACAGCGATACGCCGACCGCGATAGTCACCGAGGGCCTGGTCAATTACTTCGATCGAGACATGATCAAATCGGTCTGGACTCGCTTCGCCACGATGCTCAAGGAACGTAAGGGTGGCGTCTATCTGAGCGATATCGTTGTGACGAGCGACGTGCCTCGAGCCATCACCGCCAAGATATTCCGAGGCGGCTTGAACAAGATGACCCGTGGCAACGATGTGGTCCGCTACTTCAAGACTGCCGATGATGTGATCGACGCGCTCAAAGAAGCTGGCTTTCGGGATGTCACCCTCCACCAGCCCGAGTCCTTCAAGGATCGACTGGAAATCCCATCGATTCGCGGTGGAGACGTTATTCGAATTATGGCGGCACGAGTCTGAAGTCGGAGGTTGCTGATGGCTTGGTTCAAGAAAGATAAGAAGTCCGGCGAAGAAGCGGAGTGGACCGGCGAAACCCCACCCCGGACTCCGGAACACGCTCTCGAGTGCGCCTACCGTGTTCTCGACCGCGTGATGCTACTGGCCCCATCCGACTGGACTCGCATTCAAGTCGAATACACGGCCACTCGTCGTGAGGAAGCAGTCGAAAATTCGCTCTATGTCTGTCGTGTCGAGGCCATCGATTACGAGTTGGGTGGCGAAGGACCCGTGGTCGAGTTCAGCCCGATCGAACCCCATTTAGAAACCGCCCATCTCGCTTCCGCCCTCGGCCACCTCCTCACTCAGACTCACGGCCCCGGCAGTGCCTCAATCAGTCTCGGCCTCATCTGTGGCCGAAAGGAGAAGGGGCGTATCGTTCTGAAGACGATCGACGAGGCAATCCTGCCCAAGTTCTTCGAACTCAAGCAGAGCGACCTGACGTTCACTCCAGAACTGCTTCAGCACATGCAGGAGCGGATTGCTGAAGACTGGGAAGACCAGGCCGACTTCAACGGCCGAATTGGGTCGTCAGACAAGGTGAGCTACAGCTGCTCAACGAGTCGCCTCACGTTCGGCGCACCGGAGCAAGAGCCACTCGAAATGCCCTTTCAAGCGATCGGATCGCACTCGACCGAATTCAATTCCTGGTGCTGGTCCTGGGCTAACCGATCGTGGCTCGAAGAACCGCACACCATCCAAGAGGTCGTGTCACTTCGGTCCAATGCAACCGGCGTGTCGAAGCGACTGTTTCAGACTCCTGGCTTTGATAGTGATCCCGTCCTGTCGACGGCGGTTGCCCGCCTCGCGGCGCGAGAGCTGGGCGGCGCGCTATACGCCTGGAACAAGCCAGAAAAGCAGATCATCATCTACTTCTCAGTCAAGGGCTGACTCTGCCCGCCCGTCAGCCTACGACAGCGTCACCCAAGTCATCTCCCGGCTCAACCTGAAAAATCGGAGTCGACCCGAACCGAGGAAAGGCATACGCAGCCAGAGTGTCACCGGCTATTCGGTAGGTGAGTTGGTAGGTTTCACTCGCGATGACTCGTTTACCCAGGTGAACCCGCCACACGCCACCATCACGCGACACGAACACCGGAACCGAGCGGAACGAATCGAGATCAAACGCATCGTCGGCTTCTGTGAGACACTCGAGGCCCCAGTGGACAGACCAACGATCACCATCTCGGGCGACGAAGGCGAGCTGATCCCCCGCGACCCGCGGCGTCCAGGGCCTGATTTCGAGGAACTCGTGTGCGGAATACAGCGTTCCGTTCCAGCGCCACCGATAGCCGGTCCGATCGCGGACCAACTTGAGGTGATGGCCACCAAGGATCTCAGAGTAAGGTCGGATTTCTTCCTGAATCATCGCGGCAGATCCGGGTTGTGAAGTAGGGTAAGGACTCGCTCGAGCCTCCACAGTACGGAGCTATACCCCTAGTTGTCCACGGATTTTTTGCTGGGAGGAAAACTGGGCCAGGCCTACTCGACGAACACACTCAACTCCGGCTCTTCCCAGACAGAGTCTTCGTCCCACGCGGCGACGCCGATTTGGTACATGCCCGTCTCGGGCACTAGAATCGGTCCCAAGACGGTGGGCTCCATGCCATCCTCGTCGTTGCTTTCTTGGAAGCGGGTCGAGGCCAGGTCGAGCCCATCGACTCCGAAGAGGTAGATGATCATATCCCCATCGCTACCGGTCAGCTGAAGGGTGTCGCCCTCCTCGAGGCAGATGCAAAACGTGTCGAGGCTACGTCCCTCGAGGCTGTCTTCGGCGTCCTCGTAACTGACCATGTGATAGCCGGCTTCGATGGTCTGGCAGTGGCTTGGATCTGGAGCGATCTCTCTGACCGCCGAGCGACACGAGGGCGCGTCGTGGATGTAACCAGACAACATCGAGCAAACCCCGGATGTGAGCTCTTCCACACAATCCTGTGCCTGGGCAGAGTCGATCACACTGCGCTCGTCTTGGAGCAGCCAACGGCAGGCGTCTTCCAGGTTCGACATGCAGGTATCGTAGTCGCTGTGGCCCTCCGCAAAATGGATCCCGTCCCATTCAGCGCAGTCGTTGGAGGCGCGTTCGCAACGAGCCTCGGCCAGTGCGCCACAAAAGGCGTCGTAATCGTCAGCGGTGTACGGTTCGTAGATCGGGTAGTCGGCGCTGCAGCTCGCCCAGCCAGGTTCGGATTCGGTCGCTTCAGAGCCCCATTCCGACTCACCAGCCCGGTCGGCCGGGAAATCACCGTTTCGGGTCGATTCGACGGGTGCGCTAGCCACTTCGTCGAGCGGTTCGTCGAGTTCGGCACAGGCGGAGAGTCCGAGGGGACCGATGAGGATGAGGGAGAAAACACCAAACAACCCAAGACGACTCATTACCAATACCTCCATTCGAACAATCTCAATCAACATTGAACATTCATTCTGAAAGGGCTTCAGAAGGGCGGTGCGGCAACACGCCCTACTGAAGCCCGTAGCGTTTCCGCCGCCCGACAGAAACTTCTAAGTCTGAGGGTTAGATGCGCCAGCTTCTGAACCGTCACAGAACACCCCCACTTTTTTCGCGAATAGGTCCCCCCGCTGGAGGTGACTTGTTGTTTCTGGGC
This sequence comes from uncultured Bradymonadales bacterium, assembly GCA_964503485.1. GTDB lineage: Bacteria > Myxococcota_A > Bradymonadia > JAFGEP01 > JAFGEP01 > CAZDBH01. The sequence goes on along the minus strand of CAZDBH010000052.1, from coordinate 1,941 downwards.
GAGTCGCACAAAACCGTGCACTATGCCCAGCGGGCGCAGTATGGTTGCCCAATGGCGGGAGAGTAGCCGCGGCATGCGATCTGATTCGGATCGAACGAGTCCACAAGATACGAGCGCTCCTGCATCGGGCGGGGAGAGCAGTGCGCTCTCATCCATCCTCCGCCAGGTGCTGGTTCCGGTGGTCCTTCTCGCCGTGGTCTTCCACAGGTGGTTTGTCCAGTCGCTTTGGTATCTGTCTGCCGACGAGTACATCCGAACACTACAAGCGTGGTCGTGGGCACAAGACCCCGGATTGATTTGGAAGGGCACTTGGCCGCCGGGCCACGCCTACGCAAATGGTTTATGGTTGAAAATGTGGCCCGACCTGCTGATCGCTCCGCGCATGCTAACGCTGTTGGTTGCGGTCGCAGCGCTCGTTGGTTGCTATCAAACCCTACGCGCGATCTGTGGGTCAAGCTCGTGGGTACCACTACTGGGTTCGGCATTGCTCGCCAGCCGACCGATGTTCGTCGACCTAGCCGCAGTTCCACTAACTGAAACCTGGATTATCGCGTGCGTGTCATGGGTCGTCTTCTTCACCCTGAGGTACTACGACACCGCGAAGCCAGGGTTCCTATGGGCCGCAGCAGTCGTTCTTGCCATTGCCACGACATTTAGGTTCGAGGCCTGGATGCTCGCTGGGCTGTGGTTTCTCTGGATTCAAGCCCGACCCGCCGGGGAAAACACGCCCCGGTCGCTGCGCCTCGTCGCCTGCATTCCGGGGCTGTTTCCGATCATGTGGATGATCAGCAAGGCGGTCCAGACCGGCAATCCGCTCAGCTTCTTCTTCGATACGAAGGAGGGCCTTACTGACAGTCAATATGCCGACCTCACCGCGTTCGGCCGAGTGTGGGCACTCGTGAAACCGTTTTTGCTCGAGTCCGGCGTCCTGTTCGCGGTCGCGCTACTGTTGGTCTTTTTAGTGCGTGACAAGTACGCAAAACGACTTTCGATTCTGCTCTCTGGCTTCTTTCTCATTTCACTCTCAGCAATCGCTATGTCGGCCCTGTTGGGCGGCTTCCCGATGTTCTATCCAGTCAGGTTGAACGCACCCCACCTCGTTATGCTCATTCTCGCCGCAAGCATTGTTCTTGGGGCACTCTGGAGTCAGAACCGACTCGGCCGATCGCTCGTCTTGGTGGCGCTCATTGGGATAGGTGCCCAATCAGCCTCGGGATTGACCGACCCACCTGATCCCGTAGATCACCGTATGTACGAGCTGGGATTCGCTCTCCAGGATTACTTGGCACGGGAGTCGGGCAACGTCCTGATCGAGAAGGAATATTGGACGTGGGCCATTCTCAGTGTCTTTTCGGGCGACCCAGACCGCCTCGTCATGGACAGGGAAGACGGCCGGAGCAACATGAAGCCGAGCGCCCTTTTGGAGCGTCTGGAGGCTGACCCGAACTACCTGCGCGACGAGTCAGTTTCGCTGGTGTTACTGCGCAGCCGACACCTCGCCGAGGAGTTGGCCGTTCATCCGCACGTGTCGGGCTTCCAGACTTGGTGGCGCTGGGCTTCGTTTCAGGTTGGTGAAGTCCAGCCGCTCTGGCCGAGTGCGCCCGTACAGTAAGTCAGCCCGCAAAACGGGTGACCCACCTCGGGTACGAATCCCGCACCCTGAGCGCCAATTACCGGTTAGCTCGTGTGCTTTTCGGTTGCATCGGGCGTCGATTGTAGGTTAGTGGTCCCTGGTTGGATCGAGTTGTGTACACGCAAACAGTGGGAGTAGGGACGTGGGAAGCAAGCCTTGGGCAGAGCCAATGCCCGATGAGCAATTCGCTAGAATGAGAGATATCCTCGGGGCGCCTAGCCCGGTCGGACTCGAAGGAGCCATGACTTACGGCGTCCTCAAGCCCTTTTTCGAGTCGATTGTTCCCGACTCGTGGGCCATCCATCAGT
>CAZDBH010000051.1:0-27142 GCA_964503485.1 uncultured Bradymonadales bacterium | reverse complement strand
CCTAGTGATGCGCCCGTTATCGTCGTTAATGACGACAGTTTCGATCCGGAAGTGCTCGATTCCGAGGTGCCCGTGCTCGTCGACTTCTGGGCTCCTTGGTGTGGCCCATGCCGTTCGATGGCGCCAGCGCTCGAGGCCCTCGCCCAGCAGTACCAAGGGCGCCTCAAGGTTGTGAAATACAACACCGAAGCCCACCAAGCTGTCTCGCGAGCCATGAAGATCCGCAGTCTTCCAACTTTGGTTTTGTTCCGCTCGGGTGAGGTCATCGATGCTCGGGTCGGAGCGCTCACTCAAGCCCGACTCGAGGCCTGGTTGAAGAAGCGCCTGTGGCCCCAACCGGGCTTTCTGGCACGCCTGATAGGGCGCGGATCGGACAGTTCCTGAGGCCTTGTGCTAGGCCCGAGTCCGACGGGCCCCCAATTCTTGCAACTCGACTGCGCGTGTGATTCATTCACGTCTGTGGGCTCAATCAATGGCTTTTGGCGTGACGGAACAACAGTTCGAAACTGACCTGCGCAAAGCGCTCGATACGCTTCATTGGCAAGGCACGGAGCTGGACGTTGATGGCGATGCCACAATCCGACCCGACCCACAGACTCTCGACCCAACCATCAACATTTGCGTCGGTGACCTGCCCCAGCTCAGTTTGCCGGTCGAAGAGGGTGAACCGGCCCTCGACTTCGGAGATATCCTCGCGATCGGTGGCATGGGCGTCGTGCAACTCGCCACCCAACGGGCCCTCAACCGCGAAGTCGCTGTAAAACGTCTCAAAGCGGGTCTTGAAAACGCCGAGAACACCCAAGCCTTGCTGCACGAGGCCTGGCTGAACGGTGCCCTCGAACACCCCAATATCAACCCGATTTATCTGCTCGGCAGGGATGAACTCGGCCTCCCGATCTTTGCGATGCGCAAGATCGAGGGAACGCCCTGGCGCGCGTTGATCGACAACCCGGAGGAAGCGCAGAAGCTGAGCGGGACCTCTGACATACTGCTGTTCCACTTGAACATCTTGATGCAGGTCTGCAACGCGGTTCACTACTCGCACAGCAAGGGCATATTGCACCGCGACGTGAAGTCAGAAAACGTCATGATCGGGCATTTCGGCGAGGTGTATCTCCTGGATTGGGGGATTGCGGTCAGCATCTCTGAGGACGCCGAGGTGCGCGGCATACCGTCTGCAAAGAATAGTCGCGGTGTCGCGGGGACGCCAACTCACATGGCCCCCGAGATGGTTGCCGGTGACAGCTCGAAACTGTCTGAGCGAACCGACGTATTCCTGCTCGGCGCCACACTCCACATGATACTCACAGGCGAACCGCGCCACATGGCGAACTCGCTACCTGCCATTATCATGAAGGCCTTTCGAAGCGAGCGAGTCGATTATGGCCAGGATGTGCCCGTCGATCTCGGCGCGATAGCCAACAAAGCAACCGCTCGCAATCCTGCGGATCGCTATGAGAGCAGCGAGGCGCTTCGACAGGCGCTGGCGCAATTCATCGAACACCGAAACTCCCTCGAGCTCAGCCGCCAAGCCGGACTGCGTGCTGAGGAGCTGCGCTCTTTGCTGAATTCGGACGACTCATTGTCCGAAGAAGCCATGCAGAAGGCATACTCGTTACTGGCGGAGTGCCGGTTTGGCTACCAGCAGGCTCGGCAAATCTGGCAGGACAACGACGACGCCGTAACGGGGCTTCAAGAGGCCCTCGAACTGATGATCGAGTATCAGCTCGGTCGTCGTGCACTCCGCGCCGTGTCAGGCCTTATCTCGGAGCTTCCTGAACGCAACCCCGCACTCGAGAAGCGGTTGGCTGACCTCGAAATTGAGCTCGATGCTGAGAAAATCGAGTTCGAGAAACTGCGACGGATCGAGCGCGATATCGATGTCACCCTCGGAACCAAGGCCCGAGCCCTGGTCTGTCTCACGCTCGCAGTCCTTTGGGGGTTGCCCGATCTGGTCATCGGTTTCCTCGAGGTCGCCGACAAGGTGCATCCGGGCTATCTCTTCGTCACAGGTCGCTCGGTAATTTATACGATCACCCTGGCTCTAGCGACCTGGGTGGGCCGCAATGCGTTGCTGGGAAATGTCGCGAATCGCCGCATCATTGGCTCAGGATTCGTCACGTTTGGCGCCCAGTTCATCGTCTGGCCGCTGTGCTGGGCTATGGGACTCCCGCTCGAGACCGCCATCACAATGGTACTTGCCTGCTTCACAGTGATTGGAGCCACCATGGGGATCAGTATCGACAGACCGATCTTCCTGGCTGCAGTCTTTCTGCTCTTGTGTTGCATCGGTTCGGCGCTCTATCCAGCCTTTTCATACGGCTGGCTCGGTCTGGCAGGGCTGACCAGCATGGGAGCTGTCTCCATCGTGTGGTGGCCGAAAAAGGGCCGCACCCTACCGAGTACCTAGGGTACTCTATTCACTGTTCTCGAGAATCTTGTCGGCAGCCTGGGAGCCCATCGCCATGACCGTCCACTGCGGGTTCGCCCGAAGCGATGACGGAAAGACGCTGGCGTCGGCGACATACAGGTTTTCGGTTCCTCGCACTCGGTAGTCCAGGTCCACCACTCGGTTTGGGAAGCTCTGGGCGGCCATGGCGTTGCCTCCCATTGGATGTGATGTGGCCAGGTTGATGTAACCGGGATGCTGTATCACTTTCGTGAGCTCCGCGAGCCGTGCGTCGAGGCTGTCGTCCAGTTCTAAGACAGATGCAGGAAGGGTCGGTAAGTAGATCCGCTTGCCCCCGGCACCCTTAGCGATCTGGGCGCATGTCACAAAGGCGTTTGCCAGCCGCTTCCGGTCTTCCGTGCTGGCCTTCCAGTCGACTGCGCGACCGAAAATGAGGTCCCGTTTTCGAATAATGCTCCCCGACGCGTCACTTCTCACGATCGCTGCGAAATTGATGGTCCGCCGGTAGGCGTTCATGACGTCGCGATGCCTGCCGAAATGAAGCGCTTCTAGGATTGAGTAGAGACCAGGCGGGTTGAACGTCACCTCGAACATGGCGTCATGCGAAGCCGGCTCTGAGAATAGTGTCATCTGGTTGCCGTCGAAGGCGTCGATGTTGTGGTCGAACTCAACCAATGGAGAGGTCGCATAGTTACAGCTCAGGCGTTGACCAACCCCGGTCCCTCCAACTTTACTGCGAATCAGGAAGCGACTCGAAGCGATGGCACCAGCTGCCACCACAAGTGCTTTCTTGACCTTGATGCGGTGGAATTCGCCGTTTCGGTCGCGCACGACCAGCGATTCGACCTTTCGAGTTCCCGTCTCTTTGTTGAACTCAGCGACTACCGCTGAGGTTCTCGGCACAATCTTGACTCCGCGAGCCACCGACCAGGGTATGTATGTCTCGAGACACGACAGCTTGCGCATTCGTCTACAGCCGAAGACGCAAAGACCGCACCCCGTGCAGTTGTGGAAGTTGGCTTCGATCGGTGCGACCGGCGAGATGGGGCCGATCTGGTCGTTGGGGTTCGTGTTGTAAGCGTCGACTCCCTTTCGAAAGAGCTGTTCTACTTTCTGGTTGATGGTTTCTGGGCGACAGGGCGCCACCTGTAGCTCTCTTCCCACCCGCTCGAAATGTGGGTCGAGGGCAGATGTGTCGAGACCGAAATCGCCCCACTCCTCATGTGTCGGTTCGGGGATTCTAAAACAGATCGCGTTGTTGATGACTGTCGAACCGCCGACGCACTCACCCTGAAGAACCGTGAAGTCAAACGTACGTGCGGCTTGAAGGCCACCTTCGGTGAAGAGCGTTCGCACCATCTGCATTTCGTCGTCTGTGAAGTCCTGCTTCGGGCTGAAGAAGCCACCCCTTTCGATAACTGCGATCGACGATCCGTCGCCCAGGGCCTCAGACAGGCGGCAGGCGGTGACTGCACCAGCCGCTCCCGAGCCGATCACGCAGTAGTCGACTTCGTCAGGTATATTAGAAGGTTCTGGAACCGCGATACGTTTTGACAACTGGGACGGTTCGGCGTCACTGTGTGGCGGTTCCTTGCACACCGGGTCTTCTGGACCCGTTGGCCACGGAAGCGGAAGCGAACCGATCGGTGGCCGGTCATCAGCCACTCGCCCCTGTAGACGGACTCTCGCGTCGGGCAGGATGTAGCCCACTTGCTTCTGTCCGGCTGGACTGCTGAAATAGCTGAGCGTCACCAAGCCGTGAGCGATCTGACCGACATTGTAGAGCAACTCAGCTAGGGGCGGAATCGCCGCTCGGCTGCGTTCCCAGGTCGGTTTTGTGACGTAGCGGCGCAACATCCAACGCTGTTCGCTTCGCGACATGGTCGAAAATGCCGGCCGAAAGCCACAAAGCAGCGGATAGAGCAGCTCAATCAAGCTGAATGGAAAGGTCAGGAGGCCGCGCAGTCGCCCCTTAATACCTACAAAGTGTTCGTCCAGTCTCTGGCACACCTGAGTACGCGAACGCTCGGGTTCTTGGTCCTCTTCTCTGTATGCGCCATGCAACGCAAGCACACATTCGGTTGCGGCTGGTCCCAGCGCACTGACGCCGAGCTCGACGTGATAGCGCATCTTTCGAATGTAGAGAATCAACCCGAGGGCGAGCAAGTCGACGACCAGCTGCAACATGATGAACCAGCCGACCGTGTGAGTCTGGCCAACACGGGTAACGATGTCGGTGCTCCCTTGGAATCCGTAGATAATCGTTCCCAGCACGGTTACGCTCAGGCCGAAAATGATAGTCGGCTCGAGAATTCGGCGGCTCTTGGATCGAAAAAACATGAGGCCGAAGGCGGCAGCCAGGGTCCCGTACTTGGTCAGCGAATTGCTCACCAACGGATCGGGCCCGCCGAAAATCGCCCCGATATCGGATTGAGCAGAGGCACCGATCCGAGCCACCAGTATGAGCCCTAACGTGACGGCGTAGATGCCCGCGAGGGCGGCATAGAGCCCCCTCTGTATGGTGGCAAGCGGCGACCTAACCATCACATCTTGCGCCTCTGACAGGTCCGGTTTGGTGGGTTGCTTTCTTAGAACTGGAATCAGCAAAAAGAGCACGATCAGCCCGTCGGCGACGAAGGAAGAAAACAAGAACCCGTGGTTGTCTGGATAGAGCGGGTTTACCGGGCTAGCCAGATAGAATGCCAACGAGGCGATTACGGAGATCATGTGTCCGACGATCAGCAACAGGCCAACCTCTCGGCGCACTCCCACGTTGTAGGCACCAACTAGTGCGAGCGAGAACATCAAGATCAGCTTCATGAAGCTGTTGATGGTCTCAGGCGGGTTCAAGAAGAACATCTGCGCGATCGGCAGTGTGCGGGCGCCCGTCGCCAACACGAGTAGCAGATAGGCGAAGAAGGTCATGTAGGCGCACGCGATGAGCAGGAAAATCCAGTAGTCGAAGCGGCGCTTCGGCTTGAATTCGGACCTGGGCTCAAAGGACCCAGCGAAGGCCTTTTCAACGTCTTTCACCGGAACCTGTGCGGGCGGTTTGATCCACACGACGGCGAGGCGTTGGAGAAACACCGAAAGCGGGACGAAGAGACTCTGGATGACGCTGCTGAGCAGGGCGATAAGGAGTGGATGCTCAATGCCCCAGAAGTTGCCATCGATCCACTCATAGAAACGAGTAAACGACAGTTCCGCACCGGGGACCCACAGCCCGTCACGGAGCTCCCATGCGATCGGTAGAAAGTGGTTGAGCAGGTCGATTGCGATAAACGAGAAAAACACCACTGCCATCGGAACCCAGATCGCGGCCTTTCGGAGAGCCACGAGCATAGGTCCCACTGCGAAGATCCAGACCAACAAGGCGATGTAGATGTTGCGTTGATTGGGAAACTCGTAGGCCTCGAACACATTCGGCCCGAGATACTCGAGTGCTGCACCGATTAGGCCTGTAATCCCGCAGGACAGGAGGAGGCGCTGTTTCGTGGTCAGTGCATCCCTGCTTTCGGGTTGATACCGCCTGGCAAATAGATGGCGCATCGCTCGCCTCCGCGACCTGTTTTGGTTGGTAACGCTGGCATAGGTCTATCGCGGGGGGTGGTGATTTCCAAATAAGCGGAGGGCCGGTCAGCCTACTCCAATCCTGCTACCCGCTGAGTGTTTCGGTAGGCCATCGCGAATGACTTCGCGTAGGTGTGCTCCTCGAAGCCGGCTGTGATGGTCGACAACCGATCGGCCAGCAGGGGATTGTCAGCTTGTGTGGCTGCATACGCGAGCGGGTACGAAAAGAGTAGAGATAACGATGTGAAAACGGTGTCAGGATCGGTCGCTTGGTAGAGGAATCCACCCTGGTCGGCGTTCCAACGGTTGGTCGCCCAGTACTCGACTAGGTCGATTAGATAGTCCAGAACCTCATCTCCACCATATTCTCGATGGTAACGCGCCAAGCCTTCGCCTACGACTGCGGCGTGAATTGTCCCTTGGTAGTCTTCTGGCGGTAGCTCTAAGAGCCGTTCGACCACAGCCTCGATTGTCTCTTCGAGCAGCTCATCTCTATCTTGTTCTCTTCCGGTGGTCAGTGTTCGCAGGGCGAGCATGTTGATCAGTGGCCAACCGATGTTGCGCACGAAAATCGGGTCCTCTCTGTCGACCTGGCCCTCAACCGCGTCGAGACCGCGTGCGGTCAGTCCACCTTCTGTGTGGTAGTCAGCGGCAGCCATTGCCCAGTCGAACAACCGGTCATCGCCTGACAGGAGGTAGGCCCACACCACCATTTCAATAAGTGAGTGGCCACCTTGGTGCCTCTTGGCCTCGTTGGGGACGTTGTACCTGTGAAATGCAGGAAAGTTGGCCACACTCCAATCACCGCCATAGCGCTGAAAATACGGGCGAAAGCTGTCATCGAGGCTGGGCAGTTCAAGGTTCTGGAGCGCGTTGGCAGAATGATACAGTCGCGCCATATCAATCGGCGCTGCGTTTCCGGACTGGAGCCGCTCCACGAGTCTGTCGTCAATGGCGTCGAGCCGGGCCATGATCCCATCGTCGGGTGGCGCCGACTCCTCGAGCTCGTTCAATAAGTCCTGCTCGGCGGACTCGGCCAGCTCGAAGCCGATCCAATCGCTGATGAGAACCTCTCGCTCAGCCAAACTGTCTCCGGCCACCGCATCTAATACCTCTTGTACGCCGTTTGTGACGGTGTCGCCGTACTCCTCGCCCATGAATTCCAGGATTTCGAAGTCTGAAGCGGGCTCGTCGGCTTCGTCTCGCCACAGGGAGCGCAGCCGTTCGGCGGCCGCCTTTCCAACCTGTCCGCGTATCGAGTGAAGCGTCGCTCGATGTTGGAAGCTAGCACCTTCTGCGGAGAGGCTGTCCGCGTACTGGTTGGCCATGATCATGCCGATATCGAAGGACTCGGCGTCGCCCGTACGGAGGTAGTGAAGAAAGAAGGTGGTTGCCGGATCGTACTCTTGCAACAGGTACCCGAGGTAGGCCCCGCCGTGGCTACGGTCGTAGAAGTCGCCGAACGCAACCAGGCCACGGTTGGCCGGGACCAACAACATCTGCTGTGTGAGCGACTCGCGCGAGGATTCGATTGCAGCGTCGAGTGATGCAGAGGCCGGCGCCAAGTCACCGGCCGCGTCGGTACTGTCTAGATAGTCGAAATCCAAGCTTGCCCGTAAGGGATGGGCGATCCGCTGGGCTAGCGACTCGAGCTGGTCGCCCTGTTCGAACACGAACTCCCGACTCACGTGAAACCCCTCATCTGCGGGAAAAGCCGGCAGTGAGGCGGGATAAATGTGGAAGCGCATGTGCTCATTATCGCTCTCGATACTCACCGGTCCGCGGTCGACGGGGTGGGTTACTGCCACAGTCCAGTCGCCGTCAGTCATCGCACCGTCTCCGGCATCACCGGTGACCTCACCTTCGCCACGCGCGACCTCGAGAACCAACTCATTCCAAGCGTTGTCGCCGTCTAGCTGGGTAATCTCGACGGTGAGTCTGGCTCTGTTCTCTGTCTCGACCGAAATCCTAGAAGTAACCCGCAGCTGACCATCGTCTTCATCTGAGCCATGCGATAGCGTGAAGGCTCGCGGCCCATTTTCATCTCGCAGTTGGAGTTGAATCGCGGGAAGAGAGAGCGAAGGCTCGTACTCTTCGGGTGCGCCGGCGAGCACCCGGAAGCCCCGAGTGGCGTATCCGGCGAAAGAGGTCTTGAAGCCCAAAGACAACCATCTGGCGGTCCCATCAGGCCAGCGAGACAGAACCTTCACACGGGTCGGAACCCGTTGGCCCTGGTCGCTGACCACGACGTCGAATGGGGCCGGCACGAGCCCACGTTCGAATGGGACGCTCACCTGAACGAATGCGTCGAGCCGGGTGAGACCAGAGCGTTCTGTGACGTCAAAAGTCGCCAGCAGATCGTCTGGGCCGGCAGAATCGTCGGCGGTCGTGTCTTGCGACTCGTCGGCGACGTCTGTAGTGGCGTCTTGCTCTGGTGTGGGATCGCCACTCGAATCGCTACAAGAAGCGATCAGCAAGAGCGGCACAGCGATCGTTGCCAGAATCGTGGAACGAAGCAATGAATCGAACTTAGAGAGCGACTCTCTGTTCACTTGGTCCTCCGCCGAGGCTATCGCCACTGTTGTCAGTTTCTTGAAAGGCGCAGACGCAGTGTCGCCGATCTGAACCGATCAGTCAGCTCTTCTGTTGATAACAGAGAATCTCAGCGTAGACCGGCGTTTAGGCTGCAGGTGTGGAGTGAATAGCGAATGCGGCGCCCTGCGGATCCATGACCTGCGCAACAAGATCGCCGCCGGGTACCTCCATGGGACCGTTCACCAGCTTGCCCCCCATCGCCTCGACTCGCTTGAGCGTGCTGTTCACATCGTCGACCTTTGCGTAGTAGAGCCAGCATGAAGGCCCGGGCATGTCGGCTGATTTCTGCATGAATCCACCCTGAGACTCCTCGGGACCCCAGGTGAACATCTGATAGGTCCCCATCTCGCCCATATCCATGGCCGATGTTTTGGTCCAGCCAAATAGGGTCTCGTAGAAATCCCAACCAGCGACCGGATCGCTCGTCATGAGCTCGTTCCAAGAAAACTCACCGAGCTCCGCCTTTCCGGTGTGCTCCATCGGCTCTGACTCTGGCGTAAAGAGACCGATAGACGCGTGCTGGGGGTCATGGATGATCGAGATGCGACCCACCCCGGGGATGTCGAAGGGTTCGAGGTGAACGCCACCGCCTATAGCCACCGCCTGTTTCGCTGTCGCATCGACGTCGGGCACGCCGACGTACGATACCCAGTGGGGAGGCGCTCCCGCTTTCTTGGCCTCGTCGGGCAGGGTCATACAGCCCGCAATGGGAGTCTCGCCGGACGAGAAGAGCATGTAAGGATCAGCGTCCTCGTTCATTGGGGAGGTTTTCCAGCCGACGACCTCAGAATAGAATGCCAGCGCTGCTTCCTTATCCGTGGTCATAATCTCGTACCACAGGAAAATCCCTTTATAATCAGACATATTAGCTCCTTCTCGAATGGGTCATTCTGCCCTGGTTTCGGGGTTGTGTCGCGCACTGTAGATCGAACCTTTCTATACCGCAAGGATGTTCAGTATAAGCACCCGTAAAAGACTGGAAATAAAGACTTATACGTCCGGAAGACCAGTGAGGGGTTGCGAGCTGGCACAGGACGCGGTCTAAATGAGTACCCACAATTCGAGGAGGTCCGAGACGTGTCTGATGAACCATCCCCAGAGAGTGTTGCGCCACCCCTAAAGGTGAAAAAGCCGCCGGTCCTCTTTTCGAAAACGCAGAAGATTGTGTCCAAGATCACGTCGAAGCTCGACGGGACTTTTCTCAGTTACTGGACGGGACCCTCTGGGAGCGTTTGTCAAAACGACGTGCTCGGTTTCTTCGAGGTGCTGGAGGGCCTCGGCGAAAAGGACACGGTGTACCTCTTCATCAAATCCAACGGCGGTGATGGGATGGCCTCACTGCGGATCGTGAATCTGTTGAGGCGATACACCAAGCGGGTCGTTGCGATGCTGCCACTCGAAGCCGCCTCGGCCGCAACCATGATGGCATTGGGGGCCGATGAGATACGGATGGGGCCGCTGGCGTACCTCACGGCGGTGGACACGTCGATCATTCATGATCTCTCCCCTGTGGATGCCCACAAACGGCGCGTGAGAGTGAGTCTGGATGAGCTGACCCGGTTCGTCGATCTCTGGAAACAATTCGAGCCCTCGTCCGAGAACCTCGAGAAGGAAGAAAACCCGTATTCGGCTCTCATGCCGTTCGTTCACCCGCTGGTGATCGGAGCGGTCGAGCGCTCGAGCTCGCTCTCAGTGAAGCTGTGTACTGAAATCCTGCGGTTCCACATGGATGACCAGGAGCAAGCAAGCCAGATCGCCCTTCACCTCAACTCTGCCTACCCCGCTCATCGATTCCCGATATTAAGGAGAGAGGCGGAGCGCATTGGCCTCAACGCGGTTGAGCTCGATACAGAACTGAACTCGCTTCTGTTGGATCTGCATGGCCTCTACTCGGAAATGGGCCAGGTGGCCATTACCGATGTCGATGCCGACAACTATCACAACAACGAGATCGTCAATATCATCGAAGCGGAAGACGTGCAGGTCTACTACCAGAACGACAAGGATTGGCACTTCAGCACCAACGAGAAGCGCTGGATTACCATGAACGATCGTAGCTCCTGGAGAAAGATCGAGCGAGCTGGCAATCGGACCAAGCGGTCCGTTTTTCACATCCGATAGCCCCTGCCCGCTGTCCCAACTCACGAATATTGAAGGGCTTCTAGGTCATCTAGGTAATTCTTTGCTTGCCAGATCGAGTATCGGTCGTCACAATGCAGCCGGGCTGTAGTTTTACACACGTCGCGTTGCCACTATGTGAGGGCTTGTGACTCCCAGAATCCTTTCCGCCTGTATACTAGTCGTTGGACTAGGTGCTCTTACAGTGACGGATGCTACCGCTGACTTGGCCGCTTCCCGGTCTGAAAGTCCCATCTCGAGGGTTTTGCCTCTCGGCCTTCAGGGACCGATCCGCGATGCTGCGGAGATTATGGTCTGGCCGCCCAAACCACCGATTACACTCGTACCGCTCGCCGAAGTTGTCTATCAGACGCCATACGGTCGGCCGATGAAGCACTTTGAGCTACTGAGTGGCTACCGCGATAGGCGGGGCCGAAAACGTCACAATGCGCTCGATTTGGAAGGCGTCGGACGATTCAGTGGACTGGGTACTCCGATCTACGCTGTGGGAAGGTCGCGAATCCAAATGCTCGGTTCGTCCTGGGATGAACCAAGGGCCTTCGGCCGAGTGCTTCGCCGTCGGGGGACTGTTCGTCGGGGTGGGCATACCCTGCCAGCTTCTATGACCGTAGCGGGCTATGGCCGGGTCTACTTCTTCACCCGCAACTACGGCCGGTGGCGGTCGGGCACTATTATCGAAACCGAGCTACTCGATGGACCATTAGCAGGGCACACCGTGCGATATATGCACTTGGGTGCGATTCACCCGGACCTCCAGGAAGGCGATATCGTGGAACGTGGTCAGGAGATCGGGCTGCTGGGCGGTACGGCCGTGATGACAGACTCGCCCCATCTTCATATCGACGCATCGAACAGACGTGGGAATCGCATCGACCTCTCTAGCTACATGGGTATCGATTCGCACGGAGAAATCGTCGTGGCCGACAGTCGAGTGCCTTCGGCCAAGCCTGTTGGCCCGCCAAAACACTAGCTCCTTCATCGAATCCCTACTCAGCCCTCTTCGAGCTCTTGCTGACATTCTAAGCAGACTGGTGTCTCCGGCCTCGCTTTCAAGCGTGCCCATTCGATGTCGTCCTCGCAGATGTTGCAGCTCCCGTAGTCGCCCACTTCTATTCGCCTGAGCGCCGCACCCACCTGCTGTGAGCGGACTTCGTTGCGGCGGCGCGAGGCCTGTGTGAGCTTCTGCATCTGGATTGCATCGATCCGCGTCAAGCGACCGATCGGTTGGTCCAGATCGACTGGCTTTGCGCCATCTCGTGTGGCTGCCTTGAAGGCATCGAGCTCGTCCTTCAGCGCGAGTAGGGCGGCCTTCTGCTGGGCGATCTTTGCTTTCGACAAACTCATTGTTGCTTTCGCTGTTTGGCTACAGAAGGGAACGCAGGCCGATACTCAACTCGAATCCCAGTATCCAGCTCTCATCGATATCAACCGCATAATCCGCGGTGGTTTTGAATTCCATATAGACCGCGCCCAGGCCAGCATAGCGGACCCCTAGCGCCCCCCCGACGGTGTGGAAATTGAGGTCCGGTCCAGTTCTGTCAACGAGCGTATTCGATATGAAAGATACCCGCTGGACGGCCAGCTCCGAAAAGAGCCTCAAATCCCACACGGGTGCTAGGAAGCGCGTCGCCAAGCGGGCGGCCGCCGTCTGCAGTCCGTGGTCGAACGGGGGTGGCTGTTGGGCCGTCAAAAAAAAGTCAGAATCAACGCTGAGGTTGAGTCCAAACCAGCCAAACTGGATACCCTGCGTAAACCCCATACCGATGCTCCAGCCTGCTTCCTGCTCTAGTGAGCGCATGAAGTGGGCAGTGCGAACGGTGGGATGGAAGTAGATCTGGGTTCTTCGATAGTCCGTGGGGGCAGCCGAAGCTGTGCTGCTCGACAGACACAGAAGGACCGTTACCGCGAGAATTCGAGGCCAGCCTCTCTGCGTCGTCTTGAGTATCCGATTAGACATAATGCAATCAGCAGTACCCACTTGAAGGTCGAACCGCTCCGTTGCGCGACCGCGCATCCCGCTTGTTCACCCTCGGTACTCTTGCAGATCCCGAGTTGGAAGTCACAAACTTTGTCTGAGTCGCAGTCCGTATCATCGCGACATTCCAACTGCTTCAGGTTTACTGAAACGTCGAGATCGGCAGAACAGGTAAACGTATCGTCACCCTCACATACACCACTCGAAGCACCGCATGCTTCCCCTCCGCAGTGGGTCTGGTCGATACACTGGGCGAAGCAGATCAACTCGACGTGCAAACGATCCCCCACTCCGAGCTCGGACTCGTTCACCCGAGACAACACGGAGTCACCTGGCTCAACCATACCGGTCACTACAAATTCCTCGGCGCACGGCGTACTTCGTCCCTCGAGACGGCAGACCTGCGGCTCCATCAAAGAACAAACATCGTTGGCTTCGACCAGCTCTGGGTCGTCCCCACAGACGGCTTCGCTTTGACACCATGTGTCGCCACTCTGACACCGCCCCCAGGACTCGCAGACGTCCTGATCGGTCGTACAGTCATCCACGATGTCACACGTCATGCAGAGTTCGAGCACCAATCCGAATCGGGCGGGCTGCGTTCCCGTGTTGGTGAGCGAGTAGTCTATCGTATTGATTCCGCGGTACGGGTGAGCCAGGACGATGGCCTGTGACTCCAAAACTTTTGCACTGTCTAGGCTTACCACCTGCTGCTGCAGGTAATCCTGTTGCTCGCACGTCGCTCCGGAGCCCAACAGGGCCAGAATGCCCAGCGCGACCATCCACAGCGGGAGCCAGCGGCTCTCAGTCGAGGAGCGAGAGGGCATGGGGAAGGTGCTCTAGAATGTGACTTGCTCGCATCGAACGCTGTCCGGTCTCTACCTCAGCCAGATCCCCAGCTCGACCATGGGCGTAGATCGCGAACCGAGATGCGTCCCACGGCGTCATTCCTGTCGCGAGTAGTCCGGCTAAAAGCCCTGTGAGCAAATCGCCTGATCCACCGCAAGCCATACCTGGATTGCCGCTGGAGTTGATCGCGTAGCGACCATCTGGAGCGCAAAGTACGGTGGTCGAGAACTTGAGAATCACGTAGCTACGGGTCTGTTGTGCCAAGTTCGAGGCCCAATTCAATGGGTCGGCCATTCCCTGTTCGACCGACATACCCGTCAGTCGAGCCATCTCACCAGGGTGAGGCGTCAACACGACTGGACAGAATGTGTCTTCCAATAACTCGAGGTTTTCCGCGAGAACGTTGAGGGCGTCGGCGTCGATCACGACCGGGCGGTGTCCCTGCCCCAAGACCATTCCCAGGACATCCAGAACCGAGGCCTCTTGACCCAGACCTGGCCCCACCGCCAACGCGGTTTTTCCCTCTAAGAAGTCCGCCACTTCTGGTCCGGCCTCCTCACCTAGCTCCCCAACGTCGGGAAGCACGGCGTTGACCATGGCCTCAGGACAGTGGTTGAGAACCACTGGCCGCACGGTGGGCCGAGTCAGTACCGTCGTTAGGCCCACTCCCGAGACGAGTGCTGCCGCTGTGCTCAGCGCGGCGGCTCCAGACATGGTGTCGCTGCCGGCGATAATGCCGACGTGGCCGAACGTGCCTTTGTGGGAATGATTGGGTCGGGGAAAGGCAAACTCGAGCAGTGTTTCCTCGGTAAGGAGATCACCCTGTATCCCAACCTCATCCTCGGTTTCGGGCAGGATGCCAATGTCCACAACGCTAACGTCACCGGCAATGTCACGACCTTGTTCGAGAAACAGGCCGTTCTTGGCCAAACCAAACGTTGCGGTCAGGTCGGCTTGAAACGCGATGCCCAGTGGCTTGCCGGTATCAGCATCCAGTCCCGAGGGGATATCGACGGCGAATTTGATACCTCGCGCTTCGTTCAGATAGTGGATGACTTGGCGATAGTTGCCTCTGACTCGCTCCTCGAGCCCGGTGCCTAGAAGGGCGTCTACGTAGACGTCGTAGTAGGGCAGCGCATCTTGAAGCGAGTCAGGGTTGATATCGTCGACCACATCAGGAAGCACGACAATCGTGGGTCTGAGTCGCCGCAGAATCTCGAGATTGGTCCAGGCGTCGCCCTTGATTGCCCCCGGAGGCACCAACATCAGCACATCGACGTCGTAGCCGAGCGTGTCCAGGTGGCGGGCCATGACGTAGCCATCTCCGCCGTTGTTTCCGCCGCCGCAGAAGACGGCGATCGTCTTTGCGTCTGGCTGGGAGGTCTGGACGTGTTCGTGAAGGATGTGGGCCGCGGCTCGACCAGCTACCTCCATCAGGATGCAGCCAGAAATACCGACCTCTTCGATCGTCTTGCGATCCATTTCGCGCATCTGTTCGCGAGTACACAGGTTCATGCTTGGCACCCTCTTTCGATGACCTCGATCATTTCGCGAACTGCGCGCTCGAATCCCACGAAGATCGCCCGGGACACGATGCTATGGCCGATGTTTAGTTCTTCGATTTCCGGTATGACTGCGACCGGCCCCACATTCGTATAGTCGAGTCCATGGCCCGCGACAACCACGAGTCCCACCTCGGATGCGTGGCGTGCGGCGGTCTTGATACGATTCAATTCACCAGCCCGTTCGTCTTCGGACTCTGCATCGCAGTAATCACCAGTGTGAAGCTCGACCACAGTGGCACCGACCCGCCTGCTCGCATCGATTTGAGTGTTGTCCGCGTCGACGAACAGACTCACCGTGATGCCGGCCTCTTTGAGCTGCGCTACGACGGGACCCAGGCTGGCCTCCTCGCCGATGACGTCGAGGCCACCTTCGGTTGTTCTTTCCTCGCGCTTCTCGGGAACCAGGGTCACTGTATCCGGGCCCGTCGCCAAAGCGATATCGACCATTTCCTTGGTTGCAGCCATTTCGAGATTGAGCAGCGTTTGCGTCGTCTCCCGCATGATCCGAACGTCGCGATCCTGGATATGTCGTCGATCCTCCCGCAGGTGAATCGTGATTTGGTCGGCCCCTGCAAGCTCTGCCAAGCT
The DNA here is from genome assembly GCA_964503485.1 of uncultured Bradymonadales bacterium. Classification (GTDB taxonomy): domain Bacteria; phylum Myxococcota_A; class Bradymonadia; order JAFGEP01; family JAFGEP01; genus CAZDBH01. The sequence goes on along the minus strand of CAZDBH010000051.1, from coordinate 11,451 downwards.
CCCGGCGAACACCGGATCCGGGTACAGCGTGTCACGTTGCTGTCGAAGGGTAGCGACGTGATCGACGTTGACGCCCAATCGAGGGCGGTGTTTGTTCTCAGTAGTCACTCTGCTTGTCCTATCGCGTTCTTCAAAGAGTCGGCAATTCGGCCCGCCCATTCTTCGACGGTGTCCTGGGACGGCCCCTCGACCATGACACGCGCCTTGGGTTCCGTGCCCGAATATCGAACCAGCACACGCCCTTCACTTCCGAGCTTCGCTTCAGCTGCGGCGATAGTAGCACTAACGGGTGGCAGCTCGTCCAGTGGTCGCTTCTCGCGGACGAGCACGTTCTTCAAAACCTGTGGGAAGCGCGTCATGACTTTACGCAACGTGCTCAGCTTATGGGCGTCGCTGGTCATATGCTCGAGTACGGTGAGGGCCGCGACGATCCCGTCTCCGGTCGTAGTCTTGTCGAGGCAGACCATGTGCCCCGACTGCTCCCCTCCAATGACGAGACCTTGGTCGCGCATGGCTTGCACCACGTAGCGATCCCCCACATCCGTTCGGACGAGACCGATGCCGTGCGACCGCAGCGACACCTCGAGGCCGATGTTGCTCATCACTGTCGCCGCGATTGCGTCGCCTCGGAGTTTGCCAGATTGTTTGTATGCGAGGGCCATGATCGCCAGCAACTCGTCGCCGTCCACGATCGACCCTGTCTCGTCGACGAAGATCACCCGGTCGCCATCGCCATCAAAGGTAATACCCAGGTCAGCTTTACCCTCAGCGACAAACTTGGCGGCGGCTTTGGGATGCGTCGCACCCACGCCATCGTTGATGTTGATTCCGGTGGGCTCCGTGCCGAGGGGAACAACGGTGGCGCCCAGCTCCTCGAAAAGGACCGGTGCGAAGCGGTATGTCGCTCCGTGAGCACAGTCAACGGCGATTCGAAGGCCACTGAGGTCGCAGTCGGCCCCGGTCAGTCTCAAGAAATCGAGGTAGCCGCCATCGGCCGGCTCAACCGCTCTGGCCCTTCCGACCGCTTCCGGGTCGGCGGCTGGAGGGCTAGTATCGCCGAGACAAAGCGCTTCGAGTTGGGTCTCCTCGTCGTCGGATAGCTTGAATCCGTCGCCTTTGAAAACTTTGATCCCGTTGTCCCAGTAGGGGTTGTGCGAGGCCGAAATCACAAGGCCCGCACATGCTGCTGAGGAAGCGGCCAGGTGGGCCACTGCTGGCGTTGGCGCGACACCCATGAGGCCCGCATCACAGCCAACACTGGTCAGTCCGGCTACCAAGGCCGCTTCGATCATCGAACCCGACGACCGAGTATCACACCCGATTACAACAAAACGTTCGCTGCCGGGCGAGTTGAAGAAGTGCCCGACCGCCTTGCCCAAGGAGAGGGCTACTTCCACCGTCATCGGATGGTCGTTTACGCGACCACGCACTCCATCTGTTCCAAATAATCTGCGCGACACAGGCCCGGCCTCCATCCACTCGTCGTTCTCGGTGCTGAACGTATATTGCTCGCAGCGCTGGTGGTCAATGCGCAAACGAAACCCTCGCAGGGGGTTAGGCGACCGGAGTCGCTATCTACCAAGCGTCGGGAATGGGATCGGTAGTAGGTTGGGCAGTGGCAGGTAACGCATCTCGATTCGTGAGGGCGCAGTGACCGTCAGCCGCAAGGTATCGAAATCGACTTCTTCGACGGTTACATCGTCTGGAAGGTTGAGCAAACTCGGTTGGACATCGTAGGTGCCCGAAGGCGACTCGAGAAAGTCAGTTCCGTCGATTGATGCCCGAATCCGGCTGCGGTCGAGCACGTCGATCACCGTCTGGGGTCCCCTCAGGCGCACTGAGAGAAACTCGTGATCGAGACTAAATCGGTCTTCGGGACCCGACACCGTGATTGGGACATCGGTTAGCCTGAGCGTGGTCCAGTTGATGTCCATATGAAACGACACGAGTACCTGTATGTCGCGGTCGTAGCGGAAATTCGGTTCCAATCTTACCAGCGCGGCCCGCCTAACACCGTCTTCGGTCAGATCAGAGACGTCGATGGGTTGGGTGTGGATCTCCTGCAAACTCGCAATCCCGTCCTCGGGGCCCTCGATTCGAATCGTTGGCGGCGAAGCGGTGGCTGTGTAGGTATAGCCCGGTGGCGGTTCCCCCTCGGCATGAATGATAACTGGGACTTCCTTTGCGTCTTTGGGGGCAAAGTTGAGTTGGATAATCTCGGGGTAGATCGAAATCACCTCGAGACCGGGCGGCAGCTCGAAGTCGCTGGCGGTGAATCGGCGATGCGTCGTTGGTGAGGTGAAGTTGAGGACCAGCTCTGACAGTTGATTCTCTTGGATTCGAGCCAGGTTCCGAGTGCGTCCAGCCACCGTCACCTGGAGCTCAGGCACCTCACTCAGCAGGACGTAATTCTCGGGTTCGGATTGAACGACCACCGGCACCCTGAAGCTCCGCTCGCCCTCTTTGTCCTGCATAACGAAGAGGTACAATATGAGAGCGAGAAGCACGGATACGATCTTGAAGGGCAGATGGCTCGTCACTCTGTCGACTCCTTCTGAGCCGTCTGCGTCGGTTGCGGGCTCAGAGATCGGAGCATCGACCAGGCCGAGTCGCTCTTATCATCGTCGGCTGAAGTCTGAGAGAGGAGCTTCTGCAAGATGGCCCGGAGGGTGTTCGCATCGAGTTCACGCGTGATCCCTTCCTGGAACACGACACTGATAATTCCTGTTTCTTCTGAGACAACGCAGATGACCGCGTCCGTCTCTTCGGACAAGCCAATGGCTGCGCGGTGACGGGTACCAAAGTGCTTGCTGACTCGCGGGTTCGAGGTCAGGGGCAGGAAGCAGCCGGCTGCCGAAATTCGCCCATTCTGGATGATGACGGCCCCGTCGTGCGTGGGATTCGCGTTCTCGGGGTTGAACAGACTAAACAGAAGCTCGTGGGACAGACGCGCGCCGATTTCTATGCCCTCTTCGGCCTGCTGGCTCAGATCACCTTCCCGCTGAATCGCGATGAGCGCGCCGATTCGGGCCTGAGAACAAGCCACGCAACCGCGCACCAATTCCTCGATACCGTGGGTCTGAGCTGCGGATGTGACGCCCCGGAATAGGCGAGAACGGCCCATTTCGGCCAGCCCTCTCCTGATATCACCCTGAAAGATGACGATGATGAGTAGGATGAAGGCCGCGATAAACTTCTCTAGCACCCAGTTCAGAGTGGAGAGGCCAATGTACTCGTCCTTCGAGACAAAGAAACTGATGATCACGAGGACCAAACCGAAGAGAATCGGCATGGCTTTCGTGCCGCGCAGAAGCAACAACACCCGGTAGATCAGGTACGCGACGATCGCGATGTCCAGAAAGCCCACCAGTAGATCTCCTGGCGTTCTAATCTGAAAAATGTCCTGAAGACTATCGAGCATGTTTGCTTACGTTTCCTGCCTCTTCAGTTTGGCCTAAAAGGCCTCACTAGATCAAATTCAATCGACTCCGGGGCTGCTCCTCAACAACTCACCAACGACTTTCATTGCACTAACATGCGATCGCACGTCGTGAACCCTGACGATTCGTGCTCCCGCCAAGCCGACCGTGACTGAAGTTGCTACGGTGGCGGCTTCCAAACCGGAGCGCGATTCCCCTACCAGCTCTCTGAGAAACCTCTTTCGGGAAGCACCGATCAGGATCGGGTACCCGAGGGATCTCAACTGATCGATCCGCATGAGAATATTCCAATTATGCGCTAACCGCTTCCCAAATCCAATGCCTGGATCGACGACCAGAGCTTCTTTTTTGACGCCCTTTAGAATCGCGGCCGCGGTCGCCGATTCGAGGAAATCCGCGATTTCCGCGAGCAGATCCTCATACTTGGGCTCGGCCTGCATGGTCCTGGGTGTGCCCTGCATATGCATGAGCACGAGCCCCGCCCCAGTCTCGGCGGCTACCGAACCGATGCGAGGATCGAGGCGCATCCCGCCTATGTCATTGATGATGTGGGCCCCCGCCTCGATGGCCTGGGAGGCCACCTCCGCCTTGGAGGTGTCGATCGAGATGGCAACGTCGCTCCGCTTCGAGAGGCGTGCGATGACTGGGATGACGCGTTCGAGTTCCTCGGCGACTTCGACTGCATGGGCGCCTGGGCGGGTCGACTCCCCACCCACATCAATGATATCGGCGCCGTCCTCCACCATTTGCAATGCGTGTTCGAGGGCTTGGGCCGGGTCGAGGTACTGGCCGCCATCTGAAAAGGAGTCTGGAGTGGTGTTGAGAATACCCATCACGAGTGGCCGAGGCTCTAGGGCCAAGGTCCGACCTCGAATTCGCCATATTGTCGGGCTATCTGCCACCTTTCATCGCTCGTGGGCTACGCCCAGAGCAACGAACGGTTTGGGTGCGACCGGAGTGGCCCGTGGGCCGACTGTGTCAGGAATCGGATGAGGCCGCCGCAGGCTTGAGCATTCCGCCAGCGTTCTCGTTTTCCTGAGGTAGTTTGGTCGTGAAACCGCTTTTCGGTGTCCGAGCGAGCTGCCGTCGTTTGCGCTCTTCTTCGCGCTTGCTTCGAAACTCGTCGAGGTCCTCACCACTGAGGAGGATGTCTATTTCTTGTGAGTCGAGTACTTCGTGGGCCAAAAGCGCCTGGGACACCGACTCCAAGAGATGCTGATTCTCTTCGAGGAGGGTCTTGGCCCGCGTGTACTGTGCCATAACGATCTTGCGTGTGGCGTCGTCGATCCGAATGGCGGTGTCCTCGGAAAAATCACGCTGCCGAGAGCCGTAATCCTTACCAAGGAAGACCTGATGCTCACCCTTGCCGTAGCTGAGCGGTCCGAGGTCCTCCGACATACCCCACTCACACACCATCCGTCTGGCGATGCTCGAGGCCATTTCGATATCTTGCGCGGCTCCCGCGGTAATACGCTTGAAGGTCAGCTCTTCTGCAATCCGGCCACCCATCGCGATCGCGATTTTGCACTCGGCCCATTCCTTGCTGACGTTGATGCGGTCCTCTGCGGGAATCTGTTGCATCAGCCCCAAGGCCTGTCCGCGGGGGATAATCGTCACCTTGTGCACGGGATCGACGTCTGGGCCTTCCGGAAGCAGCTTCGCGACGAGCGCGTGGCCCGCCTCGTGATAGGCTGTCACCTTTTTGTCAGCCTCGCTGATGATCGCGGACTTGCGTTCCACGCCCATCATGACCTTGTCTTTTGCCTCTTCGAGGTCCTCCATCTCAATCGCGTTCTTGTTGCGACGAGCTGCGAGAAGGGCGGCCTCGTTGACGAGATTCTCGAGGTCGGCACCAGAGAACCCGGGTGTCCCTCGCGCAATCGTCTCCAATGCGACGTCAGGGGAAAGCGGGGTTTTGCGGGTGTGGACCTCGAGGATCCCTTCCCGGCCACCAACGTCTGGTCGAGGCACGACCACCCGGCGGTCGAATCGTCCGGGGCGTAGCAGCGCCGGGTCGAGAACATCGGGCCGGTTGGTTGCTGCGATTAGGATGACGCCGTCTTTGGAGTCGAACCCGTCCATTTCGACGAGGAGCTGGTTCAGCGTCTGCTCCCGCTCGTCATGACCGCCACCCAGTCCTGCGCCACGATGGCGTCCGACTGCGTCGATCTCGTCGATAAAGATGATGCAGGGCGCGTGTTTTTTGCCTTGCTCGAACAGGTCGCGGACTCGGCTTGCGCCGACGCCGACAAACATTTCGACAAACTCGGAGCCAGAGATCGAGAAGAACGGCACACCGGCTTCGCCGGCAACACCGCGAGCCAACAGTGTTTTTCCAGTCCCAGGAGGACCCAGAAGGAGAACGCCCTTTGGTATTCTTCCGCCTAGACGGGTGAACTTTCGGGGATCTTTGAGGAACTCGATGATCTCTTGAAGCTCATCTTTGGCCTCGGTAATGCCCGCGATGTCTTCGAACGTAACTTTCTTCTGGCTTTCGTTGAGCAGATTCGCGCGGCTCTTCCCAAAGGACATGGCCTTACCGCCGCCTGATTGAATCTGACGCATGAAGAAAAAGAAGATCACGAACAAGAACAAGAGCGGCAGCCAGGTAATCATCAGCGGCTGCCAAACACCGTCGTTCTCGGTCTCGAATTTCACGGTCGCCCCGGTTGCCACCAGGGTGTCGGTCAGATCCTCGATCGGGCCGGAGGTTGTGAATTCGATTTCGCCTTCCGGAGCAAACTCCTCTGCTCCGGCTTCGGTAAACTCACCGATTATGTCGTTGTTCGGTTTCACGGTCACTTCGGCGATAGCACCGGCTTCGACCGCGTTCTGAAACACGTCGTATGCGATCTCTCCACTTTCCGAGTTGGACTCGGTCATGATCTTCCAGATGCAGAACAATATCAGCAGGAAGAGCAACCAAAGGAGAATCGTTTTGTGAGACTGTTTGAACAAAAAACTCCTCCGATCATCGCCTTGTCGACGGGCCGGACTCAAGGGCTGCGCGTTTTAGCATGACACCTTGTCCCTGTCCACTCTTAGCCCCCCGTGGCCACCGTGCCTGAACAACCTAAACCCCGATTTAGATTAGGCAACCTCTACGCTGAGGTCCAGTCTTCGACGACTAACGCGAAAAAGCGCACTATACGCTATTACCTCGGGAAGCCGTCATTAGTTACTTCGAGAACGAGCACCCGTCGAGTCGACGTCGTGATCGGCGCTGCTTGTGCTCTCCGAAAACCGACAACCCACAGGATCTCGTCCCCACCCACCACAACGGGTACCTCTGAGCGCCGATCCATCTCGACTTGCTGGCTTGCCAGCCAGCGAAAGAGCCGAACTGAGCCATTCAGGCCGAAGGGGCTGAAGCGGTCGCCCGGGCGAGCGTACCTTAACTCGAGGTCCTCTACAGTATCGGCGCCCAACTCATCGAGATCGAAAAAGACGCGCTTGTTGTCATGAAATCCGTCGGGTGTATCGGTTAGTTCAGCTCGGACAGAACATAGCCCGAGCAGAGCGGTCTGCCCAACCCCCAATCCTACCGGCGGCTGTTCCCGCTCCACTATCCCGTCGAGATTGTCGATTTGGACGCGATGTCGGCTCACCCGCAGGCGAAACTTGGGCGCATCGATCAATCGGGTCCGGCCTGGTTGCTTTATCGCTTCGACAATTCGCGCGAGCATCTTGCGGGTGGGCGGGTAGTTCGCACCGTGATTCTGAAAGAAGGCTCTCAGGCTAGCGCTAATCAGCGGCGTGTCGTAGTGTCCTAGCGCGCTGAAGTCGAGTGTGTCCTGGGTCGGGTCGATGTCATTTCGCCGCATTTCTGAAGCGAGAAGACGCTCCAGGTCGTCGCGCTCCTCGGCTAGGAGCTCCATTGACCGCTTGAGTGGCGCCGAACTACCGGCCATCTCGGTCAGCACCGACATCACCTCGTGGCGGATTCGGTTTCGTTGAAGGCTGGTATCCTGGTTCGTCTCGTCCTCGACAAAGGGCGTATCGCCAACCACCTCGCGTAGATCACCCCGCTGGACATCAAGTAGAGGGCGAAGCAATCGAACGCTAGAGTTCCTGCGCAGCGATCGGGCGGTTCGAGGCCCAGCCAGGCCGGTCAGGCCGCTCCCGCGGACCATCGCGAGAAGGTGGCTCTCGACTCGATCTTCAGCGTGGTGGCCAACGAGCAGCGTCTCGAGTTGGTTCTTTTCGCAAAGTGTAGCCAGGGCGCCGTATCGCAGGTCGCGCAAGGCACCTTCTCGTCCGCATTCCTTGATGACTTTCGAGACGATGAGCGGATCCAATCGAACGGAATGGAAATCCGCACCCAGCACCTTGGCGACCGCCCTGCAGTGCTTCTCATCTTCGCGTGAACGAGGTCTTACGCCGTGATCGACGTGAAAGGCGAGTACGTTCTCCGGGCCAAAGGCACCTACAGCCAGCTTTAGCAGGGCCGTACTGTCCAAACCTCCTGAAAATGCGACTGCGAGCCGTTTTCCCAGTGTGTGGCCGTTTTCGATCGCGATTCGGCGAATATGCTGTGTGAGTTCGTTCACGTGCCACTTGTAACCAACCAGCTGACAATACCGAAATGGATTTTTTCTTTCGGGGTGAACCGTCTGCGGTCAGTGGACTACGCTCGGTTAGAAGGTCCGTCTATAGTGAAGCTCGAACGCTTCCGAAAGGAACACCTGGCCGGCAATCTCTACTTCGATGGCCAAAGTACCGGTGTTTTCCACCGTCTTGACGAAGGGAATGGCACCGGTTGTGCCCGGCTCGATGCGAATTGCTGCGGAGGACGCAAGACCATAGTCATCGAGCGCGAGAACCTGACGCTCGGGCCCCCATTGGACGACGTGAATCTCCACGTAGCTGGTTCCTGCGGCGAGGACCTCGGCGTCGCGCTTCACACGCCATGTAGGAACAAGTCCGCTGCCACCAATAACGATCACCGACTCAGTGTCGTTAGTCAGAGTGAGTGTACCCCCAACCGAGGCGGCTGGACATTGGAAACCCTCGGGCACGGGCGGCATCATGTCGCAATGGAAACCGTAGGAGAGTTGGCCCATTTCGAGCGTTCCGGTGAGTCCGCTAGCTGGTTCCGTCGGAACCGTGGTGGGCTCTGGTACGTCGGGACTTGGCTGCTGAGCCGAAGCGCAGCCAATTGCTATTGTGCAAGCCATTGATACGACTAAAGATATCCTAAATACCATCCTTGTCATTTTGTTCTCCTCGACGTCAACGACCCATCCAATCCGAGGGTGTAAACGGGCAACGATGAGAATAGTTTTGAAAAAAATTACCTCGTACAAATTACCTAGGCTCGAGGGTCAGCTCAAAAACGTCGACGACAAAGCGCCACGCCCAATCTGGAATCTCCCTGGTCAGGACCATTGTCCACTACCCGAGGAGGAGCCAGCAACCAATCCCACCGATGGATATGGACCACACGTAGAAGAACACGATGGTCCCCTTTTCGCCGAACCACTTGAGGAACCGTTTGACCTTTCTAGATTCCCAGGCCCATTTAGGTTTTGCCGCGGTGACGTAGATCGCCAGTGCGCAGTAGGCGATCAGACCGATACCAATATATTGTTGCGTTTCCATGTCGCACTCCTTGGCAGAGAGTCGCGGCGACTCTACTGCGATTTGCGGCTGAAAGAAATGTAGCTTGGTTCGGAAGGCTGCCTTCGAGCCCGCTAGAATTTGCTCCGGATCCGGATTGTGAATAGAGTCCGGTTGTATGAAACGGATAGTGACATCAGCTTTTTCGTTGGCGGCCGTGCTGTTGGCCTCCCTTCCGGCTTCCGCGCAGTACGGCGCCGTTTGGGGCGATACGCAGGTCGAAGTCGAGATGATCGATCCATCATCAGCTGCCCCGCCGGACTCATTTTCGCCGACATCCGAACGGGGTGAAGACTCTCCAACAACAGATTTCACGACCAACCCACGCACGTTCGACCCATCGGACCTTCCGAGCATTCCAGACTATGATGACGTTCTCGTGCTGAACCAGAGAGCCCGGTCGGCGACGGTACCGGTTCGTGCGACCTTTCGTCGCGATCCACTGATTACGCCAAACATCGTTGAAGTTGAGGGTGTCGCAACCTGGGTCCAACCGGCCGAAGGGGAACAGCCCATTCTTGTCACTGCGAGCATCTTGGTGAATGGAGCGGAGACTGTCGTGATCGAATCGCCGGACGGCCCTATTACCGTTAACGTACAGCCGGATTCCCGCTACGGATTGGCAGTTGTTCAATCCAACGCTGCTCCACCTGCTCCTGGAGTGGCCTTGAGTCTGACCGCAGCTGAATCCGAAACGGTCTCCAGGGTCTTTGGACCTCTGGACGGCAGCATCGGCAGCACAGTCGGCAACAGGCAGGATGAAACCGCCTACTATCAAATGAACGATCTGGGAGTGACCTTGGGACACCCCATAATAGACGACGACGGGCGCATTATTGGGATCGGAAGTCACTTTCATCCCGCGATTCCCGGACGAGCGCTTTCCGTACCAGCCGAATCGGTTCAACGCTTCCTGGCTTCTAGCCAAGAGGAGAGCGTGGAAGAATGACAAGCGATCTTGTCGCACCGGCCCCACAAGGCGCCAAACTCCACAGTTAACCCTTACATTACAAACACTTGCAATACTGACCAGTAAAGTTGCGCCGGCAGTGGGCCTTTGTGAGTCGATCGTCACAGTCCTCGTCCGAGGACGTCGACGCAAAAGGAATAAACAATGCAATTACAGAAACTTAACCAACACACACCCGATCCGGAATCTCGGTTGGCACGTGTCGTGGAATGTCCACGCCCTGGGACGACAAACGCAACTGACCAGCGGAGAGTAGATATGCGCAACTTCGGATTCAGGCTTCGATCAACGTTATTCATTTTGGGAACCTTCTCACTCGTTTGCTTCTGGGGATGTACTGAGCAAATCGAAGACACTGACGTGGCGGGCAGCAATGCTGAGCTAGAGCAGACGCTCGAGAGCATCGCTGACTCACTAGACGACCGACTCGACTCGGATGAAGAGCCGGGGTTTGGCGATGACCGATTCAGCCGAGAGTTCGGTGAAGAAGGAGACGAAGAAGCGTCTCGCGACGATGTCCGAACGGATGGTGGGACTGACAGACCCGACGCAGATCGACCTGAAACCGACAGACCCGACGTGTCCGACGTCCGCGTCTATAATATTATGGTTGTTTGGGGCCGGATCGCACCCAACGACGACACAAGACCGGAACCCACCCGTTGGAATCCGGTGATGCATGTCAATGAAGGCAATGGTGTCTCGGTACGCCGCGCACTTCGTTTTGAGCGAGGAGACGAGGTCCTTGCCCAAGAGGTGCGCCATCAGGCGCCGATTCAGTCCGTGACAGGCCCCCACGTAGATGGCGTCATTGTCCAGGTAGCCGTCGCTGACCCGGCAGACGCGTGGTTCGGCGTCGAGACCTCTCTGACTGCGATGCGCTTCCCGCTGGCTGAGCTTCACGACCTGGAAGAACGGCACATCCTCGACCGTAGTGGCAACGGTCTCTTGATTACATCTATCGAACGACCAGTCGTCGACGACGGTTGCGCTTCGGGTTTTGTGGCCGGCCGCTGGGCCCAGACTCGGCGAGGAACCTACTTCGGTGGGCAGATTACCAACGCTGAGGGCCGGCTGATTGGACACCTCGCCGGAGAGGCAGCTGAAGGCAACCTGCGCGGGAAACTGATCGACCTCGACGGCCGGTTCCGCGGCGCGATGCTCGGACACTACGAAGACGGGCACTTCAGAGCTGAGACCTTTAATCGAGATTGAAACCAGATTGTCTATATGCATGGCGGATACGCCGTAAGTGAGCGCGGCTACGGCCACTTCAGAGGATCTTGGCAGGCGCTTTGTGAAGAAGACGGACCAGATGGGCGACCTACCGACGAGCGGCCCACTGAGGAGCGACCCACTGACGAGCGACCCACTGACGAGCGACCTACCGACGAGCGGCCCACTGACGAACGACCTACCGAC
>CAZDBH010000050.1:0-27388 GCA_964503485.1 uncultured Bradymonadales bacterium | reverse complement strand
GAAGAACGGGCCGTTACTTACGAGCAGCCCCCCACTATTGACGCCCCTGACGAATTCAGCGGTATCGAACTCACCGTGAGTGTCTGCGTCTTCGGAGACAAAGACGAACGAACGAGGTGAGCCACCCAAATCACTATAGAGTTTGTGGGTATCGGTGACGGCGGTGGCCGTGATCGGGAGACCTCGCCCGACCATGGTCAGCCACCATCGGAACTCACGCCAGAAGTTGCCGTGGCCGTTCATCACTTCGAAGGCGGTGAAGTCATCGGACCAGTAGCCCGTGTCCCCCGGAATCACCGTGTCGGTCTGCTCGGGCATGCGGATAGTCGCTCCGTCCATTGCCGAAGTTCCAAGCAGGAGGTCGGCTTGCAGTGAGCCGACGGTGCCCCCTGGATGATTGATCTGGATAACTTGCTCACCCGGGAAGCTGTCGACCCAGGCATAGATTTCGGAGAGAAGATGGGTCAGTTCGGGTCCGTTGCCCCAATCATATGCACCGCCCGTTCGATGGTTCGCGTCGACCTGCAGAGGAAATCCATTGATGTGGCCAACATCTGAGGTCGTGATTTCGTCGCCGATGAGCGATGTAATCTCATCTTCTGCCCCTAGGGCGGCGATGGTGGGTGCGTAGTCGACGATGTAGTCGTGGTCGGTACTCACCATCACGTCGACCCCTTCGCTCATGAAGTTGAGCACACGCCGTGTGTTCAGAACCGGGCTGTCGGTCGATGAAATGGCGTGGATGTGAAAATCACCGCTCATGGCACCGGAGCTGTCGACGACTTGGGCAATTTCAGCGCCGAGTGACTCTTCCGCACCCTCGGCGAGGGTGATGGCGAAGCCTCCGTTGGACGCTGCGTCCTGGGGCCAATAGGTCCACTCCATTCCCCGAGAGACGATGATCTTATAGTCCCCAGGTTCGAGCGCTAACGTCAGCTCACCGTCCATTCCGATGTAGTCGATTCGGGCGTATCCACTGGGCAACCGGTCATTACGGATGTCAGCCTCCTGCGTCGTCGGTGCGTAGGGGCATTCGCCGTCGCAGCGAACGGCGACCCGGGCGGGGGTTGGATCACCCTCGGCGGTTCTGACCGTGATTGTCAGAGAAGCGCCCCGCAAGACCGCGATTTCAATGGACCCGTCGCCTGAGTCGGCCGAGACTTCGGTATCTGTTACGTAGCCGTCGCCGCGGGCGCTCAGGGTGTACTCACCGATGGGGACCTGCATCGTGAAGGCCCCCTCTTCGTCTGTGAGTGTTTGGTTCATCGCCCGCCCTTGAGCGTCAATCGCTGTCACCTGCAATCCCGCGACCGCGTTGCCTTCAGTGTCTTCGACCGTCCCGGAAACCGGCTCTGTCTCGGCGCCAATCGCCACATAGGCTGGATCGACGACCGACGACACCGAGGCATCACCTGCGAACATCCAGTGGCTTTTGTAGCCAACCTCGCCGGGCTCTAGGTCGATAATGCCCCTCAGGCGATGCAGCTGACTCGGTGCCGTCAACACAGCGCCGATCATGTCGTCGTTTCCGACCAGTGCCACGATGGTGCCCGCGACACCGAAGTAGCCGCCGCCGATTGGCAGATCCGCCTCTAATTCTGGGCTAGGATCGGGGACGTAGGCAAAGCTCGACCGCGGGCTACGGAATCCGAGGAATGGCAGTGGCTCAGAGCGCAGGTTGTCTTGGCTAATGCCCGCGTATCCGTAGCCACCCGTGCTGCTGAGGGGGTTGAAGACGCCTCCGTCGCCGCCCGGACGTATGATGTGAAATAGGCCGGCGAAGACCTGCTCGTCACCGTCATTTCGGATTGTGGTGATAACGTGAACGCCAGCGTCGCCAGGTCGAAGCACATAGTAGACAGTGACCGTCGCCGGGATAATCTCTTCGGGGTTCAGTGCGAGTTCGGGAACTCGGCCCCCGAGATAGCCCGCAGCCATCCCGGCCAAGTTAATGAAATCGTTGAGGTGCAGTCCACCTGTGACGGCTAGGATACCCGCGCCACCGTCGGAGCCATCGGCGATGACTTCGATGGTCTCTGGAACCAGGGTCAGCCCCCCATTGATCAATAGACAGACCTCGCCCAATACGTCCTCACCGCCGCCTTCGGTTCGGGCGTCGAGATCGATGATGTTTCCGCCGTAGGGACAAGGTGACATGGCGCGGTCACCGCGTTCCACTAGGTAGCGAGCGCGGCCGTTTTCGAGCACGAAGTCGCCGACCAAGCCTTGGGCTGAAATGCCGCCAATGAACTCGCCCGAGTTGGTGACTTCGTACACCGCCACGGTATCGTCATCCGATGGTATCTCTGCTGTAAACTCGGACAGGTCAAATGCGACATGGGGTGACTCGATGACGTCTGGCGTATCCGAGTCGCGCGCATCACTGTCCGCCGTCGTCTCGTCTGGCTCCTCGGCGGTTTCTACCACCGCGTCTACGTTGGTGTCGGTGACCGGGTCAGTGTCTGCCGATTCGGTTGCATCGCCGGAGCAACCCACACAGATCGCCACAACGGTGCCTAAAAGGAGGAACTCAGGTTTTCGCATTTAGTATCCTTACGAGTTACGCGCTCGAAAGGAAGGGTAGCGCTACTTTTAGCAGATCGTGAGCCAAATGCAATGCAGGGCGTTGAGGGAAGTTATTCCCCGGCCTCCGCGATTCGATAAACGCAGCGCCTCTCTCCTCCCAGGATGTGTTCGGTGCGCTCGACGCTAACGTCGTCACCCAACAACAGACGGAACAAGTTCAACTCGCCTGCGCACAGACCCGGACATCGCTGGGCTGCGACGCAGATTGGGCAGTTGTTCTCGACGAGCTGCACTTCACCACCGGGCTCGGTCGAGCACTCGGCCATGTAGCCCTCTTCGGTTCGCACCTGAGCGAGCTGCTCGACGCGTTCAGCCAAGGGCGCCGAAGTCGAGACCCGGTCTCTGTAGGTTTCTAGTTGATGCTGCGACCTGACGTCGACCAACTTGCGAAGTCCTTCGGCACCGAACGCTTGCTCCATCGCATCGATCAGCCCCACCGCCAACTCACCGTGAGAATCGGGGAAATGGCGGTCGCTGCCTCGGGTCAATCGCCAATGCCTCGAGGGTCGGCCCACACTGCGCCGGACATCGTCGTAGGCGACCTCCCCATCTTCGGCGAGTTTGTACAAATGCTGGCGGACAGCCATTGCTGTGACGGCGAGCTCGTCTGCCAGCACTGCGGCTGTCAGCGGGCCCCGACGCTTGAGGAGCTCGCGGATTCTCTCTTTGGCTCGATGTCGTTTTGCGGTTGACATGTTGCCATTCTATAGGCGAACGATAATTTTACAAGAAAGTTCTTTACATATTAAACAAAGAAGTTACTTTACTTATTATCAACCAACTGAAAAGCGGAGTGAATGACAATGACTATCAAACAACTCGATCATCTCAATCTCACGGTAGGGAACTTCAAAGAAACGGTGGCATGGTACGCTAGGGTCTTTGGCTTTGAGCTCGTCGAAGAAGGCGTACAAGACGGGCATCCGTGGGGAGTTATCAAGGGAGGCGAGGCGTTGCTTTGCATTTATGAGAACCCTGCACTCGACCACAAGGACCGATTCGACCGAGCAAGGGCCGGCTTGCATGGGCTGAACCACTTCGCTTTGCGAATCGAAGACCTGGGCGCATGGGAGGCCGTCATCGACCAGGAGAAAGTCGACGTCAAATACGGCGGACGCATCGACTGGCCCCACTCCTACGCCTGGTACGTGGACGACCCCACGGGGTACGAAATCGAGGTGGCCTACTGGACAGACGGGCAGCCGACCTTCGGCTGAGAGCGCCTTCACGGTTGTCCAGTGCCGCAGGTTCCTCTAATCTGAAGAGAGGAACACACACGATAGCGGACGGGGCACATCATATGATTCGATGGGGGAATACAGGTCTACGGCGCGGGTTCAACCTAATCGAGCTGATGATCGTCGTGGCAATCCTGAGCGTTCTCGCGTCGGTGGCAATACCCTCATTTCTCAAGTACGTTCGACGGTCTAAGACCATCGAGGCCCAAATCGGTCTTCGAGAACTCTTCACCTCTTCAGTGGCCTATTTCGACGCCGATCATGCCGACTCGGTCGGCAATATCGTGGCCCCTCAGTTTCCTGCTAGCAATCCAGTCGCTCCGGATGTAACCGACATCGGCGCGGTCAAATTGCAGACCGTTCCACCGCTCTGGAAGTCACCCACGTGGCAGGCTCTGAACTTCTGGGTCGAGGACCCACTCTATTACGCCTATCAGTACGACTCGAGCGGGACCCGCGTCGGTGCGACCTTTACTGCAACTGCCTTTGGTGACCTGGACGGCGATTCGTCCTATTCGACCTTCATCAGAGTGGGCACCGTCACCGAAGGCGAAGAGGTTCGCGGGGGCGCAGGCCTGTTTATCGCCCACCCACTCGAGTAGGCCCGAAAACCCAGTTATCGAACGGCTAGGGTTTGGTTGATCGCTACGGTCGTCGCATGCGAGCTGTTGCCACCGAGGGTTTCGACTCGCAGAGGTGGCACAACCGACTCCCCGGGCCTGCGTGCTCTGAGACGAATCGCGAGCTCAGCGGCTGAGTCGCGGCGGGCTTCCAGAACAAGGCGATACCCGCTGTCGCGCGGTTCGTAGGACTCGATGAGACCTCGCTCCTGGAGGGACGCGAGCGACTGTTCCTCGAGTTCGCAGTTTGATGGAGGAGCCACATCCACCTGCAAAAGCCTCGGTTCAGCGTCCAGAGTCGAGACCGTGAGGTCCAATCTGACGACACCATCCACTTCGACGGTGGTGGCTGATAGGGCTGGCTCAATGGCCGGCGAATCGGTCAGCGCCGCTTCAGCTCGCCCCCAGTGTCTTGCGATAACACGGACGTCTGGCGAGAGGCTCCCGTCATATTCCACCCTGATCTGATGGGCTGTTCCCTCTTCTATGAACTCGCTGAGGTCGAGGCTGCGAAGGCTGAGCGTGGACTGAAAGGGATCGTCCGGATCGATGGCGACTCGAGTGACTTCGGTTTCGTCGACGAATACGACAAAGTTTGCAGGGCTTTCTTCTCGCTCCAACTCGAGCAGGGCCAGCCCTCGAATCGCTGCGGCGGTACCCCTCGGATTGTGCCATCCGCCCCATTCGTCTCGGGTGCTCAGCAAGTAGCGGACGGCCTCTCGCTGTTCCGAAGCGAGGAGTTCCGCTTCGCCGAGTTCATTGTACAGTCGCAGGGCCACGACCGTTGCTTCAATCGAGCCACCATATGCGTTGAACCAGCTGGGCTCCCAATGGGTCAATCGGCGGCGTTCTAGAAGCTGGCGCGCGGCAGAGACGATCCGATCGCGCTCCACTTCGAGCACCTCTTCTTCAGCCACCCGATGGAGCCCAAGTGCGGCGTGGGCGAGGGTCTTGAGGTCTGGATTGGCCGAGTCGAGATAGGCGATGAACGTCGGTGCGAGCAACTCGATGGTCTCGCGCCACTCCGGATTCCGACCGCGAGTGGGTACACTCGTCAAGATGTCAAAAATCTCAGCGGTCAGGCCCAGCCGAACTTGCTCGGCGTTGCCTTCCCAGAATGCGATCGCCGACATGTCGTAGAGTCCGTCCGCTGCGAGTGCGTTTCTCAGGAAGACCGCTGCGTCCCGGAACGCCGCGCGGGGAATTGCGAGGCCGGCGTCGTTCCCGGCGACAAGCGCCTCGAGACAATATGCGGTTGTGTAGGGGTCGCTCTTGTGGTTCCACCAGAAGCTCCACCCGCCGTCAGCCTGTTGGTACGAGAGCAGGTGATAGAGGGACCACTGCAGTTCTTTGCGATAGTACTCGATGCGGGCGTGGTCGGCACCCTGGTCGACGAGCATGTTGTAGATAAGAGTCGAGGCGATCAGCTCACCCCCCAATCCCATCATGTCGTCGCTGGCCAAGTCTGAGCGAATGGCCTCGAGGCCGAGAAAAGCGGTGGTCACGGCGGGAAATGCGACATTCAGAGTCAGGTTGCTCATCTGTCCGTCGGCGGGAATGACTATCTCAGCGACAGCGGAAGTGTCTGACAAGTCTTGGACAGAGACGCTGGGTTCGCCCACGGGACGAACCCACACTTGGCGCATCGTACTGTCTTGGAAGTCGTCCCCACGAGCGATCGCCGAGAAGTTAGCGGTACCGGCACTGAGCGCGTCGATAGGGAAGACGGCGAAGGCGCTGCCGTTGGCGGGCACTTCGAGGCGCGAGGCTGCGCCTGACGTACCAAGCCCCTCGCTGATGAAGGCAACCTCGACATCCTGCGCGCTGTCTGTTGTGTTTTGAACGAGGACGCGGGCCTGCAGCTGGTCGCCGACCGTAAGCTGGTCGGGAATATCGACCATGACGTAGAGGGGCTGTGTCACTCGAATCGGAACGCGTAAAACGCCAACACCGCCGTTTGCATCCGAGGCCACAATGGCGATCTCTTGGGTTGTGATCGTATCGGGCATGGTGCCAGATAGCGTTGTAGACCCCTCACTGGCGAACAGGTTCGGAGCCCACAGCGAGGTGTCCGGGAACTCGGTTCGAATTGTGATCAATGAAGCCGCGTCAGCCAACTCGGCGAGGGGCCGTTCGGCAGCGTAGTCGCCGATTCCGTAGCTATCGCTTTCGGCGTCGTGGTCACCGAAGAACTCCGGTTCGCCCAGGCTGTGTTCGGCCTTCGGTCCCTCAGCAAAGTCGCCGCTGACGGCGCCGCCAGGACGGAACGGAAATGGGGGCAGCGCGATGTCTCGCTGATTCGGACCCCAGTTCCGACTGACGACCGGCCAGGTGAGGATGGCCGAGCCCGTGGTCGAGATGACCCGTAGCTGTGGGTTGTAGAAGTAGTCCATGGGAGTGATTTCGAGGGGACTTCCCATGCTGATGATTGCAGCATCGACTACTGCGGCTCCTACTGCTGCGTCGACGGGGTCTCCGTTTTGGTCGCTGACTGTGATGGTTCCAGAGTAGTCAGCTCCCGGTGCGAGGTGGTCAGGGATGCCATCGAGATGGATGCTGAGCTGCCGGTTGGGGTGGACGGCCAAGTTCTGTCCCTCCGTCATCACACCGAGTGCGCTGTAGGTGGGCGGTACGGGGCCTGAAGTGCCAGTTTCACTGCCGAGACAGAACAGGGTCAACAGCATCGAGCCCCAGGAAGGGGAGCTGAAGCTGCCTTCGGCCACGTAGACGCCACTTCGTTCGCTAATCGGGATCAGGGCGGAGCGAACCAGCGAGCCGGAGTAGTCGACCACATCGACGTGCACGACCGACTCGGCGGGTACGAAGCCGCTGGGAAAGGTAATCTCGATATCAACCGACTCGTTTTCGAGGACCACCGCATCTGCGATATGGCTGCGCATCGGCTGGGACCCCTGCAAGGCAATAGTTGCCGTAGCTACGGCGTTTCCGACGTCCGCCAGCAGAATCTCGACGCGGGGTTCGTGGGTGGGCATGCGGAAGCTGAACTGCACTGTGCCCGCGCCGTCGGTCATCCCGTCGCGCGGGACCCCATCGACAAGGGCGGTAACCTCTGTTTCTCGGACTGGAACGCGGTCGAGATCGACGATGCGCACGATCAGTTCGACCTGATCACCTGGGCTGTAGTAGTCGCGGTCTTTTTCGATTGTAACAACGTAGGGGTTGCGCGTGTATCGCAGCTCGCGAAGGAGCTCGTCGCTTCGGCCATCCTGATCGGTCACGACGATTTGGACTTCGACGTGATCGCCCTCAGCGAGGCCGCGTCGCACTTCTGACAGCGTGCTGCTACCGATAGCCACCGGGTGCGGTCCCGGACCCGTGATCGCCTCGCTCTGGTGGAAACGACTGGTGCCTTCGACGAGGAGATCGACGGCAACGGTGCCCGAAATGAAGTCTGCATCGGTGAAGTAGCCCAGCTCGAGTGTGAACTCGAGGGCGTCTTGGCCGGCGGTGAGAAACCGTCCCAGGTCGTGCTGGATGTCGATGATCGGGGGCGTGAATCGCTTCACGCGGAGGCGTGCTCGGGCGCTGGCATCGCCGTGTGTGGCACGCAGTTCATACACACCCTCTGTGGCGTGTTCAGCTAGGCTCAGATCCAGTGAGCAGACGCCGAGGTCGCTGGTCGTTGCCTCTCCACCCCCGACGATGCGCCCCTCTGGATCGGTAAGTAGGAACTCGACGTTTTCATCCCTGAGCGGCGAGTAGTCTTCGCGGAGGTTCCAGCCCAAGGTACGGATATGGATTTCGTCGCCTGGGTTGTAGGTCGCCCGGTCTGTGTAGACGAAGACGTGGGTGCTCGAGAAACTGGAGGTGCGTGGATGAGCGTTGAAGCTGACCTGACCACCGTAGAGCACCCCGTGGTGTGGTGGGTTGGGGAGCCGGTGGTGTGAGAGGCGAACGACGACGTCCCCTCCCCTGGACCAGACCCGATCGTCGCCGGGGACGCCCCAGCGAAAAACGAGCGTCCCCGTCGCATCGGCGGTGCCGATCAATTCATCGGCGAAATAGACCTCGGCGCCAGCGGCCGGGGCGCCGTCTACCTTCCAGGCGGCGACGTGAATCAGGGTTCCGGTTTCACTGAAGGCCTCGTAGGGCGAGTCGATGACCACCAGGAGCGGTGCCTCGGGCAGTGTCAGGGTGTCGAGGGACGGGCCAGTCCTTTCCTCTCCGATGACGACCTCCCCGTTGGTCGTGCGGGCAGTGGCGCTGGCTGTTAGCGGAAGAGCCAAAATCAGCGCGATTGAAAGAAGGTACCTGGCTAGAGTGTATCGGGTTATCGGGTGGCTCATCATTCTCTCCACAACAAAGTGCAAGTCATATCTTGATGGAGCTATCGCACGAGCCGTGCCATGACCGTAAACATCTGTTATCGCACAGACTATCGAAAATTCAGCACGAAACATCGCACGCCAAATACAAGATTCAGAGACCAAAAACAGAAAAGGACGCTAATAGGAGATTTGTAGAATGAGCTTGGTTCGGACTGGGGCGGTTGTTGGGGTTCTTGACGGGTCGGAGGCCTCGAAGCGCGGCGGTCTTGTGACGAAGTTAGTCCTGACAGCCGCGGATCGAGGACACGAGCGGTGCGCTGTACTGCTCGCTCACTTCGCCTGTGCCACGCGTTGCGAGGTCGACATCGGGTGAATCGAAGCGGAGGTCGACTGTGAACACCACCTCACCGTCGTCAACTCGATCGACCGTCACGGTGCCAGTAGGGGAAGCGCTCGAATAGCCCAGAATCTGCCCTCCCTCCCGATAGTCGCCGGACCCAGCGGTGGGGTAGCTAAGGATATCACCTGCATCCAATGTGACCGGAAGCTCGAGTAGCATCGACCCGAACTCGTACTCCGTGCGGAACGCGCTACGCCCCCACTCTGTGTTCACGTAGAGAACGTGGCCGGTCCCGTCGGCCACGTGTGGACCGTATTGAGCTGGACTCAATTCGGCGCCATCGATCAGGCAAGCGTCCCAGTCGGCCAGCGCGGGCCTCGTGCTATTGCACGCGCCCAGAAAAGCGATTGCAACGGTCAGAATCAGTGGTTTCATGTCATTGCTCCTTCGTTCGTAGGTTGAACGCCGTCACGGCGAAGAACTTACACTTCGACGGGGCCGCCGATCTAGGACGCGGCTCGATCACCGACACACGCCCTCGGAGGCACTAGAACTTGAAGATGAGTCAGAAACGGTGCAAGCTTTGGTGATATCGGAATGTGTGAACCCCGCTGTTTTAGCGGGCAACGATGAGCTGCAGGAGTCGGCATGCAGATGAAACTCGCGATCGCTCTAATTGTCTCCTTATTCGTTGGCTGTAGCAGCAGCTCAGGCTCTGACGAGGACGGTGACGCATCTGGAGACGCAACCACCATCGACCTAGCGTTCGGTGGGGACTCCGATGAGCCCAGTGATGACGTAGCGCAGGACCCGGGGTCCGGCGATGGCGGTGTCGACGACACGGGCACTGATGCCAACGACGATGTCGGAGAGCAGGACTCGGGCGACGAGGACGGCGGAGCAGAGGACTTGGGAAACGAAGATACCGGAGTGGAAGACTCGGGTAGCGAGGATACCGGCTCGCATGACACCGTTGCCGAAGACACTGCCACTGATACCGGCTCAGATGGTGGGGGTTCCGAAGACGTGACTGTCGATACGGGTTCTTCAGACACCGGTAGCGTGGACACGGGCTCAGATGACGGGATCGAGGACGTCGCGGTTGATACGGGCGAACGCTCGCGGGTGTACACCGTTGGAGAGTTCCCGGTGTCGGATTGGAGCTTGGAACTGTCTCGGGTGACGACGACGGCCATCAATGAGATAGGTGCTGAGGAGGCGAGCCGAGACGGGGATCCAGGGAGATTCAGAGGCGTATCGGTCAAATTCGGCCCAGGGACTGGCTCTCGTTCGTACAATATCCACGTGCTCTCGTGGTTAAACGATGCGACTTACTCTGCGGCTTCCGATGGCGCCGTGTCGACGATCGACTGGGCCCTCAGCGCCCAACACGGTGAGAACGACGAGCCGGCCAATCGCCCGGTTTTGGTGAGTCTGTTGATTCGGCAGGGAGACACAGACTACTACCTGGACCCGGCTCGGATGACCGAGGCTGGGGGTAATATCAACTGTCGTTGGATCTGGATGGATGACGGCGACGAGTGCCAGAAGGCTGGCTGGAACACGAAGCGCTATACCGGCTTCGAGGCAGAGGCATTCTTGAAGCTGCAGGGCACGGGGTCAGACCATCCTGATTTCTCGGCGAGTGGCGAGAAGCTCGAGTTTGGCTACGCGGTCATCTACACCACTACGTTGGGCTCAGCGACCGTGAGTCGGGAAGTGGGTGTCGACAACTTCACTGTTCGCCTGAACCTGGAGTAGTGACTCCCGTTGGCGGCAAGCGCCCCCCTTTTCGTTGAAAATACCCTTCCGCTGTGTTACTTCGCCGGCAACTTGAACCTATGCGAGGTGCGCGATGAAACGGACGATGTGGAGTATTTGGTTGGTCGGTCTAGCATTCCTAGTGGCGTGCGGTGGAGCCACGACGGTTACGGATGGAGTGCCCGAGGCCACCGAGCAACCAACCAGCCTTTCCGGCCTCGAGACTGAGACAATGCCTGTCGAAGAGGTCCCGGATGTACCGGAGGTTCCAATGGTTCCTTCCGTCGTGCACTGGGAGATAATGAGCCACGATGCCGCGGCGTTGACGACCTTCTACTCAGAGCTCTTCGGGTGGGAAATCACCACTTGGGATGCGGGCGAAGCCCCGTATCATCTCGTACAATCGAGTGCGCTGGGATATGGGATTTCTGGCGGAATTGGCCAGATTCCCGAGGGAGATGAGTGGCCTGCCTTTCTCTCCTTCTACGTGCTCGTATTCGACCTCGACTCTCGGTTGGAGTTGGTTCGAAGTAGCGGCGGGACCGTTGCTTTGGAGCCGACGGAGATACCTGATGTCGGCACCATCGCTATGGTCTTGGAACCGGGTGGCGAGATGATAGGCCTTATGCAACCAAGCATGGGCGACGAAGAGCCCGAGGTCGTACCGTCCGAGCACCCGGTCGTTCACTGGGAAATCGGCGCGCTCGACAGCGCTGCAACCCAGACTTTCTTCAGCACCATCTTCGGTTGGGAATTCACTGTCGACGAGGAACAAGAATACGCCGGGGTCGAACCAGGGTTGGCCGGCGCGATTGGGGGCGGTATCAATCAGGTTCCAGCGGAACGCCCCGGATATGTGACATTCTACGTAGGGGTCGAAGACCTTCAGATGTACTTGGATTCAGCGGTGTCGCTGGGTGCCACGTCACTCTTGCCGCCAATTCACATTATGGAAGGGGTGGATATCGCGATGTTCCTGGATCCGGATGGAAACGAAGTGGGTTTGTTTCTGATGGACCCCGCGTCGATGGTCGAAGAGTTCGAAATGTAGTCGCCCGTCCGGTATGACAGCGAATTGAGAATAGCCGATGACCTGGTTCGAGGACTGTACGCCCTATTCGTATCAGCGCGTTGAACACGCTCTATTGTTTAACGTGGGCTGGCTCGATCCAGCCCACGAATTCCCAACTGGCGAGACCAGCCAGGCCTTCAAAGAGCGGCTTGCCAAAAGATGCGCCGACGAAGCGGTAGTCATGTTTCGGGGGCACCATGCCTGCGGGCTCTGTCCTTCGCGGTCAGTCGCTCCCGTTGGAACCGGCGAGATTCGGGTCGTAGCGGACGACGGGCGAATCTTGACCGCTCCGGTCCTGATTGCCCATTACGTCGAGGCCCACGGCTACCAGCCACCCAAAGCGTTTGTTGCTGGGGTCCTCGCTGAAGAGGAGCAGGAGGCGGATGCGCTTGCGAAGTTAGTAGAGGTCGCTAGGAGCCAGCGGAGTACTCATCGCGACGTCCGAAACGCTATGGGGTTTCTGAACGTACCTCAGAGCTCTGGCTACGACGACACGAGCGACCGAATCACGATGACGGGGCTGGTACATCGGCGAGATGCGGTCGCCAAGCGCGTCGCAGCTGACCCCGAAGCCGCTGAGGTGAGTCAAGCTGGACGCCCCCCTCTCGTGGACAACCTCAAACGCGCGGAAGCCGCGATCGTCGAAGAAGAAAAACAGGCCGCAGAACGACGCGTCGAGGCTGCCCAAAAAAGTCTGTCTATGGCGGAGCGACGTCTCGTGCCGTCCCCTGCGCAGGTTCGCTTCGATCGAGCCGTCCGGGGAGCAGCTCTTCCCGAGGACTTGCTCTGCGCGACCAATCTCCGCTCGGCCCTCGAAGGAGAAGTCAGCTGGATTCCGGCATTGATCGAGGACGAGGAGCTGGTTGCTCGCGCGAAGCGTCTGCTGGGATAGGCCATCGAACGGGGCGGTTGGTCGTTATCTGAAGATAGTGGGGTCGATCTCAGAGCTATCGATCGGGGAAACCACCGGCCAGCTGTCGCCCACATCGTTGGTTGTCAGGCGAATGATGAGATCACCCGAATCGACATCGAGAACCACGATTTCGCCGTCAGTCCCGTCCACCACTCGCACTACAGCCATTTTTGTTCCGGCTCTGAAGAACCCGTGGTGTCGATCCTGGGCGGCGCGACCAAAAGCAGAGAGCCGTCCGCCGTCCACGCTGAGTCGTTTCGCCGAGCCTGCGCTATTGAAGACAAGTGTGCGGCCATCGGGGTGGAGCGTGAGTCGGCCGGTCACTTGAGCGCCGGAAGTCAACGCCTCGGCTGTTCCGCCAGCCGCCGGAACCTCGTAAATCTCTGATGCCGAAGCGACGAGGCGGTGAAAATACACGATCTCGTCGTCGATACCCCAAACGGGGAGACCGTCGCCGTTGGAGGGTGTAGTCAGCTCCTGGGGACCCTCATCGCTCTGAAGATCGATTGTGTAGATCCGATCAGCTCCGCCACCAGTGCCGCCGGAGATGGCCAGCATGGTCCCATCGTGAGACCAGGCTGGACTCGAGATCGCGTCCAGACTAGTTGGAATGGTCTCGGGAAGCACCGTCTCGGCGGAGAAATCGATTACTACGAGTGATTTCCCTGAGGCCGAGCCGGTGATGAAGGCGATTTTGAGTCCGTCCGGAGACCATGCCGGGGTTTCCTCGAGAAGGTCTCGGTTGTCGTATCCGGCCATTCCTGTCCCGTCGGCTCGCACAAACGTCAGCTGGCCGAGGGCGCTTTCTACGGTGGTGTAGGCGATCCATGGATTGTAGTCGTCGTTCAGACCTGATCCAGTGTCTTCGTCGGGGTCAGCATCGAGTTCGGCGTCTTCGTCCGGATCGGATTCGTCGAGTTCCTCCGCGTCCCCATCGGTGGATGAATCCTCATCTGGCGAGCCTTCATCGGTTGATGAATCTTCGTCTGTGGACTCATCGGGCGTTTCGTCCGGTGTCCCGTCGGGCTGGGAGTCCTCGACGCTATCCTCGGCCGCGTCTGTGTCGGGATCCCCGCCCGCGTCTTCCCCTGTCGTCGCCGGGACGCACATCAGTGCGCTACCGCACACTTCGGGAGAGGGACAATCCAACGATGTCGTACATGAGCAAAGTGTTCCCAACTGGCAGGCGCCATTGCCGTCGTCCGCTGGTGCGTCATCACTGCAGGCTGACAGAAGGAGTGCCAGAGTGAGCAATAGAAATGTAGACCAAGTGATGAGTGATCCTCGGCAGGTCGATCCGCCAGACTTGTGCATCGTTTACCCCGGGTTTTTGTAGATTCCGCGTTTCACAACGGTAGTGAACCTCGGGTCCCTGGTCAACCTTCCCTTCGACGTTGCATGCAAACCATCGACGATAAGTCGGTGAGGCGCTGGACCGAACGCTGCTCTGTGGCGCGCGATCGGGCTCGGATCTGAAGGCGACACTTTCTCGGTCGAAATGTGACTTTCTCTAAGTGTTTTAGTCTCTGGTGACGATTTACTGGACGGCGGTTTTCAAGCTCCAGAACAGGACGAAATCGATGTTGAACAAGATCGCGCATTCTCTGTTTGTAGTGGCCGTGTCAGCGCTTCTGTTTAGTTGCGCGGAGGTCGAGACCGTCGAGGAAGATCGGCCGCTCGTTATACAAACACCGTCGCCGATCACCCCCATGCCGGAACTGCGGAATGTTCCCCAGACGTTGATGGAATTCCACGGATACGCGGATCCCGGGAACAATGTCTTCGCGCTCTGGCCGGCTGAGTATCCCGAGAGCATCGTCGAGAGTCGCTATCGGACACGGGGCCAGGGAATCGGCTGGTGCGAGCAGACGATCGAAGCCGACGGCAACGCCGGTACGGGGAATGCGGAGACCCTCGAGATCTACTCAGAGGAGGGGACCACGTTCTCAGATGTGCCATCCTGTACAGCGCAATCGATCACCACTGACCCGTCAATAAACACAAGCGGGTACGCCACGTATAAGACGTTTTGTACGCTCGTCACGCTGCGGAGCTTCTTGACCAGCGAGTTGAGCGAGGTACATGCCGAACTCACGAGTCATGATGGAGAGGTCTCGCAGTTCGCTTACACCGAGGCGATTGGTTCGGGGAACTGGACAGAAGATCCGGATTGGGGGCGAGCCCCCCCCACAGGAGACAACGGGGGCCTATTCTTCTACGACGAACTCGAGGCCGGAGACTTCGCTCCGGGCGGCTCGGACGAACGAACCATCCAGTGGGTGTTTCGCAATGGTGTTACCACGCCGTTCACGTTCACTGGCAGAGTGGTGGCAGACGTCGAGGAACCTTGTACCGGTGTCGATGCCGATTGTGATGGGTTCATTGACAACAACTGCCACCTAAACGCCCTCTTCACGGCCTGCTTTGACCACACGGATTGTCAGAGCGACTTCTGCCAAGACCAGGGTAATCCGGTCATGGGGTTGTGCCACAACATCGCCTCCGAAAGTGAACCCGAGACCGCTTCGGACGGGGCAGCTGGCGATCGTTTCGGATATGGCCTCGATACCCACTCCGATCACGCGTTTATTGGCGCCCATGGAGATGAAAGTGAGACTGGGGCCGTGTACGCCTTCTATCACGGCATTCACGGTCATTGGACTGAGATGGAGAAGGTGACCGCACCCGGCGGTGCCACAGGCGACCAGTTTGGCTGGTCGGTGGCAGCCGAGGATGGCCGGTTCGCGGTCGGGGCCCCCAACCGGCCGGTGGCGGGCGGGACGGTTGGGACCGTCTATGTCTTCACCCACGACGACACGAGCACTTCCTGGGAGGCGACGATCACCTTCACAGGCTCCGTCAACTTCGGCTACTCCGTCGACATGGACGACACTGGTCGGCTAATCGTGGGCGATCCTGGAACCGACAGTGCCCACATTTACCTGCGGACGGGCGTCAGCTGGGCTCTCGAAGACACCATCACTGGCTCAGATACGGTGGGCGGCGATCAATTTGGCCACTCTGTCTCTCTGCACGACCGAGAAGCGGTGGTCGGCGCCCCGGCCCACAACGGCGCTGAGGGCGCTGCCTACTACTTCACCGAGTCGATGTCGAGTTGGAGCGAAGACGAGAAGCTGGTTTGGTCGGGATCGGGTAGCTTCGGCACCTCTGTTGCCATTGACGACGCGGGTTGGATCCTGGTCGGTGCCCCTGCCACCAGCCCGGGCGGAGCGGCCTATATTTTTGATCTCGAGACCGAGCCCACGACAAAGAGCGAAATCACAGAGGTCGGAAGTGCCTCGTTTGGAGACTATGTCGCACTCTACAGTCCGTGGGGCGTGGTGGGCGACACCGGCCATAACTCGGGTACTGGCCGAGCCCATATTCTGTTCGAAGAAGACGATGGTGACACCTGGTCTGTCCACACGACACTGACCGATCCCTCGGGCAGTCCGAGCGACTTGTTCGGTTACGTCGCGATCGACCAGTCCGAGGATAATGCCCAAATCGTGGTCGGAGCAGACGCCGACGATGGATCGACCGGATCGGTGAGGATGTTCCTTCTCGGTGAGACAGGACGTCACGAGTGGAAGCTGTCTTCGAGCGACATCGCAGCCGGCGATCTCTTTGGATTCGACGTCGTCATCGACGCGGACAACCTCATTGCGGGCGCTCCGGGCGATGATAGTCCGAGCGATTCGGGAGCCGCCTACGTCTTCGTTCGAAATCCGGCCAACGGGAACTGGACCGAAGACGACAAACTGCGTGCCGATACACCAGGAGCGGACGACGGATTTGGTCGTGCCGTGTCGCTGGCTCAACAGACAGCGATCGTTGGATCCCCCGGGGACGACGACGAGGGTACCGAGGCTGGCTCGGCTTATGTCTTCACCCGAACGGGACCCGGCGTATGGACGCAACAGCAGCGGTTAGTGGGCTCGGATACCGAGGCCGGTGACGAGTTCGGATTTTCTGTAGAAGTCGAACAGGACGTCGCGGTGGTCGGTGCGCCTGGGGAGGACGATGAAGGAGCCGAGGCCGGAGCGGCCTACGTCTTCACCCGCTCGGGCGGCATTTGGTCGGAAACGACGATACTGAGACCCGCAGCTCTGGAATCGGGCGATGACTTCGGCGCTGCCGTAACCACTTGGGGCAACTTCATCGCGGTCGGTGCGGGAGGTGATGACGGCCCGGCTGACTCTGGGGCAGTTTATATGTACGTGTTCAGCGGTGGAACATGGGTCGCGGACGGCGTATTGAAAGCGTCGACCCCCGGGGAAGACTATCGCTTTGGCGAATCGGTCGGGCTCTCAGGACCTAACCTGGTTGTGGGCTCAGGCGAGTATGGCGGGAATGCTCAGGGAGCGGCCTACGTTTTTGAGCGGATAGGCAGCTGGAGCGAAGTGGCGATTCTGGCCGATCCCAGTGGCGGCGACCCCGACGACAACCTGGGCTACGGCGTCGACATCTACGTCGACACGACGGAGCCCATTCTTCCTGCCTATGTCATCGCCGCGGCTGGTGGCGACGACGAATGGGGGACTGACACCGGTATGCTCTGGGGCTTTGTGGATTTTGAGGACTTCTGGCAATCCAAAACACATATGGCACTACCAGGCAGATGTTCGACCCGTCTGGCACCGTTGATTTCGGCGGCTCAGTGACAATCCACGAGAATGGGTGGGCAGCGGTTGGGGACCGGGGTTACAGCTCTGACGCCGGCCGAGTCCACTTGCTCGTGCTAGACGACAAGGGTGAGATTTGGGAGCTCCACAGCACGTTGGAGGATTCAGCGCCGAACGGCGGCGACGAGTTCGGTGTGGTCGCACTGGACGAGTCAGACCAGATGATCCAATTGGTCGTAGGGGCGCCGGGAGACAACTCGGATGCCGGGTCGGCAATGGTCTACAATTTGGGCAGCAACTACCGTCACGAAAGGACACTCCAGACTGATGTACAAACCGACGGAAGACTCGGAAACGACGTGGATGTCGACGTAGACCGATTCATAGCCAGCGCAACCGGCGCCGACACCACAGGTGCGGCCTACATCTTCACGCATGATCCAAGTGATGGCACCTGGTCAACCGGTGCAGGAGACAAACTGCAGCCGACCGTCACTGACGACGAGACTTTTGGGGCGTCGGTGGCAATCTCGGGGGATACGGCCCTTGTCAGCGCTCCCGGTGCCGACGGCGGATCAACTGACGAAGGACGAGTCGTCGTCTTCGATGATGACGCGCCATGGGCAGAGAGTCAGGTCTTGGTTTCTTCGACTCCGGCGAGCGAAAATCAGTTCGGGTTCGCGGTGGATCTCGACGGTGATGTGGCGGTGGTCGGCTCTCCCGGAGACGGCGGGGGCGCGGCTCACATCTTCACACGAGCCGGCACATTTACGGAGACCGTCAGATTTGAACCGAATGACGGACCGGCCGACCTGTTCGGCTGGAACGTCGCGGTATCTGGAAACTACGTCGCGGTGGGCGCCCCCGCCGCCAGTACCGGCGAGGGTGCTGTGTATATGTATACCTTCAATGGGGGCAATTGGGAGAGCGACGGTATTGTTCAGGCAGATACCCCCATCACCAGCTCTGAATTCGGAAGTGGTGTTGCGTTCGAGGGGGACTATCTGGTCGTCGGCGCTTACGGCGAAGACAACTATGCTGGCTCGGTATACGTCTTTCAGCGAACTGACGATGGCCCCGACATCGACAACGACAGCGAATGGACTCAGCTGGCGATAGTGCAGGCCAGCGACCGAGAAGACGGCGACTCATTCGGTCAGGCGGTCGCGATTGAAATGGGTCCACCTGTTCAGATCGTGACTGGAGCTGCGGCAGACGATGATCAGGGTAACGACGCGGGTGCTGCTTATGTGTTCGCGCAGCAAGGTCCCTCCTGGGTCGAACTCGCCAAGTTTGCACCGGATAGCATCGACGCTACAGACGTCTTTGCTGGCGGCGCCGCCGTGACGATGGACCACAACTTCATCGTGGTCGGCTCAACCTTCGATGATACTGGGGCAGACGACGCGGGAAGGGTCTTCGTCTTTCAACGCTGAGCGCGCATCGCGCCCTTTAGCTCCCCCTCCGCCGGGACGAGCGCCATATACCAAGACAGAACCTCGGATACGAAGTCCGATACCGTTACATCCTTTTTGATAGAAGACTCGAGCGCCCAGTCAGCCACGTCGGAGTCGAGCGTGAGTGAGAATCGTTTGCGCAGTATCTGTTGTTTCGGTGTCATCTGACAGACCCTGAATCGGGCCGCCACCCATCCTGCTCCGAGAACATAGGGATCCTCCCATCTGAGATCCAGTGAGATTGCCTTAGATTTGTCATTATTGTTTATTTTTCGGCTGTAGATGGGTCTGGGCACCGACTAGACCCTTGCGTACTTCACCTTCTGTTGTAAGCTCAGGCCTTCTTTTCAAACATCATGGGGTTTCTGGAATGACACGGTTCACGATTGGCGCTGCAACGTTCGTAATGGCGCTGGGACTTTTTGCTGGCTGCAAAAAAGACTCTGGCGGAGAGGGCGGAGAAGGTGGGGAAGAAGAAATCGACTGCCCAACCGGCAAGATGATGGTCAACGGCGAAGAGATCCAATTCCAAAGCGCATTCGGTTACGGAGAGCGCGGTGAGTTCGGCCTGGAACTATACAATCACGAAGTCCTAGACTGCGAGACGATTTTGGCCCGAGCCGCCAGGACCGTGCCCGACGGCGAAATCGATCTGCGGCTGGCCACCAGCTTCGGTGGCGTCGTCGCGAGCGGGTCACAGCACCAAATGGGCGTCTCGATCAATCTGATCAGCGAGCCCAGCGAGGCGGGCGAGACAATTCGGTATTGCATACCCGAAGAGGTCACGATCGCTGAAGGCATGACCGCCGTCGGTCTCTTCGCCGGCGAGTTCTGTGGGTTCGTCGAATAGCTAGGCCGTTCAGACGCTGGGCCGAAAACGTTCCTCGAGGATGTCGAGCAGCGCCTTCTGACTCGAGACATGTTTGTTCGAGTCGGCGCAGCGGAAGTTGAATGCTGCGTCGGTCATCTTCATGTGGAGCCGTTGTCGCTTGTTGCGGAAGTTGGACGTTTGGAAGACGGCCGCCTGCACCTGTTCAAGAGGGATCTCAGTGACCCCGTTGTTCTCCATCAGCGGCGCGAACGCACCGAGACGGCACTGCAACAGAATCAGGCGTCGATCAGTTAAAATCGTGTGGTAGCCGGCAGATGAAAGTACGTCAGCGAATGCTGCGACCCCGCCGACAATGCCACCGCCGCTGTACCCACCGTTCATGGTATCGAAGTAACCTGCGGCCTCGACGCCCTCTCCGTCGGCTAAGAGTAGAGATACTTCGCCTGCGATGAAGTGGTCGAGTTTGGTCGTTGGTACAAAAGACATCGTTCCTCCAAATCCCCCACTGTGCGAATAGCCGCCAAGTTAACTCAGTTTGCCATCAAACTCACTCAGTTCGAGTTGCGGTCACCAGAACGGGTCTGCCTTGCCGCAACTGCGAAGACGGCTCGACAACGATCGTGACCTCTTCTTCCTCGACCAAGACAAGCGACATCGTCGGGACTTCGCCCTCCTCGAAACAGGGCTCGTCTGCTGGATCGCTGTCGCAGGAGGTCATACGCCAGAGGATGGGTCGACTGGCCCCTTCGATATCGTCAGCGGTAAAGACCCAGGTGCCAGCGCTGGGAGCCGTGAACGCGTAGGTGAGCTCAGATGTCAGGTCGTCATCACTGCAGGCAAGAGGCGTGTCGACGATGCCAGCATCCTCCCCTCGGAAGCCCGGAAACACGGTCGTATGGGAGAACGATCCGTCCTCCAGCCTGAAGTCGTTCAATACAAAGGCCTCACACTCGTCCCTACACACATTCTCGATGCATACAGCACCTTCACTGCATCGCACGACCTCACCATCGCAGGCTTCCTCGGCGTCGGCCCACTGAACCTCGGCTGCTGACACCTGATAGGGGTTGCCGTTTTGGCTGTCGGAGGTTGCGCTCACCAGGAGCACAACCTCTTGGTCTGCCTCGAGTTCCAAATCGAGTAGGGGCGCGCGTCCGTTGCTCGAGGTGTCCTCGGCACACGCGACGAAGTCACCCTCGAAACTACAACTATCCGCTACGCTGATATCGATCTTGGCTCTATCGTCGAAGCCTCCCCGGAAGACGAATAGGCCTGTCGAAGGGGCTGTGAAGGCGAAGCTGACGTCACCACTCTGATCGGTGTTGCTGTACTCGCAGGTCTCGGGCCAAGCGATTGTGCTTGAATCGTGGCCTGAGAGTCCTGGAATGTGCCCTTCGAAGACCCACTCACCCTCAGCCACCTCGAAATCGTTGAACGAGTAGGTCGCGCAGTCACTTCGGCACTGTGATTCGACACAGGCAAGGCCGGTCGCGCATTGCATCGTGAGGTTGTCACAGGCCGCGTCGGCTTCGCCGTAGCGGATTAATCCGGCCCTCAATTCGATCGCCTTGCCGTGACTGAATGTGTTGGCTGCGTGAAGAACGACCGTCACGGTCACGTCCTCTACCAGCTCGATCGCCACTGTCGACGGTGTTGGGCTACTGTTTCCGGCGCAGGCAAGGGTCTCCCCTTCCTCTTGGCAACCGCTGCGAACCTCAACATAGGCAGACGCTTCGGACCCCTCGAAACCGGTGGAAAAAAGGTAGGTTCC
Source organism: uncultured Bradymonadales bacterium (assembly GCA_964503485.1). GTDB lineage: Bacteria > Myxococcota_A > Bradymonadia > JAFGEP01 > JAFGEP01 > CAZDBH01. The sequence goes on along the minus strand of CAZDBH010000050.1, from coordinate 5,884 downwards.
ACCCGTTGGCGGCGTGAACTGATAGGGAATCTCGGCCGCTTCGAGGGTGGTGTCTCTGCAAGTAGCGGGAAGCGGCCAGATACCCGAATCCACTCCATGGATACCCGGGAAGGTGATCGTCTCACCCCACTGCTGCTCGCCGGTGGGGTAGTTGTTCAAGCTGGGCGCTGAACAGGCAGAGGAACAGATTCCTCGGAGGCAGATCAGCCCTTCGGCGCATTGCTGAATCGCTTCGCTGCAAGTGTCCCCCTCCTCCACGCCGGTCAGACCAACGGCGAGGGTCAAGTCGGTTCCGTGCCCTGAGGCAAACTCGATGAAAATCGACTCACCGGCCTCCATCTCTACATCCAGTGAGCTGCCGTCTGCGCAGCCTTCGGGCGCCGCGAGCGGGAAGCAGGTGCTGTTCACTGCAAAGTCGTCCACGTCTGAATCGAGGCGGTAGGTACCTGACCGGGGCGCCGTAAACTCGTAGGACCGACTTGTTGACCCTGAGTCGGGGCAGACGTCGTTTTCGCGGAGCCTGACGCCCACCCTGGAAAACTCGTCCTCGACGAACCAGCTGACATCTTCGACCGCGACATGGTCGTTGAGAGGTATGGCTTGGCACAACTCGTCGATCGTGGGCTGCCCCGACGCCGCCGTCACGAGGAAGCTCGTCGCCAAGGCGAGCGCTCGACCGTGTTCGTAGATCAAGAAGTGGTCCTCTCCGGCGATGTTTAGCACCGCGCTGGTAAGATCGCTTCCATCGTGGCCCGCCACTGTATCAGTTGCTGGTATCGCAACTTCAGATGGTTCTCTCTCTAGACTTTGGCCAACGCTCCAACCCGCAGGCGCCGCGATCGGGAGAGCGGAAGCAATCGTCAGGGCATCCACCGTAGCCTTTGGTACGTAAGCGTCCTCGTCGCCATTGACGACAAAGACGTGGCGCCCGGCTGTGTCAGTCGATCCATACCAGTTGGCGGCATAGGCCAAGGGATCCACGACCTCACTTCCCAGCTGGAGCATCGCCATCAGTGGGTGAAATCGGTCTAGCTCGGCGTCGAACGTGACCTCCAGGAGCTGTCGGACGTCGAAGGGTTGAGTCCTGCCGAGTGCAGAAAGGGCGACGTGACCACCGGTAGCGGCGAGTAGGTAGGCCCGCTGGTCAGTGTCTACACCAGCCGCTAGAGCGCCCACGAGTGCGCCCTGGGAGTGACCGCCGACCGAGGGCAAGCCCTCCAACTGGAGACCACTTTCAATATCCAGGTCGGCACCCTCGATGGCGTCCAGAAAGTAGAGCAACTCGACCGCTTGCTGGCGCAACACGTTCCTCCCAGCGGTCGGATTGGTGTAGTTGAAACTGGCCAGACCGGCATCGGCTCCAGTGGGATTGCGATCGCCGTGGAACTGGGAGTCGAAAGCAGCTATCGCGACACCGTTTTGAAGCAGCCACTCAGCCACGGGGTAGTCGAGGGTTGTCTCCCAGTCGCCCCCGGATCCGGGAACCCAAACCACTACCGGAAATGGGCCTTCGCGATCGAAAGGCCACGCGATGTGAATCGGCACCTCGTCCCAACGTTGAATCACTGGGAGGCCTGCGTCATCTAGTACGAGCCCTCCCCCCTCGCTGTAGGGCATTTCGCCAGCTTGAAACACCGGCATCTGGAGGTGACTCGAAGCGGATTTGGTCCCCTCGGGACCGGCTCGCCAATTGCTAGTCCACTCCAATTCGTCCAGCTGACCTGGACTTGCCGAAGCTACTTCGGCCATTCGCGCCAACTCTCGGCTGGGATCGCCGGTCGTGAACACGGTCGCGGCCGCCAAATCCTCCACGGACAGGTCACCCGCTTCGATGCAGTCAATGAGCGGTCCGAACGCTGCCTCGAGTTCGGGATAGTCCGAGGTTTCACCCAGCACGCTCTCTAGGACGGCCGGCATAACCGTCTCACCATGTGGCGCGCCGAGGTCTGTCCGCATGATCACGGCGTAGGTTGTCAGAGGCTGCAGAACCACGCCGGGGACAGGCGACAACGCGAGTGTATGAGCTGGAGCGTAGCCGTCTGTTTCTGCCCAGAGACGGAACTCGATGGGCGTTCGGCCTGTACAGCGGCCTCTTTCGAGTGCGATCAACTGAATCGGTGAGTCCGGATCTGTGCTGTCGAGAGTCGAGGGGAAGGCCGACTCGGGCGGCAGTTCATCGAATTGGAAGAACACAACCGGACTCAGACCGTAGCCAAAAACACCGGTTTCGATTGCCGTCAAGAAGGGTTCTGTGAGCGACTCCACGCCGGGAAAGCCAGACAGGTCAGGGTGGCCGTCATCATCGAGTCGGCTGTCCAGTGGCCAGGGCTGCGAAAAAAAGGACTCATCTTCGGGCTGAAAGATGGGGCGGTAGATGACCGTTTCGTCTGAGTCATCGACGGAGACGTCCGGTTCTTCGGAGACATCGTTATCAGAGATGTCAGGCGAACGATCCGGGACGTCAACGACATCGGGCGCGACGTCTGCCGGCGAACTGGTGTCTGGGTCGTTGGGCTGGGGATCACTGCCGCAGCCACAGGCGATCATCAAGGCTAGGACGATCGCGCTTTCGAGTTTCCTCATCATACCGGTCAGTCTCACATCACTGGACCGGCCCCCCAGCGTGTCGTCACCACGCTGTCCTACAAGAGTAAGATGTAATCGTTTTTTGTCAATCCCGTTCACAAACACCGTCTTGTTGGCCTGGAGCCTCATTACAGAGCGTTGGTCACTTAACGTTTCATCGACATTCGCGTCGTACTTTGTGAACCGCCCGAATCGTTTAGATTGTGTGGAAGCAATCACAGGCACCGGGGATATCCAAAAAGGAAGGGAACGCGATGAAATGGAAATTGAGATACCTTTTGAGTGGCTTGCTCGTATTGTGCTCGATCAGCGGCTGTAGCGGAAGCTCAAGTGGGTCCTCTGGGGACGACTCAACAGACATCTCGACGGCGGACAGCATTGAGGTGGACACCGATGCCAACGAGGACGTGGGCACAGAGGACGCCGCCGATGACACGGGCGGAGAGGACACCAACGAGCCCGATCTCAACGAGGATGCCGTCCCTGACGATGGCGGCGAGCTCCGCGATCGCGGTGATCTTCCTGAACGGGATGCAGTACCAGACCGCGATGTTGGTGGAGACTCGGAGGTCGACGTTTCGGAGGCGGGGGCGGTGGATTTCCTTTTGGCCGTCGAAGAGCTCGACGATCCCATCTTGGTGCGAGCCTTCTACCCCAGCGAGCGCGGGGCGCGTTATTCGACGGGGGCCCCTGTGCTGGTCGATCTCCCAGGCGGTTGGGGCGCTGGCGATTTGACTCCGCCCGTAGCCGAGCGGACGGTGACCGATCACGGCTACGTCGCAGTCGAAGTGCTGCTCCCGGGTGGCCAGGACCGCTCATCGGGTATCTCGTCGGGTGGCGACTTCGACTACCGGGGTGCCGGATCGATGGCCGCGATTCGCGAAGCGATCCTATTTGCTGGTGGGGTCAAGCGAGACAGTGAGGGAGTCCTACTCACCGACGTCATCCCTTTTGCCTCCACAGACGAACTGGGCGTGGTCGGTCGCTCCAACGGAGGTAATCTGGCTCTGGTGGCCCTAGCCGAGTCATCGCAGGCTCGCGAACTGGTCGACTGGGTCGTGACGTGGGAATCGCCCCTCGGTGACCAGTACGCCAACGTCGAGATCGACGTGAACCCGTACCACGAGCTGGGCTCGTGCACGGCCACGAGCTGTCCCTTAGGTCGCCTTGGTGAGTTTCTGCGTTTTGATCCTGATCTCACGACTGAGTCTCGGGAACTCTTCTCACAGAGCTACGAAGGTGGCTTTTTCGTCGATACCAACGAAAACGGCGTCCACAACGGGCGGGAGGCAACCTTCTCTGCCTTCCCGGCCGGAGAAACTGTTCGGGGTGTCAAACTGTTCATGTCGGCAGAGCTTCGGGCGTTGGTCGACGCGGAGCAGGACAGCATTTTTCCCGACGGCGATCGGCCTTCATGGCTGGCCTCAGCGGCCGAAGGCGATGACTTCTGGGACCTGCACGACGGCGCACTTCGGGTCCGCGAAATCGCGGATGCACGACCCGATCTCTACGTGCTTCACGTTCAGACAGCCACCGACCATGTTCAGGCATCCCCGGACTACCCACACGCGATGTCCCATATGCTGGCCTGGCTCGACGCGGGCCATGTGCGGGTACGACTCAACCCGGACGCCAGCTATATGGCTGACGTGACGGGCATGGGCGAAGGGAGTTTCCCTGATAACGACGGTGGACAGGGCGTACAGTGGCCTGGTGCCGAGGATCAGATGGAGCCGGAACGAGTCAGGGAGACCAGAATCGATCCCCACGCCGCGACCGCCGGAATCGTGGAATGCGCCGACAGGAACCACTACGGGAACTGGGATGCCAACCTCGACGACGTGTTGAGTGGAGACTGATGGGTAGTTTTCAGTGCTGACGACGGCGCTGATGTAACCGACCGCTAGCGGTTCACCACTCGTGGGCGCCCATATCGATCGACTCACCGGTGATTCGCGCGTTGCCCGCCACGTCCTCGGCGTAGATGCTTCCGAGGTCATCGTCGATTTCGGCACGTGCCCCGTCAAAGTGGTAGGTTTCGCTGCCCGAGTCGATACAAGGTGAGCCCACGCGAAGTCGGAAATCCCCGTCGAGGCGGGGGTCGGCACCCGTGTTTCCCCGACCACCAATTCCCTGGTCGTTGGCCGTGTAGACCATCGCGACATCACCGCTGACATCGTCCGAGTCTCGGGTCGTGATGTTTCGCCACACAATACTGTTGGCGATATTCGCCTCACCTGAGACCTGGAATGCGCCGGAAAAGGGCGCCTTGTTGCCAACAATCGTACTGCTGAAAATCTCTGCCTCGCTCCCACCCCGAATCGTAGCCGCTGCTCCAGCGAACTCGGCTTGGTTTTGCACGATCAGCGAGCTAGCGACTGTCAGCGAACTCTCGCCGCGCAAATCGAAGGCTGCTCCAGCACCCGTGGCGTAGTTCTCCGAGACGACAGAGTTGAGCACTAGCACACGAGCGTCCCAAAGAAACACGCCGCCGCCGTCTGCATTGTCTCCAGTCGTCCGGTTTCCCTCGATCGCGGTACGAATGACCAAGACTGGCGACTCGTCTCCAGTCGGAAACTGCCAGTCGACACGTAGGCCAGCACCCCAGATGGCCGCTTCGTTGTCGACGATCTGGGAGTCGATGAACACCGCCGACGCCTTGTTCCAGAGTGAGACGCCACCACCCGCCAGGGCCGAGTTGTTGTTGATCGTGGTCCCTTCGAAGTGCGGTCGGGAGTCTCTAGAGGTGACCAAAACGCCTCCCCCCGTCTCGGCTTCGTTCCAGGAGATGACCGTGTCCAGGACGTCAGGTGATCCATTGAGAATGAACATGCCCCCACCATCATCTGCCGCCCGATTGCCCTGGATAACCAGGTTGGCCAACGTTGGGCTCGATTCCCAGACTAGAATTCCAGCGCCACGACTGTGCTGATACTCACCCATCGCGTTTCCGCCGGTGACAACGAAGCCGTCCAATCGCGCATTGTTGACCTCGGTGCCCGACGTGACGACGTGATACACGTGGGCCCCGTCATCCAACGGGTCCACCAGTCCCCTTCTAGTCGGCACCGAGTGGCCATCGAGGATCGTCAGAGTCGCGAGGTCTCTTTCTTGGGGCGACGCCTCGGTCCGGTCGAATCCACCGTAGATATGTACGTCGCTTCGCAGCCACACCGTATCGGTCGCACGGACTTGAAACACAGAGTAGGTCCCCTCCGCGACCCAGACCTGGGTGCCTTGCTGGCAAACGGTATCAACCTGACTGGCGGCATAATCGATCCCCCCTTGGAGGTCCTCG
>CAZDBH010000049.1:18979-27762 GCA_964503485.1 uncultured Bradymonadales bacterium | reverse complement strand
GTGGCGGTCTTTACCAACTTGTCCCTGGACCACCTCGACTACCACAAGGACATGGAGTCCTACTTCTCGGCAAAACGGTCTCTGTTTACAGAGCACCTGCCGAGTGCCGGGCAAGCAGGCAAGCTTGCAGTCGCGGTGATCAACGGGGACGACCCATACGGACGTCGGTTGCTCAAGGAAGTTACGGTTCCGGCCGTCAGCTACGGACTCACGGAAGAGTCCGACGTTCGTGCCACTGATCTCGTATTCTCGCGCAGTGGAACTCAGTTTCAACTCCACCTGACCGGGGGCAGCCACACTGTGACGTTGCCCCTCGTCGGGCGACACAACGTTTCCAATGCCTTGGCAGCGGCCGCCGCGTGCGAGCAAGCGGGTGTGGACGGCGCTGCGATCGTCGCCGGTCTCAACTGTCTCGACCCTGTGCCTGGACGGCTGGAAGCGGTCACACGTCCCGATGGACGCGGGCCTTCGGTCTTCGTCGACTACGCTCACACGCCCGACGCGCTGGCCAAGGTCCTGGAGGGGCTCCGCGAGCTCACCCCGCAACGACTGTGGGTGGTTTTTGGCTGCGGAGGCGACCGCGACCAAAGCAAGCGGCCCGAAATGGGGGAAGTGGTCGGTGAATTCGCCGACTGCGCCTTCGTGACCAGCGACAATCCACGCTCGGAGAAGCCCTCCGACATCATCGACGCCATCATTGAGGGCCTCGCGCCGACCCGCGAACGAATCAGCGAGCTCGGGCCCGATTCAAGGGGATATCTCGCGTTCGAGGACCGCCGAGAGGCGATCACGACGGCGATCGAGAACGCCTGGGAAGACTCGTTGGTTCTGATCGCGGGAAAAGGACACGAGGCGACGCAAGAGATTGCGGGAACCAAGCTGCCCTTCAACGATGTGGAAGTAGCCCGGGCTGCCCTCTCTCAGTGGAGGAGCGCATGAATACCGCACTCTTCCAATCGTGGACTCCACAGCAGATCGCATCCCACTGTGGCGGCGAGCTACGCGGATCCGACAGCGTGAGAGCAGCAGCGATTTCGAACGACAGCCGAATCGCGGCTTCCGACGCCCTCTTCGTGGCGCTGAAGGCAGAACGCGACGGCCATGAGTTCATCGACAACGCCCGCTCTCGAGGTGTCAAACTCTTCCTCGTCGAGCGCGAACAGTGTCCCGAGCCGTTGCCCGGTGAAGCTTTCGTCGCAGTAGACGACACCTTCAGTGCACTCGGTCGACTGGGGAGCGCACTGTGGAAAGCCCACCACGAGGCCCGCCCCGAACGCCGGACGCTGGGGATCACTGGGAGCAATGGGAAAACCACCTCCAAAGACTTCGCTGGTGCCCTGTTAGAGGCCGCGTTCGGCGACTCCGTCCTGGTGACGAGAGGCAACCTGAACAGCCATATCGGGCTGCCCATGATGTTGGCGGAGCTCTCGTCGAAACACGAGTTCGTCGTGCTGGAGATGGGCGCGAGCCAACCTGGCGACATCGAGTTCCTGGTCAACATCGCGCCCCTGCAGCGCGCCCTCATCACGTCCATTGGCACGGCCCACCTGGGTGGATTTGGAAGCCGAGAGGCTGTGGTTGCAGAGAAGGGCTCACTATTGGGCGGCCGTTTTCCCGCAGACGTCGCCATCGTGCCGACCACTGAGCCCGACCTGGTGTCATCGTTTACAGGCGAGCTCCGCACCTTCGGGACCGAACCCGGCAGTACCGTTCAGATCGCAGCCTATGAGCCGGGCCCGCCGGTCCGAGTCTCGCTCCGACTGAACCCACCAGTGGTTGTTGAAAGCAGAACAGTCGAGCTCACTCTCGGTCTGCTGGGCCGCCACAATGCGATGAATATCGCGGGTGTATTGGCCGCTCTATGGGACGTGCTGCCGCCCGACTCCGAACAACTCGTCGCTGCGGTAACACAGGCTTTCACTGCGCCAGCGGGACGACTTCGCTTCCTCGAAGGTGTGAGGCGCAGTCGAATTCTCGACGACAGCTACAACGCAAACCCGGCCTCTGTAGCGGCAGGAATCGAAGTGCTTCGCGAGTGCGAGGGCAATCGGTGGGCAATCCTCGGGGACATGTTGGAGCTGGGCGAGAGCACAGACGAACTGCACCGCGAGGCGGGACGAATCGTCGCGCAGGCTGGCTGTGAGCGACTGTGGGCCGTCGGTGAGTACGCCGACCACATCGCAAGTGGAGCGAAAGAACTTGGCCTCACTGACGTACAGACGTTCGCCGACGCGGAGTCGGCGGCCCACGAGGCAGCAAGGCAAGTGTCAAGCGCCGATGTGGTGCTCGTGAAGGGCTCCAGAGGAGTACACCTAGAGGTGGTCGTCGACGCACTGACTAACGACGGAGGACAGGCCTAATGTTGTTCCGTCTCTTCGTCGAAATGAGAGACATGTTCGGGCCACTTCGTGTGTTCCGATATCCGTCTTTTAGAATTATTGCCGGTGTCATCACCGCGTTGGTCATCAGTTTTCTGCTCTATCCGTGGCTCATTCGCCAGCTCCAGAAAATCGGGATTGGCCAGGTGATCCGCGAAGAGATGGACCAATCGCACCAGGAAAAGAGCTCGACCCCCACCATGGGCGGTAGTCTCATCCTTTTTGCTGTCGTGGTCCCGACAATCCTGTGGGCAGACCTCGCCAATCCGTACGTGTGGATGGCCTTGGTCGTGACCTTCGGTTACGCGGCCATCGGATTCGTGGACGACGTGCGCAAAGTGCGGGAGAAGAACTCCAAGGGCCTGGCTGGCCGCTACAAGTTGCTCTTCCAATTCGCCATCGCCATCACGGTAATGTGGGCCCTGTTTCACTTCACCGACTACGACACCACACTCTATCTACCGTTTGTTCATCCCGATCGGTTCAACCTCGAGCTGCCAACTGCGCTCTACATCCTATTTGGCTCGGTGGTTATCGTCGGTACGAGCAACGCCGCGAATCTGACTGACGGCCTCGACGGGCTGGCCATTGGGCCCTCGATCGTCGCCTCGGGCACGTTCTGTATCCTGGCCTACGGGGCCGCTACGACCCTCGGAACCGGCGTCTTCGTCGACGGCCAGCAGGTCGTTTTCGACGTCGCCAAGTACCTGGGTCTTCCCCAAGTGGAGGGCGTGCAAGAGCTCGCCATCTTCGCCGGGGCGCTGGTTGGCGCCGGAGTCGGCTTCTTGTGGTTCAACACGTATCCGGCTCAGATTTTCATGGGCGACACGGGGAGCCTGGCCGTTGGTGGGGCGATCGGCGTGTTGGCGGTTGCGACGAAGAACGAACTGCTCAGCGTCATTATCTGCGGCATTTTCGTGACTGAAGCCGTGAGCGTCATCATTCAGCGCTACTACTACAAAGCCACCAAGAAACGCATTTTCCTGATGGCGCCCATTCATCACCATTTTGAGAAGAAGAACTGGTCTGAAAGCCAAATCGTCGTTCGCTTCTGGATCATCGCCATCATGCTGAGCCTGTTTGCATTGGCCAGCCTCAAGTTGAGGTAGACGTTGTCCGACGCGACTGAAAACCAGAAGAGTAAAACGGCTGTCGCCGACGGCACCGGACGGGTGCGTCGAGGCCCAATCGATACACCGCTTCTGGCTGTGGCGCTCGCTCTGACGACGATCGGAATCGTGATGATCTACAGCGCGAGCTCGATTGTCGCTCAGCATCGCTTCGGTACGCCCAACTTCTTCCTGTCTCGGCAGCTTCTCGGCGTGGCAATGGGAATTGTCGCCCTCGTTGTAGGGATGCGACTCGACTACCGCTGGTACAAGCGCCTGATCTACCCGATCCTCGGCCTCTGTTTCGTCCTCTTGGCCCTGATCTTCGTTCCCGGTTTGGGGTTGAAGGTCGGCTTCGCACGCCGCTGGCTCATGATTGCGGGCATTCGCTTTCAGCCTGCCGAGTTTGCCAAAGTGGCAGCAGTGATCTACCTGGCCTACTCGGTCAGCAAGAAAGAAGCGCGAATGCGCTCCTTCACGTTGGCGTTCATCCCCCATCTCGCGGTGATCGGCGCCATGGTCGCCCTACTTCTGCCGCAACCAGACTTCGGCAGCAGCGCAATTCTCATGGTTCTGCTCGGCTCCATGCTGATGCTCGGCGGAGCGCGCCTCAGCTACCTGGTCGCCTTCTTGATTGCGGCTCTGGTTATGGCCTGGGACGCCGTAATCCGCTCTCCATACCGTATGGAGCGCATTCAGGTTTTCTTGAACCCCGAAGAGCATGCCACTGCTGCTGGTTGGCAGATCACGGAGTCCTTCTTGGCGCTCGGGTCGGGCGGCCTCACGGGGCGCGGTTTGGGTCAGGGTCACCTCAAACTCGGATACGTCCCGGAGCTCTGGAACGACTTCATCGCAACTATCATCGGGCACGAACTCGGCATGTTCGGCATCGCAATCATCATCATTCTCTTCCTCGTCCTTCTGTGGCGCGGAATCCACATCTCGATGAACGCCCGAGATGCGTTCGGTTCGTACCTCGCCTTCGGGCTGATCATCATGCTGACCTTACAGGCAGCAACCAATCTGGGCGTTGTGACCGGGCTGCTGCCAACAAAGGGGCTGACGCTCCCATTCGTATCATTCGGACGCAGCAGCATCGTCATATGTCTATTCGCCATCGGCATGCTGCTGAACATCAGCCAGCGCAACGATGACCTTTGGGAACAAGAGCTGGAGAGGCGCAAGGAAGAGCGCATCCATAGGGAACTCGCTAAGCGAAAAGCTCGGCTTCTAGCAAATCGCCGAGCGCTTCATGGGAGACAGTTATGAGTTTGACTGGCGGGCACATCGCCGGAGCAGCACAGGCCACGGACGGCTTGTCGTTCCGAATCGGATTCACGATAGACGGTTTCTTCAAGCCGACAGGCCGTCCAAAGACAGGGCCCCGGAGCTAACGTGACGAAGCCCAAGAACGAGCTCCGTGTGATGATTACCGGTGGCGGAACCGCCGGGCACATCAATCCAGGCCTCGCGTTGATCGCCGAAGTGCGACGACAGAGCCCTGGTGCGGAGTTCCTATGGGTGGGCACGCGTGACCGCCTCGAGGCGAGACTGGTGCCGGCAGCCGATGTGGCGATTGAGTTCATTCAGGTGGCCTTCCTCAAGGGGCGCGGCCTGGTCGGCAAGCTGGCAGCTCTGGTGCGCATCCCTCGCGCCTTCTGGCAGAGCAACAGCCTGTTGCGCGGATTCAGGCCCGACGTCGTGGTGGGAGTTGGCGGCTTCGCCTCTGGCCCGGTGACTCTCGTGGCCGCGCTGCGTCGTACACCGACCGCGATTCTCGAACAGAACGCTCGTCCGGGCCTGACCAACAGGATTCTCGGCAAGTTCGTCAGACGGATCTTCATCTCCTTCGAAGAGAGCGTGAACTGGTTCGCCGAGAAGAAGACCAGGTTGCTCGGGAACCCCGTGCGGCCAGGCCTTCTGAACGCGACCCACGCCCCCGACGACAACGACGAGGCGTTGGTGAGAATCCTGGTGATTGGCGGAAGTCAGGGCGCCACCTCACTGAACCGCGACCTACCGAAAGTCCTGCGCGAGCTAGTGGACCGCGGCGTCGCGCTGGCCGTCAGACACAGCGCTGGGAAAGGCCGAGGGGAGCAGGTCACGGAAGCCTACGGCGACATGGCTCGGGTTCAGGTTCACGAATACATCGACGACATGGCCACGGCTTATGCGTGGTCTGACTTCGTCATCTGCCGCTCAGGTGCGAGTACCGTGGCTGAGCTGGCTGTCATCGGAAAGGCCGCTATGTACGTGCCGTTCCCGCTGGCGTCCGACAATCACCAAGAGAAAAACGCGCTCGCAGTGGTCGACAAGGATGGGGGAATACTCGTTAGCGACTCGCAGCTGGCCTCCGATCCACCTTACGAGGCGTTACAGGAGCTACTGGCGGATCGAGATCGAATCGAAGCAATGGGACGAGCGGCCAAGGCGCTCGGAAAACCAGAGGCGGCGCAGGAGATTGCCCGCGAAGTCATCGAATTGGTGAAGTGACGTGGAAGAACTCGTAGCGAAACTGCTTCAGCAAGACGTCGGCAAAGTTGCCGAGAACGTACTGCTGTCTGAGCATTCGACCTACAAAGTCGGGGGACCGGCACGTCTTTTCATCGAACCGGCAAGCCCGGCCGCCGTGCAACAGACCGTCGAGATTCTTCGAGCGGCCGGAGTCGATTGGGAAATCCTCGGTTGGGGAAGCAATCTCATCGCGGCCGATCAGGGCTTCCCCGGTGCTGTCGTCAAGATGGGCGAGGCGATGCGCTACGTGAAAATCCCCGATGAACCGCGTGAGTACGGCGACCGAGTTCGCGTCACGGTCGGTGCCGGAACGATGACAAACCACTTGGTTCGCGACCTTCACAAGGCGGGCCTGAGCGGCGCTGAGTTCGTTGCGCTGATCCCCGGCACGTTCGGCGGCGCGGTTGCGATGAATGCGGGGACCAAGCACGGTGAAATCAGCGATATCCTGGAGGAAGTCACCCTGGTCGACCGGGCGGGCAACAGCCGGGTTGTTCCAGCTGAGACCCTCTCTTTGTCATATCGCCACTCGTCCATTCCCGACGACGCGATCGTCGTCGAGGGCGTGATCAGCGCCCGCTGCGGTGGGGTCGAGTCAGGCAAGTTCTTCGTGAAGGCCGAGCGCGATTATCGCAATCAGACGCAACCCTACAGCAAGCCGAATGCCGGAAGCGTGTTCCGCAACCCGCTCGGCGATCATGCCGGGCGTTTGATCGAAGAGGCCGGACTCAAGGGAACGCGGGTCGGTGGGGCCCACGTCTCGGAATTGCACGCAAACTTCGTAGTCACCGAGGAGGGCGCGACAGCGTCCGACGTGGTGACCCTAATGGCGCATATTCGTCGAACGGTGGAGGCCTTCTGCGGGATCAAACTCGAGGCCGAACAGCGTTTGCTGGGATTCGGAACCGAGAGTGTGAGCGACCTACTCGATGGCTGGCCAGTGCCCGATGGAGTACTGCAATGAGCGCAAAACGACGCGACGTAAAACTCGGCCAGATCGGCGTTCTGTTGGGAGGCGTGAGCCGTGAGCGCGAAGTGAGCTTGAACACCGGAACGGCAGTCGCTTCGGCTCTTTCTGAGGCGGGTTACAACGTCACCACAATCGATTGGCAGCCCGGCCCCGAACAGACGGCGGCGATGTCCAGTCTCGACGCAGTGTTCCTGGCCCTCCACGGAGGCCACGGCGAGGGCGGAGCGGTTCAAGGCCTGCTCAACTGCCTCGACGTACCGTTTACGGGATCAGGTGTAACCGCTTCAGCAATCGCCATGGACAAAGTCCTTTCGAAGAGGGTGTTCGCTCAGGCAGGCCTGAGCACGCCTCCCTTCGAGGCACTCACTGCGAGCCAGGCCGCCTCAGCTCTGAAGAGCGGGCAGATCGACAGCAGGTTGGGCTACCCAGTCGTCGTCAAGCCTGCAGCCGATGGCTCCAGTGTGGGCATCAGCATTGCAGCCAATCAGGCTGAGTTGTTGGCGGCCATTGAACTCGCACAGAACGGAACCGATTCGATTCTGCTCGAGGCGTTCGTGGCGGGTCCCGAGTTGAGTATTGGCATCTTTGACGAACAAGTTATGGGAACGGTCGCGATCGTTCCCGCCGACGGTTTCTACAACTAAGAAGCAAAGTATCAGAGCAGTACGACGCAGTACCTGATTCCACCCCCCATCAGTGCAGCGGCCAAGGATGCGGCCGAGGCGTTAGCACGAGCCGCATATGACGTGCTCGGATGCAGGGGTGTGGCTCGGGTCGATGTCATGCTCGACGAGAGCGAAACACCCTGGTTACTGGAGGTGAACACACTACCTGGAATGACCGAAACGAGTTTGGTTCCGAAACTCGCGCAGGCCTCGGGAGAGTCCTTTTCCCAGCTTGTGTCTCGAATGATCGATGTTGCTCAAACGGACGAATACTGATGTTCTCGAAGAAGCGAAACAGACGCCGAAAACCGCTCGGGAAACGCCTAGCGAACGCCTTCATGGTCGCTCTTTCTCACGTTCGGCAGCTCACTCGCCTCGCGTTGGCGATGGTCCTCATCGTCTGCCTGCCCCTGGGAATCTACCAGGGATACCACGCGCTGATGCGATCTGAGTATTTCAAAGTCAGCGCAATTCGTCTCGATGGAAATGAACGAGTGACTCGGTCGGAAGTTCTGGAGTTCACCGGACTCAATGAACCGACCAGTATTTTCTCGATAGACACTGAAATGATTCGGCAAATGTTGATCGATACCCCCTGGATAATTGACGCGGAGGTGATACGCGACCTTCCGCGCACCGTTCGGATTACCGTCGTGGAACGGCAACCCGCCGGTTGGGTCTTCTGGAATGAACCGCTGCGGGTGGACCACGATGGCGTCGTCATCGAAGCTGGTACGCCCCATGAGGTCGATGGACCACTCATCACTGGCATTGAGCCCTTTCCTGCTGACCAAGACGGCGGTGCCTCAGCCGGGCGAATTCGCGAGGCACTCACGGTGATCAACCACTACCAAGCTTTGGGCCTAAACCGATTCGATCAACTAGCCCAGATACATGTCGATGACTTGCTCGGTGTTTTTTTGCTGACCGCCAACCACGGAATGGAAGTGCGGCTTGGACACAATCGCTATGCAGAACGTTTACAGAGGCTGCAGGATGTACTGATTACAATCGATGGAGAGAATCTGCGAGGACGATACATCCTCCTTGATGGAGAGGGGGATTTACGAAGAGTCGCCGTTGGTCCGGTGCGTCCAGGGAGGGATGCATCCGAATCACAGGGCATTGCCCAATGAACGGCGCCATG
>CAZDBH010000049.1:0-18969 GCA_964503485.1 uncultured Bradymonadales bacterium | reverse complement strand
ACCTGTTCCAGTCAGTCCGTAGTTACAGCAAAGAAACGTCGGCTCTCCCGCCGACCGCGATTGAGGTAGGGACTTATGAAAGGACATGACGAGCTGATTGCCGGTCTGGATATCGGCACGACAAAGGTGTGCTGCATCGTAGGCGAGCGTACATCCGAAGGCGTGGATATCATTGGCATCGGTAGCTGCGAGTCGCAGGGCCTGCGAAAGGGCGTAGTGATCAATATCGATGCCACGGTTGGCTCGATCGCTCGCGCAATCGAAGAGGCTGAGTTGATGGCCGGCTGTGAAATCTCAACCGTCTACGCAGGCATTGCCGGCGGACACATCAAGGGATTCAACAGCCAGGGCATCGTTGCAATCAAAGACCGAGAGGTTCACGAGCAGGACATTCTGCGGGTGGTCGACGCTGCAAAAGCGGTCGCAGTCCCGTCGGACCGCGAGATCATCCACGTGCTCCCCAGAGAGTATATGGTCGATGATCAGGACGGCATCCTGGAACCGATCGGCATGCACGGAGTGAGGTTAGAAGCACAGGTTCACATTGTGACCGGTGCGATTGCTTCGCTGAACAACATCGTCAAATGCGCAGAGCGATGTGGTGTTCAAGTTTCAGAGATAGTGCTCGAGCAAGTGGCGAGCAGCGCGGCGGTTTTGACTCCGGAAGAGAAAGAGCTCGGCGTGGCATTGGTCGATATCGGTGGTGGTACCACGGACATCGCAGTCTGGAATCGCCGGAGTATCGTCCACACCGCAGTTATCCCGCTCGGGGGCAACAACATCACAAAGGACATCGCAGTCGGTCTGCGAACGCCAATGGCGGACGCCGAAATGATCAAGACGCGTTACGGGTGCGCGCTCGGTGACCTGGTCACAGCCGACGAGACCATCGACGTGCCAAGTGTCGGCGGTCGCCGACCAAGGGCTCTGAAACGCGAGCTGCTGTCCACCATAATCGAGCCGCGTGTTGAAGAGATGCTCGCGTTGGTCGGTCAGCACATCGAAGAGGCGGTACCCTTCGAGGAGCTGGCCAGCGGCGTCGTTATCACAGGCGGAGCAGCCGTAATGGACGGCATGACCGAGCTGGCCGAAGAGGTCCTGGGCGTGCCCGTTCGACGTGGCGTGCCACAGGGTGTTGGCGGCCTCGTCGACGTGGTCCGAAATCCACGCTTCGCTACGGGTGTGGGCCTCGTTCTTCACGGAGCGAGCGCATCGGATCACCCCTATCTTTCAGCAGGACGAGACGAAGGTTTTACGAGCCGGTTCTTCAAGCGCATGCGCTCATGGATCCGGCAGGCAGTATAGAGTTTAGAAGGTACACGTTTTTCCCAGTGGCCAAGGATAGGCCCATGGAGGCATACTCATGATCGAGTTCGACCACACACCACAAAGTACAGCTCAAATCAAAGTCATTGGCGTTGGCGGAGGTGGCGGAAACGCCATTCAAAGCATGATCGACAGTGGCCTAGAGGGCGTTGAGTTCATCGTCGCAAACACCGACCTACAGGCTTTGCAACGAAACTCTGCCGATGTGAAGATTCAGATCGGCCAGAATCTCACTCGCGGTCTCGGCGCCGGCGCAAACCCCCAGGTTGGCAGGGACGCCGCACTGGAAGACTCCGGTGGGCTCACCGAGACCCTCAACGGTTCAGATATGGTCTTCGTTACCGCCGGCCTCGGTGGTGGGACCGGCACAGGCGCAGCTCCGATCGTGGCGGCCCTGGCACGGGAGCAAGGAGCGCTCACGGTGGGCGTCGTCACCAAGCCGTTCTCATTCGAGGGCCGGCAACGGATGCGTCAGGCAGATGAGGGGTTGACTCAACTCGCCAACGCCGTCGACACACTAATCACGATTCCAAACGACCGTTTGCTGGCGATTGCACCGCCGGACACCCCTGCGCTGGCTGCTTTCCAGTTGGCGGATGACGTGCTCTTTCAGGCGGTTCAGGGCATCTCGAATCTGATCACCATTCCCGGCTACGTAAACGTCGACTTCGCAGACGTGAAGACTGTGATGAGTCAGACTGGCCGAGCGCTGATGGGCACCGGCAGGGCATCGGGTCCGACCCGTGCCGAAGAGGCCGCACAGATGGCAATCTCCAGCCCCTTGCTGGAGGACTGTTCAATCGACGGCGCCACCGGCATCCTGATCAACATCACCGGCGGAGCCGATCTCGGATTGCACGAGATCAGCATGGCCAGCTCTCTGATCCAGGATGCGGCCCATCCCGACGCGAACATCATCTTTGGCACCGTCATGGATGAGAGCATGCGGGACGAAATCAAAGTCACGGTCATCGCCACAGGTTTCAAACCAATCGCTCAGGCACGCAGTGAGTACGAAGACGAGGCCGAGTTTTCTCTATCGATGGGGCGCCGTCAAAAGCGCACCGAGCGAAGTGAGTCGAACTATGCCCTCGAGGAGGAAGCAGTTCCGGCAGCTGCTCAGGCCAGGCCTCGAGCCACCGGTGTTTACAACTCGGAGGAAGAAGAGGTGCCCGTCACGAGTCCCGCTCGTCGAACGGCGACGTTCGTCCGAAACAGCGGGACGATGGATGCGTTCGAGGGACAGGAGATGGAGGAGCCCACGTTCCTCAGGAAGCTCAAAAAGACTCAGACTCGTTGGTAGCGCGGCGGGGCGAGTTTCACTCGCCCACCGCCTCATCGAGTGCACTATAGTCGCCTGAACCCGGGACCAACGGTCGTTCGCCAGTCTCCCCTACAGCCGGTAAATTCTTACTGTGACTCAAGATCTCGATCTCGTCGTCCAGCTGGGCCATTCCGCGCAGGATGTCGTCGATCTGGTGCTGAAGGAGCCGTATACGGCGAACGTGCGTCTTCAGAACCCACAACACAAACAGGAGTCCGCCCGTAAGAGCCAGGGTGAGTAGCGGATGAGCGATGTCGAATACTTCAAACACACTCTCAGTATAGCACAGACACAGAGTATGCCGAGTTTTTCGAGAGCAGCGATTCGGACTCAGTCGTGGTTGTCGAGCGCCCAGGGTACGGCAGAAGGTTGCGAAATTGCTTTGTCTGTGGTCACCTAGCGGCTTGGACCGCCCCTGAGGCGGGCGAACCCGAACTACAGTGGGAAGTGGACGCTATGAGCGATTTTGACGCCGCTCTTCGGGAGCTTGGCATGGCCTTCGCAGCCAAGTTGCCCGGTTTCGTCGAGGAAATGAAAAGCGCCCTCGAGAGTGGTGATATCGGACGCCTACAACAACGCATACACAAGCTGGCAGGTACCGCCGGAATGTACGGTTTTGGTCAGGTGTCAACCTCCGCTCGCAGCCTCGAACGAGCCATCAATGACTCGAGCCCGGGGGCAAAGCTGGCCGAACTTCTCGCCGTAGTCGAATCCGACGTAAACGACGCAGTCGCCTCCTCTGAGGAGTGACACGAGCGCCAACTTGCTCTGACGCCTCCAGAGAATATGAACCCGCTGCGGTCGAGTTCGAGGGACGCCCTACTGGACGCCATCGACCAAACCAAGGTTGTCCTACACGCAGCTTCGTTGTATGAGACCAGACCGTTGGGTTCTCAGCTGGGTGGAGTCGCTATGCGGAAATATCAAAGCACGGTCATTGTTGTCGCACTTTTGCTGGCGAGCGGGACAGCCGCTGCCGACGATCCCGTAGAAATCAGTATCCAGAGTGGAACGCTCAACACCGCGGGTGACGGTGCCGATCTGACCTTCCAGGTCGTCAACGACACGGTGGTCCCGGTTCGTTTGGTCGGGATGGTGCTCGAATACGACACGATGGCCGGCGAAACCCTGCTCTTCGAGTACGGCGAGGACTTCGATCTAGTGGTCGCACCGATGACAACCGTCACCGAGACGCACCACTTCGCCACCCACGACGCAGCTGGCACCTACCCGAACTTCATCGATCCCTACACGATGGAGCCCGTTCTGGGGGCAGACGTTTCCGCCCTCGGAGAGCTCGCCAGTTCCCCTGGCGAAAACTCGGCAGAAATCCAGCGAGCCCTGCGCCAAATGTGGTTTCTGGCCGCAGCCATGCGCCGAGCCGATCGCAACTACTCGGAGCGTGTCTCTCAGATATCCGACGGCACCGCTTGGTTTGATGCCGACGCGGTAGACGCCCTTCGTCCCACCGCCGAAGCGGCGTTGTGCGAAGCGATGGCGCAGCGTGTACGACGTGCACAGACCGGCGAGCAACGGGTCGACGAATACCGGATCGTGCACGAAGAATTACTCCGTAACAACATGTACGCGGATTGCCTTGGCGAAGAAATCCAGCTGTTAGCGGCCCGTTCGATGGTTCGCATTGACCGGGCTCAGGACGCGCTCGTCATGGCGCAGCGAGACGAGAACGGGGAGGTCACCGATGCCTGGCGCGAGATCTACATCTCGGGACGCTACGGCTTGGCCCAAGACGGTCTAGCGGCGGCCACTATTACTCAGTTTCGACCCGCCATCGACTCCCTCGCTGAACTCAAGCGATACGTTTCAGAGCGACGAGACTACCGCGAGCTGCGCGACAGGCTGCTCGGCGCGGCAAACGTCTACGTCAACACGCTCATCGAAGAGCAGAAGGAGATGGAGGCGCTCGACATGCTCGTGCTCATGCAGGAGGGATTCGTCGAGCACGACACGGTGCTTTTGGCAGCCAATTCCGTAGCCGCCGGCGTCGTTGTCTTCGGCGTCCGAGCCGCTGACAACAACGAGCCGATTGTTGCGAACAACGCTTATGTCCGCGGTCTCGAGCACTTCCAAGGGCTGGAGGTCTGGGAGACCCAGTCCCCTCGCCTCCAGGAAGCCCGTGGTGTGTCCTTCTTGCGGTCTGCCCGAGCGGCTGTTGACGACGGTCGCCTGCTCGAAGCCGAAGAGACACTCGATGAGGCGCAGCGTCGCCGACTCGACCTCGATCCAGCAGCGAGGGACGCGATCCTCGGTGATATTCTCGTCGCGAGATGGTCCGAAATTCCCTCACTAATCGAAGAGCACGAGTTCGAGGCGGCTTTCCACCTGGCGGTTTCTCTCGAGGAAAACGAATTGTATCCGACCGACGCTCTGGGAGACACACGGGCGCAGACCTATATGGATCTCGCTGCAGCGATTTGGGACCAATATGGTCTCTTCGGCGGGGCCTTTGCGGGCAAGACCATGGACGTCGCCGAGGAGGCCCTGGTACGGGGTCGTGAGGCCGATCCCGACCAAGCCGATTCTATCCAGTCGAAGATTGATATGAGCCGTTGGCTCCTGCCCGTCCTGATGTTGGTACTACTGGTTGTCATAGGCGCCGTTCTTCTGATGAAGGGCAGCTGGCGGAAGAACCTCAAGGCCAAGAAACTGTGGGGAGCGGGCGTCCGCAGCCACAAGAACGGTGACCTCGGCAAGGCGGCAGAACTGCTCGATTCGGCCTACAACCTGATCGGGATGTCGGACGGCGCGGCGAAAGTCGTCGGCGAAGAGTCACGTGGTCACATGGTTTTGCGGATCGCGTCAATCGAGCAGAAGCGGGGCCAGCAGGACGAAGTCCAACTCTGGACTGGTGAATGGAAGGGGCTCGACGAGTACGAACGTCCCTTCGACAACGACTTCGAGGTGGCTCTCGGCAAGTATCTGGCAGGTTAGGCCGATTCGAGGTCTCGAACCGGCCATCTGATTCCCGTCCCCCAATTCACTGGGATTTGACAAAAGTTGCTCCTACCTCCTACCGCAGCGCTCTTCGCTGTGGTAACAAGGTGCCTTCAGCACAGCAAATGCGACGCAGATGGTCACACTAAGAACCTACACTTTCCTGGATAGTCTGCAGCCCCAGCTCGCCTCCTTTATTGGCAAAACAGCTCGGGGATTCCTGCCGGTACCCTACGTGGCAAGTCTCTTCATCGAGATCGCGCCGGGCTTGGCGGTGAATCGAATCACAGACGTTGCACTCAAGGCTACCGCGGTCAAACCGGCCGTCCAGGTAGTTGAGCGGGCCTTCGGTCTGCTGGAAGTCCACGACGACGATCAGGGCGAGGTCATGCAGGCGGGCCAAGCTATTCTAGATCACCTCGGACTAGAGAAGTCGCAGCGCCTCAAACCGACGCTCACCTCGAATCAGATCATACGGGGCGTGGAACCCTATCAAAGTCAGTTGATCAATAGGAATTCGAGGGGATCCATGCTCTTGCCGGGTCAGTCACTCTACATTTTGGAGTGCGAGCCGGCTGGGTACGTTACCTTTGCGGCCAACGAAGCGGAGAAAGGGGCCAACATCAATTTGGTCCATCTACGCCCCTTTGGCGCGTTCGGACGCCTCTGGCTCGCCGGAAGCGAGGCCGAAATCGACGCGGCCGCAGAAGCGGCTACGAAAGCACTCGAGTCAGTCAGTGGTGTCGACAAATAGGCACCCCTGAAGTCATTTACGGAACCCGCCCCGCTAGGGGTGTAGAAACAACAGATATCGGAGGAGCTAATGGCTGAAGCGTTGGGAATGATCGAATGTCGAGGGTTCGCCGCCATGGTCGAGGCCGCAGACGCCATGGTCAAGGCAGCTAAGGTTGAGCTTGTCGGATTCGAGAAAATCGGCGGCGGATACGTTACCGCAGTCGTCCGAGGCGATGTCGCAGCTGTCAAAGCAGCCACTGAAGCCGGAGCCCGCGGAGCGGAACGCGTCGGCGAACTGGTCAGCGTACACGTCATCCCGAGACCGCACGTCAACGTCGACCTGGCCCTACCTCTGGGCCGCCTCAACGCGGCCAACAAGGCGTCTGGTTCTTCCAAGTCTCGAAAGGGCTAGGCAATGCTGTTGGGAAAGGTCATCGGCACCGTGGTTGCCTCTCAGAAAGAGGAGAAACTACGCGGCCTACGATTTCTGCTCGTGCGCGGACTCGACGCCGAACTCAAAGGCACCAACAGCCTGGTGGTTGCGGCCGATGCGGTGGGGGCTGGGGTCGGAGAAGTCGTTCTCTTTGCCCAAGGATCGAGCGCCCGGCAGACAGAGTCGACAGACAAGCGCCCCGTTGACGCCGTCATCATGGCAATTGTCGATATCGTCGAGGTCGGAGGGGACGTCCGGTACGAAAAGGAGTAGTCGATGAAGTTCACACCCGATCAAATCGACTCGCTCGTCGATCGCGTCGTACAACGGCTTGCCTCCGACATAAGCCCAAGTGCGCCCGCAGCTCCGTCTATCAACCCACACGCCGGACCAATGACCGGTCCCGGCGACCCCGGCATCTTCGACACTGTCGACCAGGCCGTGATCGCGGCCCAAAAGGCCTTTCACGAGTTTCGCCAGTGTAGTCTCGACACCCGCTTCAAAATGATCGAAGCAATGCGTCGGATTACCCTCGAACACACCGACCAGCTCTCGCGTATGGCGGTCTCAGAAACCGGCCTCGGACGGGTGAGTGACAAGCTGCTCAAAAACAGGACCGCGGCGCTCAAAACCCCCGGTCCTGAAATCCTGAGTCCAACCGCCTATTCTGGCGACGACGGTCTGACCCTCACCGAGCGATCGCCCTTTGGCATCATCGGTGCGGTGACGCCCTGCACGAATGCTACAGAGACCGTCGTCAACAACGGTATCGGGATGGTATCGGGTGGCAATTGCGCCATCTTCAATGTCCATCCCTCGGCCAAAGGCGTGTGCAACTACCACGTCAGTTTGCTCAACCGAGCGATCATCGAAGCCGGTGGCCCAGCGAACGTAATCTGCTCGATCGCCAATCCCACCATTCAGTCGGCCAACAATGTCATGACCCATCCCGGGGTGCGCCTCGTGGTTGTGACGGGCGGTCCGGCAGTAGTCAAAGCGGCGATGGGAAGCGGTAAACGAGCTGTTGCGGCCGGTCCGGGCAATCCACCCGTCCTGGTCGACGAAACAGCCAACATCAAACAGGCCGCCAAAGGCGTCGTCGATGGCTGCAGTGTCGACAACAACATCGTTTGCATCGCAGAGAAAGAACTTATCGCAGTGGCCGATATCGCCGACATGCTCAAGCGCGAAATCTTGGCCTACAGTGCTATTGAGATCAAAGGCAGGGATCTCAGAAAGCTCGAGAAAGTGCTCATCACCGAGGACAACCACGTCAATCGGAACTTCGTAGGTAAGAACGCCAATGTGATCGCCAACGAAATCGGTATCCGAATCGGTGAGGACGTACGACTCATTCTCTGTGAGGTCGATGACGAGAACCACCCGTTTATACAGCACGAGATGTTGCTGCCCGTCCTCGGGATGCTCCGAGTGCCAAATGTCGAGGTGGGTATCGAGACCGCTGTCAGGGTCGAGCACGGCAACCGACACACGGCCGTGATGTACTCGACGAATATCGATTCACTGCATCGAATGGCTGTCGCCTGCGACGCATCGATCTACGTAAAGAACGCGCCCTGCTACGCAGGCATCGGGATGGGGGGTGAGGGCTATACCTCCTGGACAATTGCGGGCCCGACCGGCGAAGGACTGACCAACGCTCGGACCTTCACTCGCGAGCGTCGTTGTACTCTCAAAGACTACTTCCGGATTGTCTGAACACGTGGAGCGAATATCGCGGCCCAGTAGTGAGCTCCCTCCAGCCCTCGGCATTGTCGAACTGGCAAGCCTGTCGCGGGCAGCAGTCGTTTTGGACGCGATCGTCAAACGTTCACCGGTTCGAATCCACACGGCGCAACGGGTCTCGCCGGGCAAGTTCCTGATCATGTTGGTCGGCGGTGTCGCCGAAGTTGAGGAGGGCTTTCAAGCCGGACTCAACGCAGCAGACGGCCTGCTGGTCGATTCCCTCATCCTTGCCCAGACCCACGACCACATTCGAGCAGCATTGGTTGGCGCCAACCAGGAAGTGGAAATCGACAGCCTTGGTACATTCGAGGCGTACACTGCCTCCGCCACTGTTTTGGCTTTAGACACGGCGTTGAAGGCCACCCAAACCGACTTGGTGGGTATCCACCTGTGCACCGGCATCGGCGGCAAAGGGTATTGGGCCCTCAGTGGCGCGCTACACTCGATTGAAGAAGCGATTCGGGTCGCTGATGAGAGTGTTCCCCAAGAAGTACGGGTCAGTAGCGAGATCATTGCGGCCCCGCATACTGAGGCTCTGACAGCCTTTCTCGCTCCCTGGAGTGATTGATCAGTTCTCGACTACATGGCCCTACCCGGTTGTGACGACCTCTTGTATAGTGCCGCCGTTAATCCTCGTTTTGATTGGAGCGACACAATGAACCTCGTGAAACGAACTTGCTTGTTGAGCATAGCCATTGCGCTTGTATTCGCCGGATGTCGAGGGCCGAAACCAGGCTCAACCGACGCAATTGCAGCCCAGATTCGCGCCGGAAACGAAGGTGCGCTTCGCGACGCTGAGCGTCTCGAGAACCCCGAAGATCAAGTCGCGCTGATTCCAGCCCTAACAGACGCCTACAACAGCGGGTACTTTCCCGACGACATCTTGGAGTTGCTGGTCAGCGTTGGCCACCCCGATGGCATTCCCGTGTTCGAGTCGGCTCTCGAGAGTGACGACAACCGGATGGCTGGCCTGGCTGCTCGCGGTTTAGCGGCGGTCGGAAGCGACAGCCATTCGGGCGCGGTCGCCAATCGACTGCGGCGTGTTCGCGATCCGAATCAATACGAGCCCTTTCTAGATGCCCTACGCCAGATGCCGGGTGGCGATCCGAGTGTCGCGCCGATCATCTCTGAGATCATTCTGAGGCCGGCGGGTAGTATCGGCGGCATCAGCACGGTTCGATTTGGATGTACAGCTATCGGCCGCAGCGGAGCGACCGACGAGGACACGGTCAAGGCACTGCTCTTTGGCTTGATCAACATGGACGGCGCCCAGAACGCTACCAATGAATGTGCACTGGCTCTGGTTTACGTGGGCGATCCCGCAATCCCATACCTTCTCGAAGTGCTCAATCACCAAAACGAGGTCATTGCAGGCCATCTGGTCGGCGCCGGCTACACCGCCGAGGTCGCCGGCCTTCGGGCCGCGCGGGTGCTTGCGGACATGGCCAGTCCTGCTGCCTTCGAAGGGCTCAACACCTGGTTTACGACACAACACCTCGTGCCGATCGATCAACTGGCAAGCATGGATATCCAGCAAGCGATGAACTGGCATCAGAACTTCGGTCAGCAGTTTATCTTCGCCTCAGAGGCGCTGGAGTACCTGGCCAGCCCGGCCGCTGACGACCCGGCTCACCTGTTGCTCAGGGGCCTGGTCGTGCGCGAGGAAGGGCAGCCACTCTTCAACTTCACCCAGTTCATGAACACTGGAACCGATGCCGAGCTCGGTCTTCGATCAGCCGCCCTGGACGCCTTGGCGAACGTGGGCGATCCCAACGATCGAGATATGGTTTACGAGATTGCTCAGTCGGGAACCCTGGCTGACCCAGATATCCCTGACAAGTTCATCCGAAAGCACGCGGCCTACACATTCGCGATGTTGAGTCAGCAGGGCGATCTGGAGCGCTTCGATGCGCTCTTGGACGCTGCCACCCCCGAGGATCTGGTAGCTGATCTTCAAATCTACCGGCCGATGATTGAGCTGGTGGCCGATGGCTGTCATCATGAGTTGGATTGTTTGACTGGGTTATTGTCGCACGAGAATACGTGGGTGAGGTTGAAGGCCGCCTTCGATCTAGCCCATTATGCAGAGAACCAAGCGGCTGCAGCCGCGGCGTTGCTCGAGGCAATCGGATCGGTCGAGTTGGACATGCGCTTCACTTTCGCACGCCAACTTCGACACATGGAGTTGCCTCAGACCGCCGGGGAGCGAATCGACCAGCTTTTAACCGAAGCAGAGGGGTCACGGTTTCGCGACTATCGTTACCACCTGCGCGTGTTGAGGAAACAGAAGATTGACTGATGTCTGAATTGAGACAGCTCACAGGTCGGGGCTCAGGACGCCGTTTTGGTACCGGCGGCCTTCGCGTAGGCGACACTCTGACCATCGGCCGGGACGATCGATCAGACTTCATAATCGACGAAGAGCACATCTCTGGTAAGCACCTGGAAATCAAGGTGTTGAACGGCGGATTGCAGGCCCGTGACCTAAAGAGCACTAATGGATCCGTCATTGTCAGGGAAGGCAGGCAGATCACGCTCGATGCCTCGGTTCATTTTCTAGCCACGCTCAAGGACGGTGATGTCCTGCACCTGGGCGACCCAGCACAACCAGTCCACTTGCGCTACAGCGCGGCAGAAGTTGACGAAACTCGTACCAAACAGGAGGTCATAGCGGTCGCCCATGTGACCGGTGTGCCCGACTTTGAGGTCAGAATTCGGGAAAACCCGAAACAGATCTCTACGTTGTACGAAGTCACCAAGGACCTGGCCGGACTCGGCGATCCAATCGAGGTGGGAACGGTGGCTTGCAAAGGGGTGTTCAAGCTCCTGACCAACGCCACACACGCAGTCATCTCAGTCGAAGAGTCAGCCGGCGGCGAGTTCATCCACTTCATTGGGATGACGCACGACGGCGAACCGATTGACCAGACCGATCTGAGCAAGTCGACTATCGCCGAAGTACGGCGCAACAAGGCGGGAGTGTGGCTTGCCGATACCGGAAAGAAAGAGAGCCCAGCAAAGTCGATCGTGCGGCTCGGTATTCAAACGATTATCGCCGCTCCACTGTGGATCGGCGATCGAGTTACCGGCGTGCTCCAGGTCGACAATCGGGACACAGGGAGCATGTTCGGCCCCGGAGATCTCGAACTGCTGGTGGTCCTAGCAGGCCAGGTCTCACTAGCCATCGAGAACGCTCGCCTTACGTCGCGGTTGAGGGCGGCGGAGCGTCGCTTGTCCGAAGAGAATGCGTTTCTGAAAGAGACCGAAGAGAAGCGTTACGAGATACTCGGCGACAGTACGGGTATGGCTGGCGTCTTCACTCTCATCGACAAGGTTGCCTCTACACGGGTCCCCGTATGTATCGAAGGCGAAACCGGTACCGGTAAGGAGCTGGTGGCTAGGGCTATCCACTACCGTTCGGACCGCCGAAAGAAACTCTTTGTCGCCCAGAACTGCGCGGCGATCCCCGAATCGATCCTCGAGTCCGAGCTTTTCGGCCATATCAAAGGCTCGTTCACGAGCGCTGACCGAGACAAGAAGGGGCTCTTCGAAATCGCTCACAGTGGGACGATCTTTCTCGACGAAATCGGTGAGACGACCGCCGCGCTGCAGGCAAAACTCCTCCGGGTGTTGCAGGAAGGCGAGATCAGGCCGGTTGGTGCCGTGAGACCCAAGAAGGTCGACGTTCGGGTTGTATCAGCGACCAACCGAAACCTCGAAGAAGAAGTTGAGCAGGGCCGATTCAGGGAGGATCTCTACTACCGCCTCAAAGTGTTCCCGATCCGACTCCCTCCTTTGCGCGATCGGAGGGAAGACATCCCCTTGCTAGCGAGGCACTTCTTGCAGCGCTATAGCCAAGAGGCTCGGCGTGCCGAACCCAACTTCAGCCCGGAGGCGCTCGCAACATTGATGGCCTATCGATGGCCTGGAAACGTTCGCGAGTTGCAGAATGAGATGCAGCGCTTGGTTATCGCTGGAACCAAGGGTGACTTCGTCACGCCAGAAGACTTATCAGAGCGGCTCTGGAAGCCGGGCGACCTCCTCGAGAAAGTCGCTCCGGGATCTGGCGGTCTCAAGCAGATGTTGGAGGAGGTCGAGAAGTGGATCATTCTCGACGCCTTGCGGGAACACGACAACAACAAGACCGCCACCGCGAGCCGCCTCCAGATCAGTCGCGAGGGACTCCACAAGAAAATATCACGTTTTGGACTTTGATCGATGAGCGGAGCAGTCCTCGTTAAGGAGCAGAACAACACCGTCCGACAGGCGGTCAATGATGCGCTCCTGCAGGCCGGATTCGAAATTCTCGACGAGGGCGCTGAGGTTGAGACGACAGTGGTCCTTTCAGTTCAGCGGAACAATCAACCAGAGATTCTCGAACTCCTGAGCGAACTTCCAGAACACGCAGAGGCGGTGCTGCTAGCCCTCCGGGAACAGGACCTCAACAAAGACCTGAGCACGCACGAGCGAGTAGTTTCAGTCCTGATGAAGCCGTTCAGACCAAACGAACTCGTCGCAGCAATCAAAGGTGTCGAGTTCGAGGAGTTTGTTCAATCCAGCGATCCCCACGTCGCCGAAACTGCTGATCGGGCCAGGGTTGCGCCGACATCGGCCTACGATTCGGTCGCTCCTGAGAGGACACCACACACCATCGACGATCCAAGTTCCCAGCAGGCCAAGGTCACACCGTTCCACCAGGGCGCGGTTACAGCCAAACACCAGGTCGCCCCGGCTCCGGTTCCAGCCCCCGAGCCTGTCGAGCTGGTCGAGAAACGTTCACGAACCGAAGAGGGGCCCTCAATTTGGCACGCCCTCGGCCATGAGATTGCCCGAATGGTGCCGGAGTGGGCCGCAGTCGACGACGTGGAAGAGCGTACGGCAGCGATTGCCGATTGGCTCGACCAACGAAGTGACGATTAGCCGACGGTGCAGCTGCGAAAAAACTGAAATCACCCCTTGTTACGCAACAAACACTGTGCTAAACGACCGCGTCTACTCGTATTGACCGCTTTTGGCGAGGGCAACTCATGGTCATGTCCACTGAGGTCGAATTCAACGAAATCGAATTGGCAGACGACACCTTGATAGAAGCCGAAATCACCACAGAAGAACAAGCTCCTGACAAAGACAAAGTAGAGGTCGACCCTTCGGACGAACTCGGCGATGACCTTGAGTTAGAGGACGGGGCCGAAGGGGACGTAGAGGGCGAGGCTGACGGAGAGGACGCGGACGACGACGCTCCGGAAGGCGAGGAAGGCGAGGAAGGCGAGGAGAAAGAGGAAGACGAGGACGAGGAAGAACCGACCCCCACTCTTCAACCCGGCGACACCATCGAGGCGGCTGAGTTA
Source organism: uncultured Bradymonadales bacterium (assembly GCA_964503485.1). Taxonomy (GTDB): domain Bacteria; phylum Myxococcota_A; class Bradymonadia; order JAFGEP01; family JAFGEP01; genus CAZDBH01. Next base: position 5,102 of record CAZDBH010000049.1, on the reverse strand, counting down.
TCCTTTGTGGACCGCTACGACGAGGATATCGAAGATGAATTCGCTGACTTCGTCGACGAGGAACTCGGGTACGCGGAAATCGATTGGGACACACTCCCAGCCAAAGATGTCGACAAGCACAACACAATCCGCCAGATGACCTTGAAACAGGCCAAGGCGCACAAGCTCGGACGTTCGAGCGATTTTTGTCGCTGGGCACTGGCCAAGACCTTCTTGGGTCACGGCGACATCGATGCCTTCCACAAGACTGCATTGCCGCTCATCACGTCGAAGAAGCGCTCACCAGCCCTGGATTACGTAGATATTCTGCTAGCCCTGGTTGGCCGGCAGGCCAGCACATCGAATTTTGACGCGGCGTTCTCCCTGCTCGACGAGGTGTCAAAAGTCGCCACAGATGAACCCGGTCTGGAACGACGCTTCCGGGCGATCTTGACGATCCAGCAAGGAGATGCCGAAAAGGGTCTGGAGATGTTGGCGAGCCTCGCCGAGGAGTTCGCCTCCGACGGGCCATTCCTACTCAGCATTGGCGAAGACCTCTGCGGACTGGAACTGTGGAACGAGGCCCTCGAGTACCTCGAAATCGCCGAAGAATTCTCTCGAGGGAAGAACCATCAAGAGTTACTGGTCTCAATCGAGAACGCCATTCAGTTCGCACAACGACGGATTCGGTACGACGAATTCGCCGAGGACCAGTAATCCCTCCTGTATCGAAGCGCTTCGGTCGACGAACCGTAGGACAACCTCACGCATTCTCAGGCCCGCAACGGCGTCCAGCGGCGTAGTCACGCCAGCGGTCTTGCCTGACCGCGGAGAGGGGGGCATCATCCCGCCATGAAACGCATCCGGAAGCTAATCAAATTGTTGTTCACCTCGCTCTTCCTTCTCGTCGCAGCGCTGTTGGCTGGATTGTTCTGGGCATCGCGAGGTTTTGATTCGCAAGCTCCAGCTGATCCGCCAGCTTTTGACGAGAGTCTTGCTGACCGAGTTCACGAGGAAGCCCCCGATGGGATTCACGTCATTACGTACAACATTCACCACGCAGCAGGTCCAGAGGGCGAGTTCGAGCCCCACTCCCGCGATGAACAGGAGGATTTCCTGGACGCGATTGCAGAGGAGTTGCAAACGGCGGATATCGTAGCGCTGCAAGAGGTGGACTACGACGCGAGCCGGTCCCACGGAATCGATCAACTCGCCTACCTGGCAGAAGCAGCTCAGTTCCCGTACACGGCTCGAATCACGACGTGGCAGAAGAACTACGTGCCATTCCCATACTGGCCGCTCAGCGGTCACGTGGGACGGATTCACAGTGGCCAGGCAATCATGAGTCGGTTCCCCATCACCAGCAACGAACGGGTTATCCTGCCGCAGCCCGATACGTACGCGTGGTGGTACAACGCCTTCTACCTCAACCGATCGGTTCAAGCTGCTGAAGTACAAATTGGCGACGACGTCGTGCTGGTGTTCAACTGCCACCTGGAGGCCTTCGACACGCCAAACAGGCAGACGCACGGCCGTGAGGTCGTCAGTTTGGTGGCTGAGACCGGCGGTGAACACTGGATTGTACTGGGCGACATGAACGCTTTGCCTCCCGAGGCAGAGCAATTCTCGGGCTTCGAGGACGAGCCGGACTGGAGTGGCGAGAACGACCAGACCATCGAAATCCTCCGAGACGGCCTCGGGCCAGAGGTTCCCGGCCCCGAAGTCTACTCCGACCCCGAAGACGGCGGGGCGACGTTCCCAGCGCTTTCACCCAGTCGCCGTCTCGACTATATTTACTCTTCAGAGACTCTTCCCGCTACGGAAGCTCGAATTCTCACCGAGGCGCGCCACTCGGACCACTTGCCAGTGGCCGCGACACTCGGAGCACGCGGTGCTGCCGAAAGTCAGCCCACGTCGGGGCCGATGTAGCGTTGCGCAGTTGGATTTGATGGAGACCGTACACAACACCCAAAACCTGACCATCCGCTACGATCGAGAGAAGCGGCTCTATCACCTCACCGTCTGCTTTGACGAAGAGGCAATCAGTGGTGAAGCGCCGGGGGTCTGCCCCCGGTGTGGGGGAGTGACTCGGCTCTCGTTGTGGGAGCTCGAAGGCCCCGGAAGCAACGCGAACACGATCTGGCTGGTGTGCGCTGAAGACAAGCCCTGCCAGCTCGACGGGCATGCTTTGCGCTGGGCAAAAGATGTGGTCTTTGATGGGGACTGGCAGGATGTATGACTCCCCACTGGCGTATGCCGGAGTGAGCCCGTGACCAAACGCATGGACCTAACCGACTTCTTGGCCAAGATCCAGCCGCGGTTCGACGTCGAGACACCGCTTGCGGTCGGTGATCCCGACCGCACAGTCGTCTTGGAGCGGCCAGAGGATATTCAGGCAGCCGCAGTTGCCATGATGGTCTTGGAGCGGCTCGCAGGGGCGGCTTCGACTCGAGTTTCAGTGCGCGTAATAAGAGACATTCGGCAACGCCTGACGGCAGCCTTCTCAGCCAAGGACGTCATGGCGATGGAGGTCGAGGCCTACAACGCACTCTCTTGGCTGGTCGGTATCGAATCGCCCGGTTCCGAACACGAGCACCTCCAGCCACTATCGGAAGAAGATACCGAACATCGCGTCGTCTACGACCCGACTGCTCAACCACTGGACCTCATTCGCCGAGCCATCCTCGAAGAGTTTGACCTCGACATGACCTACTACACTCAGAGTAGAGGGCAGCTGAATCGGCGCCGCATCACGCCCACTCATGTCGAAGCCGAAACCTATTTGCACGCCTACTGCCACGCACGAAGAGAGGAGCGCGTATTTCGTCTGTCCCGCATTGGGAGCATACGGCCCCTCGATGGCTTGGCCAGCAGTGAGCAAGCCAGGAAGCGCAAGGGGCAAGGTGAGTTGGATCTGGACAGCGACCTATGAGTACCGGGTCCGCGGTTTGCCCCCAGTGCGAAGCCGAGCCCTCTGAATACGATACCGAATGTGACCGCTGTGGTTGCAAGAAGCCGTCGGCTGGGTGGCCGATCGACGAACTACTCGGGGAACGAGTCGCCAACCGGTTTCTACTTCGTCGTGTCTTGGGAAGGGGGGGCTTCGGTGCGGTCTACGAAGCAACCCACGAGACACTCGGTGGTCGAAGGGCGGTGAAGATCCTCAGGACCGACCTGTCGAACAATCCAGAAGCGCTCGACCGATTCAAACGAGAGGCCGAAATACTGTACCGCCTCAAGGCACCTCAACTAGTAAAAGTCGACGACTTCGGCTGTCTGGAAGACGGTCGCCCTTTCATGGTCATGGAGCACGCCCCCGGGGAACGCCTCGATCGGCTGATCGAGGCCACCGGCCGGTTGCCCGTGCTGCGTTGTATTCGCATCGCCCGCGAGGTCATGCTGGCCCTGGCAGAGGCCCATGACCACGGCATATTGCATCGCGATCTGAAGACCGAGAACATCATCGTCCAGGCCCAACCCACCTTTGGTGAGAACGTAAAAGTGCTCGACTTGGGGATATCCTACATCGTTGGCACAACCGACAGGCTCACGAGGGACACCAGAACAGTGGGAACGCCCGAATACATGGCACCCGAGCAATGGCGAGGTGCCGATGATATCGATGGCAGGGCCGACCTCTTTGCGCTCGGCGTTCTGATGTATGAAATGCTCACCGGCCAGGTTCCGTTCGAACGGGACGGCTCGGGGGTGACAGTAATCTACCAACGCCTTCTGAAAGAGCGACCTCGCCCCATCAGCGCACAACGGAAGGACCTGCCCAAGGGGCTCGACGGTTTCGTTCTGCGGCTCTTAGCGGTCGATCGAGACATGCGGCCCGCGACGGTCGATGATGCACTCCGCGACCTGCAGTCGATTCGTGACCGGATGAGAGATTGAGTACGGCGCTCAATCAGTGCGAAGTGTTCCAATGATATCAGCGGAGTAGCTGCTGCACGGCGGATCGCTGCCACACGAGCCCCAGGGTGCCCCCCGAACCACATATTCGGCATTGAAGGCGCCATCAAACGTGGTTCCGTCCTCCGAAAAAGTCACATCGAAGGTATAAAACTCCGCACACCCGAGTCCCAGGCCGGGCTCGATGGTACGGGACGCAAAGAAATCCAGATCCGAGAATGTGCCAGTCATGAGCCCCGGTGGGTCGATCCGAACGAACTCGGGCCGGACGGTAGACGAGCCAGATTCCGCTATCGTCACGGCCGAGAACTCATAGTCCACAATCCAAATGAAGTTACCCGACAGGTCGATTGTGCCACCGCACAACACAGAGATCTCGACGTCGAGGTCGTAGGTCCCCGAGCGATCGGGTGGCGCGACATACTCCTCAATAGTGATTGTTTTGGAATCCGTAGCTGTCGCTCCGTCATCGTCTGTGATGGTTAGGGTTGCCGTGAAGACCCCCTCACTCGGGTAGTTGAAAGCCCTGGCGACGTCGCCGTCCGTGAGGTTCCAGGTTCTTCCATCCCCGAATGCAATGCTCCTGGTCACGATTGTTCCATCGGGATCCTCGCTGTCCACCGTATCAAACGTGATGTCCTGACCGGGTTCGGCAGTCCCATTCGGAGTGAGGGTCAGAACCGCGACTGGGTCTTGGTTGGTGACCGTCACTGTGGCTGTCGTGCGCGCTGAGTGAGTGGCTGGAGCCTCGGGGTTGTAGGTACAGCCATCGTCGTCGATCACGGCCACGGTGATGACGTAGTGGCCGTCGTCGGAATAGGTGTGCCGATGAATGGCAGGACCCAGGCCCGTGTCACCGTCTCCCCACACCCACAGATAGCTCTCGACATCGCCGTCCGGGTCGTTGGACGAACTGGCATCGACGGTGACCTCGGTGTTGGTCGGAACAGTGGAGGAGGGCTGAACACTATCAATGGTGGCCGTTGGACATTGATTGGGGGGGGCGGCAGCGTCGACTTCTACGTCGACGAACGGCCCGGGAGTCTCGCTCATCGGCGCCGACGCTTCGGGCGGGCGCTCAGGCGCGCCGTCCACACGCGCTCGCCGGCCCGCCACACCTCCACACGGGTGGGCAGCCCGGCCGTGGACAGCAGCCCCGCCCTATCGAGCAGCCGGATGTCGAGCCCCCCACCCACCCCCCCCACAAC
>CAZDBH010000048.1:27797-28709 GCA_964503485.1 uncultured Bradymonadales bacterium | reverse complement strand
TGTGGGCGTCAAAGCGACTCCTATGCTGACGAAGCTCGTATCGAAGATGCGCGTGCCCGGTATGAAGCTGGTCTATTCGCTTCTCTTTGCGTTGTTGCTGTCGTGGCTCGCCGACGTTGTCGGGTTGGCCGCAATTGTCGGTGCCTTTGCCGCCGGCCTCGTGCTGGATGAGGTTCACTTCAAAGACTTCAAGGGAACTCCACACCGACTCGAGGAGCTGATAGAGCCGATAGCGGCCTTCCTCGTTCCGGTCTTCTTCGTCCTCATGGGAATCCAGGTCAAGCTCGAGACGTTCGCTGACGTGAGCATTCTCGGCCTTGCTTTGGGTATCACCGTTGCCGCACTGGTCGGAAAACAAGTCTGTGGAGCTGTCGTCCGCGACCCCACAATAAGCAAGGCCTCGATTGGTTTCGGAATGATACCTCGTGGAGAGGTCGGCCTCATCTTCGCCGCGATCGGCAAGAGCCTGACCTTCAATGGGGAGCCGATCATCGATTCGGGTACTTTCAGCGCCGTAGTAATCATGGTGATTTTTACGACGTTAGCCACGCCGCCACTGCTCAAGTGGTCGCTGTCGAAGAACTACCCAGACGACGACGGCCCGCCGCCCGAGGACGAGCCAGTCCACGCTCATTAGCCAGTCCGCCTACTATGTTTGCCTGCCCAGGCCCGATTGAAGGCCTTCCGATATTGCGCACCTTTGTACAAATTGGTAGACGGTACGGGTGTCCGAGACAGCGCACATCCCGGTTTTGAGCCTCGTTTCCTGTGTCCTAATGGCTGGCTTCGCTGCCTGCTCTGGACCCGAGGTCATCGTTGAGCCACAGGTCGTTCCCGCCGCTACCCACCAAGAGCTTCCCGCCGATGAGGTCGAGGTGCGAATTCGAACTGAGCTGGCACTCGCTCTGGTAG
>CAZDBH010000048.1:0-27787 GCA_964503485.1 uncultured Bradymonadales bacterium | reverse complement strand
CCAGTACCGGAAGACCTGGGAACAGCTCGAGATTGTCTTCGATAATGGAGCAGACTCTTGGTGGCTGCATCTCGCCGCCGCCCAGGTCTGTCTGTATTGGAGCCTCGACCGTGACTGTGTCCGAACTCACGGTGAGCGTGCGCTCGTGCTCCGTCCAGACAACGCGCGTGCCTATCTTTATCTTGCCCAGGTGGCCCAAGATGAAGGGAACTCGGAGCTCGCCATATCGCTGTACACACATGGGCTGACCCTTCGACCCGACGAGATCGACATCTCCCTTCAGCTGGCCTCACTGTTTGTCTCGCAAGACGAGCGGCAGAGGGCGATTGAAGTAGTTGAGAATGCCCTACAGCACGACAGGCGAAACCCACGGCTCCTCTTGCGACTCGCTAGTATTCTCGAACCTGAGAATCCCACCCGGGCGGAAGAACTCTATCTATTGGCCATCGATCGAGTCGACGATCCAGTACTTGCGTCGAACCATCTCATTCGCTTCTACGTTAGACAGGGCAGAGATGCTGAGGCCGAGCGACTTCGGAGTTGGGTGCGGGACCAGGTGGGTGAACGCAATCTGCGTCCGCTACGGTAGCTATTCTTCCCCGTTGAGCCGACTGGGCAGCTCGGTGCTAGCCCGCTGCATTCGGTTGGTGAGGCTGACGTTGACCGCTTTGGGGTACTTCTTGCCGTCGCTTCCGCCATAGTAATACTGCACCGGAATCGTATCGCCCTGATTGTATGAGGGCAGCTGAATCCTGAGGTCATCATCGACGACGTTGGCAATATGGAAGAAGAACTTCTGAGCTTCTGAGTCTTCGATGAAACCGAAGCCCTTGTCAGTGAAGTAGGCAATTATGTTGCCGAGAAGTTCTTGCTCGTATTCGTTGGTATCTTCGTGTCTCTCGCGACGCAAGCGTCGGATGTTCTCTTCGAGGCTGAAGAAGTGAAAGGTGCAATCGTCGAAAATCCTGAGACCGACGGCACGGAAATCCCGATATCGTTGGTCAAATAGGAAGGCAAGGAAGGCGGAGTGGGCGACTTGAAGCGCTCCCCGTTCCAGGTTCTTTCGATTGAACTCGCAGTAGATACTCTTGTGCACCAGGCCCTTCTTCGCTGCGTCGAGAAAATCTTCCTGCGCGTCGTAAGCTTCGGGCCGGAAGGTAACAGCCACGCCAAGGTTGACGAGCGCATGGATACCTTCGAATCGGTTAACTACGAAGTCGAGTTTATAAAGTTCGCCGTAGACAGGATCGTAGTCGATCTTGCCCCCAAAGCTATCAGTTAGCTCTTGGCGAATGTAGGCGGAAAGGTCTGAATCCTTCCAGACCGCCTCTGGATGCAAACCATCGATCTCAGCCATTTCGTTAAGAATCCTCCAACAAACACAAAATTAAAAATTTCATCGGCAAGCTGCGCACCCCAGATGGGTGCTACTTTCCGCCCCAGTCTAGTTATAGATTTCGTCGCCGATGTGTCAAGGCAAAGGTGTGTGCGGGGGCGTAATTAACGAGAAAAATCAGGGTGCTGGCAGTTCGTTGGCCGGCTCTTGAACCACGGCATTGACTCTCTCGAACCCGATTTCTCGGGCGAGGAGCCAGATATCCATGATCGACCCGTAAGCCACGTCCCGGTCACCTCGAAGGAAGATAGAGAGGTCTGGATTGGTATCGTAGAGGGTCTGAAGTTCTTCCCGAAGTTGGTCGCGTGGCACGTCGACGACCAGGACGCCTTCGTTCAGGCTGACCGTGAAGCTGCCCGATGAGTCGACGTAGACACTGAGCTGTTCATCCTGGTCCGCCGACACGGGTTGCTCGGCTCCCGTCGGCAAATTGACTGCCACGACAGACTCCTGGCGCTTAATGAAGGTGGTCGTGATCAAGAAGAAGATCAACAGGAGAAAGACGACGTCAATGAGGGGTGTCATATCCAGCAGCGGCGCAGAACGGCGGTTATTTCGCGGTTTGCGAAAATTCATGCAGAGGCCGAGTCCTCGTCTGCGGCGTCGGTGGGCTGATACATGGAGTCAGCAAAGGCCAGTGAGTGCTCTTCGAGTTCGCCGACGAAGCGGTCGATCCTGCCTTCGAGGTATTTGAAGCTCATGAAAATCGGAATCGCCACGGCGAGGCCGGCGGCAGTTGTCATCAGAGCTGCCCAAATGCCGCTGGCCAGTTGAGCGGGTTCGACGTTGCCGGTTGCCGCGATCGTGTCCTCAGCCTGCTGAAACACCTCGATCATGCCTGTGACGGTGCCGAGCAGGCCCAGTAGCGGTGCCACACTGGCGACCGCTCCGAGAAGGCCCAGATGGCGTTCCATCCTGGCCGCGACGCGCCGTCCGCAGTCCTCCATACTCTGTCGAACGAGGCTGCGCCTTTCGCCGGCGTATTTGAGACCCGCAGCCAACAGGCTTGCGATTGCGCTCTCGCTGCTGTCGCACAGGCGTCTTGCCTCGACCCAGTTGCGATCCGTGAGGTACGGACCAATCACTTTCATGAAGTGAGCGGGCAGGACCAACCGTCTCTGTACTGCCCACATTCGCTCGAGGAAGATAGCGAGCCCCACCACGGCGCAAAGGCCGATGGGAATCATGAGTGGCCCGCCTCGGGCCAGGAAGTCATACGCCTCTGAAATCATAGATTTGGAAACCTTCTGGGATGCTCACGAATCGACTGGTCGTTTTCCGGGCAACAGAAAGAGTTTGACAAGGAACTCATAGCGCTCCGACTCAATAGCTTCTTTGAGCAAATCGTGCAATTCGACGTCGTTGTCGGAGCAATAGCGCTCGACTCGCTGCCTTAGGACCCGGTCCTGTCGCCCGAGACCCAAACGTCGCCCTACCAGTATCACAAACACAGCTGCGCCCAACAGTGTTCCCAGAGAGGTCAGAGAGATTAGGGGAGCGCCCACGATGAGGACAGCGACAATCGGTAGAATCAGCGTCGAGAGCCCCAGAATGGTGTACCCCAGCCTGCTTTGGTCATCGACACCGAGCAAGAATTTGCGGTGGACGTCGAGCAGGCCTTTCGGCTCCTCTTCTTCGTCGATATCCGATTCGGGCGGTGACGCTGGAGGGTCGTCAGCGGAGGCTGAGTGCGGAGTCATCCTCGTCTCCGAAGTAGATGACGATTTCGTCGCTACGAGACATGTCGAGAGATTCCCTGGCGCGCCTGTCCAGCACCCCGTCGACCTCGCGCAGACCGCGGACTAGCGTTCGATATTCGTCGTTTTCAGCGATGACCTGCTGGTTGGCCATTTCGAGCTGCCGCAGTTCGCCTTGAAGGCGTTCGAGTTCGGGAGCTACTGGGTTGTCCTGGAGGTACTTGGGCACCCAAAGCGCGAGCGCAATGACTGCGAGAACAATCAGGACTCTCAACGCTCGTTCCATGGCCCTTCCGTGGTAGACAGACTGACCGTTTATATCAAGGCGAGACCACTCCAGCAAAATTTGCGCGCTTCTTCCCCTTTCTTCGTAGTTCGGCCAACGCTCACAAAAAGATCTTCGAAAAATTTCGGAAGGCGGATCGGCGGGGTACACTGCCGATATCGTACATCCACGGATGGAGTCGGTGCTTCGCGTCGGGTGCAGGTTTTAGGATGGTGTTGTGGTCTACCCGAGCCTCGACTGGAATCATCCCGGTTTGAATGCTTGGGGTTGACGAGGGCTACTCAATGACGACCCGCACCGCACGGTTTGCTCGAGGCGGTCGCGCAGGGACGCGCGATCGCCTCGGCCGTTTCCGGCACCTACTCTTGGTGCTTCCAGCTACTTTCGCTCTCATTTCGGGTGAATACTCCACGGGTCTACCCTCTTTGTCCGGTATTCTGTTCCTCCTGCTCGCCGGATTGAGCCTGACGGCGCTTGGATTGGGCAGCAAGTTGGGAGAGGAAGCCGATTCGGTGCTCGGATTCTCGGCGGGTGTCGGTGCCCTAGTCGCTCTTCTCGCTCTCAGACAGATGGCCGGTGCCCATGGCGCACTCATGCTCCCCATCGTCTTCCTGTGCCTTGTCTCGTTCGTCCTCCTGAATGAGCGCGCTCTCGGGTTCTCGTTGGTTGGCGTCGCAGTGGTGCTGGAGATCTTGGTTTGGACGCTTCAGAGGAGTGGTGGAGCCGGGTGGGCCGAACTGGTGGGTAGCCTTGGTTTGTATGGCGTTGCGTGCACGTTGCCGCTGTTCATGCCATCGGGTCCCCGGAGAGTTCGGCGGCTGCGACCTAGCACGAGCCGTGAACTGAGTCCCTTTGTGACAGGCGAACAGAGCGCCTTTTCTGCGGACGACAGCTCGTACTTGGATACGGCAGTCGAGCTGGCCTGTTCTGCGCTCGAGGTCGATCTTGTCGCGCTCATGAGCCCGGACGGCGGCGATAGCTTCATCACTGTGAGCGCCAATCGACCGGCGTATCTAGATACCCGGGTCACAGCCCATCAGGGCGTGCCGGGAAGCGTAGTCCGAACGGGCCAGGCAGTCGTCACGAATCATATTCGCAACGAATCCCACGGCCTACCCCTCACGCCGGAGCGACTGAATCCGCGACACGCGATGGTAGCCCCGATCAAGCGGGCGGGACGCGTGGTCAGCCTGTTGGTCGTCGAGCGATGGGCTGGGAATCGATTCGAGCCGGCCGAACTGGATAAGCTGAAATCCTTCGCACAACTACTGACCTATGGGCTAGCGGCGCAGTTGGAGTTGGAACGGGTGACGGGTGCTCGCGTCGAACTCGAGCGCTTCTTCGAGGCATCTCGGATGCTCAACAGCGCTCTGACCCCCGAGCACGTCTACGAGTGCGCAATCGACGCCCTTCGGACGATTGCACCATTCGAACTCACGTTGGTTACATGGACGGAGGCGGACGGCTGTCACCGCGTGGTGCACGCTGTCGGCCCGGGCACGGACGACCTACTGGGGATGGATGTCGACTCGGAGCGTAGCCTCTCGGCGATGGTGGTCAAGAACGGCCACTATCTGCCGCTGGGTGGAGAGTACCGCGGCGCTGCCTCGCCGGTCATTGGCCCAGGAGAGTCGCTCGACAAGATGAACAGCGTTGTGGTCCTACCGCTGCGGCTGCACGCCGGCATTCGGGGAACACTCATCGTTGGGTCGGAACGAGTCGGCATGTTCTCAGATCAGCGGCGGGGCATGTTGGAGGTCATCGCGAATCAAGTGTCAGTCTCGCTGGCAAACGCAAAGACCTACGCTCGGGTTCAGGAGATGGCGACGACAGACCCGCTGACCGGTCTGTACAACCGCCGAATCTTCCACGAGCGACTCGACGAGGCGCTGGCGCGCTCCGAGCGCAGCAAAGCGCCGACCACGTTGGTTCTTCTCGACATCGATCACTTCAAAAATATCAACGACACTCACGGCCACCCGGTAGGAGACCAGGTCCTCAGGGAGTTGAGCGCGACTATCCGGCGTATGATGCGTCGCACTGACGCTGCCGCCCGGTACGGGGGCGAAGAATTCGCCCTCATTCTGGAAGACACCGATACCAGTGGCGCTCTGGTTCTGGCCGAACGCCTTCGCAAAGAAACCGCACGCATGAAGTTCGTCGGGGCCGGCGGTGCCGAGTTCAGCATCACACTGAGCCTCGGTTTGGCCGGTTACGGAATGCATGCCGATGAGCCGAACACGCTCGTGGAGGCCGCCGATCAGGCTCTCTACCGAGCGAAGCGGACCGGGCGCAATCAGAGCTGTCTTGCCGAGACGAAGATCCCTACACCGTCGCACGCGACGTTACCCACAGGTCCTCCACAGGACACACCACAAAACACCGGCGATTTTTCTAGATGTGATTCAGATGTTTACGCCGAACTCCTAGAGAGACACTAGCAACCTGGCCAGGATTGCATTCAGTTGGGTGCTGTGCTACGAAATAAAGTATGCGGGGCAATATGTTAGCGCGACGGCGAAAAGTTTTTCTTTCGACCGTCGGTATGATCTGAACCCGAGCGCCGTCAGGCGCTTCGAGCACGGAATGCGAAGGGTGTGCCGCGAGCAGTCTTGTTCCGGTCGCGGTACCTCCACAGACGGAGGGAACACTTGAAGAAAAACTTTGTTCTAGACACAAACGTACTGCTTCACGACCCCAGCGCGATCTTCAAATTCGAAGACAACAACGTGATCATCCCGATTTACGTGATTGAAGAGATCGACCGGTTCAAGAAGGAACTCAGCGAGGTCGGACGGAATGCCCGCATGGCGTCTCGTCACCTCGACACCTTCCGTGAGCAGGGCAACCTCGGGGTGGGGGTACCACTTCCGAACGAAGGCGTCCTCCGGGTTGTCTTCACTTCAAAGCGCATCTCAGAGGAGTTCATCAATCCCGGCATCGCCGACAATATGATTCTGGCGGTCGCGCTCGATATTGCCGAGCGCGAGCCCGACCGACCCACGATTCTGGTCACAAAAGACACGAATCTTCGGGTCCGGGCTGACGCCCTCGGCCTGACCGCCGAGAACTATCAGGAAGAGAGCGGCGATATCGAGAGTTTGTATCCAGGGGCATGTGAACTGGCCTTGGACCGCTCTCTGATTGACGAACTCTATGAAAACGGTCAGGTGGCATTTGACTTCCGGACTGAATGGGCCCAGCGAGTCGAGGAGACCGCCAACGGCTCGGCCGCGCCGACTCGGCGCAATGACAACGACTGCGGTTTTTTTGCCAACGAATACGTCCTGCTTCGGGACGAGACCAACGAAAACCACACCGCCTTGGGCCGCATCGATCCCGATCTGAACGGCATGTCCTCGATTCGCTCCGCCAAGGAAGGTATCTGGGGCATTCGCCCGCGGAACAAAGAGCAGCACTTTGCGCTTGATTGTCTACTCGATGACCGGATCAAACTCGTGACCCTCATCGGCAAAGCAGGGACAGGAAAAACCCTGTTGGCGATTGCGGCCGGCCTGCAAAAGACCATGGAGGAGAACAAGTTTCACAAGATGCTCGTGAGTCGGCCGATTTTCCCCTTGGGCCGAGACATTGGCTTCTTGCCTGGTGATGTCGAAGAGAAGCTGAATCCGTGGATGCAGCCCATTTTCGACAATGTCGAGTACCTGATGGGACTCACACAGATGGACAAGAAACAGGGGCGCGGTTACCACGAGCTCATCGATATGGGTGTCCTTCAAATCGAGCCTCTGACGTACATCAGGGGTAGAAGTATCCCAGCGCAGTACATGGTCGTGGACGAGGCGCAGAACCTCACCCCCCACGAAATCAAGACGATCATCACCCGCGTGGGTGAAAACACGAAACTCGTGGTAACGGGCGATCCTTACCAGATCGACCATCCCTACGTTGACAGCCAATCAAACGGGCTCACCTACACGGTCAACAAGTTCCGAGGCCAGAAGATTGCCGCGAGTGTGACCCTCTTCAAGGGCGAGCGAAGCAAATTGGCTGAGTTGGCCGCTAATCTCCTCTAGATATCCGGCTACAGGTCTGGACCTGTGCGGGCTTTCTGCTACGCTCCCGTTGTGGAACGCACGTTGCCATTCATCATCCTCCTTTACCTCGGGGCCTGCACGAGCAGTCCTGAGGGAGCAGAAGATGTCTTGGATACGGGCCCCGTCGCGACCGATAGCGTATCCGATGGACCTGAAACTGCTGACGACACAACATCGCGCGACAACTCCGCAGAAATCGACGCAGACACTGGAGACGCGCTCATTCCCAGCGATCACGTCGAAGCCCCCGTCGACGAGTCGGACGCGAACGCGTTCGATGAACGGGACACCGTCGACTCGGATGCCACAGACCCGGATGAAGGCGACCTAGATCAAGCCGATGCCCCCGAAGCGGACCTGACCGACGCTGACGCCCCGGATGTTCCCCCGGACCGGTCCGACGTCGATGAGCCTGAGATCGACCCCACACCCGAGTGCCCGAATCGGCCTTCAATCGATCGTAGCGGGCCGTGGGTAACAATCGGGTCCGGGGAGAGAGAGTACAGAGACCTCACGGCCTGCCAGGAAGTTCCCATCGTTTTTGGCATCCAGGGGGGAATCCATGTATGGGCTGGGGTTCGAGCAGGGAACTACGACGTCGGTGACGAACTGGTCTGGATGGACTTCACTTTGACCTATGAAGACGAGGTAATCGGTGCCGCCACGTACCCCGATAACCTCGAAGAAATCGACGGCCAGCTGGAGTACTCACGCGCAGCTGTCGTCTTCTACCTCAGGCCCGAACTCGTCCCCTCGGGCCTCATGAAGCTCGAAGTTCACCTGCACAACGACCCGGGGACGGAGTACCCGGAGTTCGCGGCCCGCGATTACGCATATATCAGTCCCTGTATTTGCGACGCAGAAGAGGGTGAACCGCCGTGCCTCGACGAGGATTCGCCGTTTTACGTCGCTCCTGAGAACCCTGAGGACGAGCTTTGCCCCGGCGACTGAGTAAAAACTGCCAACTGTGATGTTGACGCGACCGGATCAGAGGACTATGTCCAAGTTCATGAGACAAGTCTGCTACATAGCCTTGGTTCTCGCCTTGAGTGGTTGCGGTCAGACGAGCCCCACTCCCGACGTCGTCGATACACCAGACGAATCTCCAGACATTCCTAGCGACCCAGACTTGGACGCCAATCCAGAGCCAGATCGGGTCGATGAAACCGATGAAGTGGAGATAGAGGCGGACGAGTCAGACGAGTCACCCAGCGATCTAGCCGATTTGACCGATGTCGAAGAGGACCAGAACGACGTTGCAGAAGACACCGATAGCGGCGACCCAGACTACGAGATACCGGAAGACTGTCCCGAGCGGCCCGAGATCGATCGGAGCGGTGCCTGGGTTGTGACCGGTACGGGCGTGCGGGACTTCGAAGAACTGACCCCCTGCCAGCCTGTGCCAATCATTCGAGGAATACAGGGGGGAACCCACGTATGGGGCGGGATCCGGGCGGGGAACTTCGACGTAGGAGAAGAACAAATCGTCATGGAGTATTCCCTCCTGGACGGTGATGAAGAGCTCGCTGCAGCCTACTACATCGACACCCTCGAGGACATCGAGGGTCGGCTCGAGTACTCGCGAGTGGCTGTCGAGCTCTTCGGAGAACCGGAAGACCTACCACCCGGTATTCTGCGACTCGAGGTCTACATACATAATATCCCGAACTCGGAGTTCCCCGAGTTCTCCGCGCGAGACCACGCGTATGTGCTTCCAGTGTGCTGCGAACTCTAATATTGACGCCAAATGGTCTGCGCGCTATTGCAAGGTCATGAAATCGATCGTTCAAATAGCTTTGATCGTGGGTCTTGCGGCTTGTTCCAACAAGAGCAACCCGGACTACTCCAATGTTCCAATTACACCGGCTTCAGAGGCCGCACCGAACCCGGCTACACCCGGCGGACTTCCAGCGGGTCATCCCAGTATCGAGAACAACAGCGGCGAGCCCGTCCCGCAAGCGAACCCGACGAGTCAGTCCGAGTTCCTTGCCTGGTCGGCTCCGCAGACTTGGGTGCAAGAGAACCCGAGCAGTTCGATGAGGGTCGCCCAATGGCGTCTGCTGGGTAGCGCTGATGGCACATCGGCTGAGTGCGCCCTGTTTCATTTTCCGGGCGGCGGGACGGTAGACGACAACATCAACCGTTGGATCGGGCAGTTTGCTCAACCGGACTCAGAACGGTCCCAGACGGTTGTAAACGGCATGCCGGTCCACCTAGTGACGGTGACTGGCACCTTCCAAGCGGGAAATGAACCGATGCCGAATTTCACCATGGTCGCGGCGGTTGTCGAGGCCAGGTCAATGCACTTTCTCAAGTGTACCGGGGCGAACTCGGTGGTGAGCGAGCACTATGATCGCATCAACGAGTTTTTGCAGAGTCTTCAGCCACGGTAACGGGCTCAGTTGGGTCTGGTCTTCACTGGTTTTAGGAGGCCCTTTCTCATCTCGGCAACGGAGATCAGCCGGTCGTCTGGCAGCCCCTGTTGTCCAACTCGAAACAGCGTTCCTTCGGATGCATCCAGGTCGGGTAGCTCGATTGCCTGTCCGTAGCGAAGCTTGGTCGCAGTAGGTTCATCCAAATGAACCTGCGGAAGCGCCTCGAGCATCTTCCAACAAGACACGACCGGAAGCGTCCCTCCCTCTGACAGGGTCTGTTCGATTGCCTCCAGGGACAATGCATCCTTTATGGTCGCCCCGCCACTCTCGAGGCGGCGCAGGCCGGTCAAATGGGCCCCTGTACCTAGCGTCTCTCCAATATCACGGGCCAAACTCCGGATGTAGGTTCCCTTACCGCAGCTCACAGTGAATTCGACGTCCGGGAGGTCGACATTGACCTCGTTTATGGAGTCAATTCGAACGGTTCGGGCAGCCAACTCGACGTGCTCGCCCCGGCGGGCTTTGGAGTACGCACGCTCGCCTTTCACCTTGATAGCGGAAAAGAGTGGCGGCACTTGCTCATAGGACCCGACGAAGGTCTCGATCGCGGATTCAACTGCGGACACTGTGGTGTCCACAGTTCTGGTTCGAAGGGGGCTGCCTTCGGCGTCGTCGGTGTCCGTCGTGACTCCCAACCGTAGTCTTGCGCTGTATACTTTGTGATCGTCGGAAAGAAACCGCAGTAGTTTCAGAGACCAGCCGCCACAGACACACAGGACCCCGCTGGCTGCGGGGTCGAGCGTTCCGGTGTGGCCGAGGGCCCGCATTCCGAGTATTCTGCGCAGGCGCCGAATGACGTCGAAGGAGCTCATTCCGATGGCCTTATCGACCAACAGCATGCCTTCGATCACAACTGAGTGTCCCGGTCTAGGATTTCCTGGAAAGCTTCAGTGATAGTCTGGATGACGCTGTCGGCGTCTCCATCGATGCCGCAGCCGGCGGCGTTTTTGTGGCCGCCCCCACCGAACCCGGCGGCTAGAGTTGCGACGTCGACGCGACCCCGCGAGCGCAGGCTGATTAGAAATTTCTCAGGTGCGACCACCCGGACTTGGGCTGCGACCTCGACGCCTTGCACTCCGCGGGCGTAATTGATGAAGCCATCGATCACCTCAGGCCCCGTCCCCGTCCGGGTAAACATCGCTTGGGTCACGGTAAGGAAGGCGAAACGACCGCAGTTGGAAACCGTGAGCGTATCGAGGACCTCCCCTAGGAGCTTCACGCGTCCGACTGGATAGTTCTCATAGGTTTGGCTGCAGACGTGCCAGACATCCACCCCGGCTCGCACGAGTTCGCCTGCCGCGCTGAGCGCTGCAGGACTGGTGTTCGAGTATCGGAACGAACCCGTGTCTGTGTGAATTGCGGCAAAGAGCGCCTCTGCTACTGGCTTGGTCAGCGAGATACCCATCTCGACGATGAGTCGATAGACGAGTTCGCCAGTCGCGCAGGCCGCTACGTCGTGAAGCAGTACATCGGCGAAGTCCGAGTCGATTGTTGCATGGTGGTCGACGCACAACACTTTCGTGTGGTTCGTGTCCAACACGAGCGCCGGATCGACTCGTTGAAGGGACGTACAGTCGCAAACGATGAATAGGTCCAACGGCTTGGGAAACTCGCGGGGGTCCCGAACGAGCTCGTCGGCACCGTGGAGGTAGCTGAGATTATAGGGAGCTGGATCGCGGTTAAAAGCCACCGCTTTCTTGCCGAACTGATTGAGGGCTTGGGTGAGAGCTAAGGTACTACCGAGCGCGTCCCCATCCGGTCCGTGGTGGGCGGACACGACGATGGTTTCGGCCTGCTCGATAAGTGCCAGGGCGCCGGCCAGCATGCCAGCAAGCTCATCGTGGCCCCCTGGTATCGCTTGGGGCTTTATCCCATTGCTCTCGGACAGACTCACAGCTCCTCTTGACCGTCCTTCCGGACTCCTTGCAGTAGTTCTTCGATTCGGCGAGCGTTCTCTAGCGTCTCGTCGAACTGGAACGCCACCTTGGGAACGTACTTCATATGCATGGACGACCCCAAATGTTTTCGTACTTGGGGAGCGATACCCTTGAGAGTGACCTGGGCTGCCGCCCGGTCCCCATCGTCCAATAACGTGTAGTAGATATGGGCGTTTCGCAGGTCAGGCGTCACTCGAACAGTGGTGATCGAGATATTGCTTAGCTCCGGCAAATGGAAGGAACTCAGCAGGAGTGAGCCCACCTCCTCCCGGATGACATTCGCAACGCGATCTGCTCTCTTGTGCCCTTTCACTACCTATCCTAATCGAATCGAAACCCGCTGCGCTCATCAAAGTCGGGTGTGTAGTTCATCAGTTCGGAGTTGACGTCGATGATTTCGACTAGAAAGAGGTCTTCGATGAATCCGACCACTCCATCAATCAAACTCTGTATGTTCCGGCGGTCGTTGCCGACCAGGGCGAACCCGATGGTGGCACGCTGCCATTTGTCCTGTTGGTCTGTCTCAGCAATGGCCAGAGTGAAGTTGTTCTTGGTCCGCGCGATGACCTTACGGACGACCGAGCGTTTATGCTTCAGACTGGTGGCACCTGGGATAGCAACCACCATTTTGCAGAGACCGACTACCAACGCTTGCTTACTCCTACAAGGTCGGCTCGATCTCGATCAGCTCGAAGACTTCGATAACGTCACCGACTTTGACGTCGTTGTAGTTCTGCATTGAAAGACCGCACTCGAAGCCCTGTTTGACTTCCTTCACGTCGTCTTTGAAGCGCCTTAGCGACGCAATCGAGCTCTCGTATGTAATGCGACTATCGCGCACCAAACGCGCCTTGGCTCCGCGGATGATTTTACCATCCGTCACGTAGCAACCAGCGATGGTACCGATTTTTGGAATGGTGAAGACATCTCGAATCTCGGCTTTGCCGACCGGAGACTCCTCGAACACTGGTTCGAGCAGTCCAGTCATGAGCTTTCTCACCGCGTCGACAGCGTCGTAGATGACACTGAACGAAAGCATTGCGATGTGAAGCTGCTCAGCCAACTGATGGGCTCTGGTTTCGGGGCGCACGTTGAAACCGATAATGATGGCCCCGCCAGCGGAACTGGCCGCGAGATTCACGTCGCTTTCTGTGATGCCACCGACAGCGGCGTGTACAATCTTGACCGCAACCTCGCTCGTCGAGAGCTTGGTGAGGGCCTGGCTGAGTGCCTCCTGAGAGCCCTGAACATCCGATTTGACAACAATCTTGAGTTCTTTCAGCTCGCCCGCTTCCAAGAGCGTGGTGAGCGCCTCCAAATCGGTAGGCGCAGCGGTACTCTTTGCGAGTTCCTTCTGGCGCTTCAGGTTTGTGAGGTGCGAAGCAATGGTTCTAGCCGTCTTCTCGTCGTTGACGACGTACATGTTCTCGCCCGCGTCGGGTACGCCGTCGAGGCCGGTAATCAGAACCGGTGTTGAGGGTGGCGCCTCTTCAACGTTGCGTTCCCGCTCGTCACTCATCGCGCGGACGCGGCCCCAGTTGGCCCCAGCAACAACCACGTCACCAGGACGCAGCGTTCCTTTCTGAACCAGGACTGTAGCGACAGGTCCTCGGCCGATATCGAGTCGTGATTCGACGACGATGCCCTGAGCCGGTCGTTCGGGAACCGCTTTGAGTTCCAACACCTCGGACTGGAGAATCATCGTCTCGAGCAGTTCCTGGACCCCAGTGCCTTCGATGGCTGACACCTGCTGATAGAGGGTGTCGCCGCCCCAGGCTTCTGGGACCAGCTCGTACTCGGTGAGGGCTTGCATAACCCGGTCGGGATTGGCTCCCGCCTTGTCGATTTTGTTGATTGCGACAACGATGGGAACACCGGCGTCCTTGGCGTGGGCCACGGCCTCTACTGTCTGAGGCATGACGCCGTCGTCTGCTGCGACGACGAGAATGACGATGTCGGTCGCTTGGGCGCCGCGGGCGCGCATGGCGGTGAATGCCTCGTGACCCGGGGTGTCCAGAAAGACAACCGTTCCGGCCTCGAGCTCAACCCGATAGGCACCGATGTGCTGGGTGATACCACCACTCTCGCTGGCTGCGACGTCGGTTGAACGAATCGCATCGAGCAGTGAGGTCTTACCGTGGTCGACATGACCCATGACGGTGACAACCGGTGGCCGTTTGACCATCTCTTCTTCTTTGTCCTCGACCTTGGGAAGGTACTTCTCGAGATCAAAGCCAACCTGCTCGATTTTGTATTCGTATAGTTCGGCCAACAGAGTCGCTGAATCGAAGTCCAGCGGCGTGTTGATGTTGGCGCCCTTGATGCCGAGTTCCAGCATCAACTTGAGTGCAATCTCACCTGCTTTGACACCCATTTGGTGTGCCAAATCGCTGACGTAGATTGCCTCCTCCATCTTGATGACACGTTTGCGCTCTGCGGCGACGGTGATCTGAGTCGTCTGCCCACCAGCCGGCTTCTTCTGTGCGCGCCGCCGGTTGTTGCGGTTGTCGTACAGTTCGTTGGCACCGTAGACTTTCTTGCCGCGCTTGCGTTTTCGACGTCCAGCTTGTTCGAGCTCGAAAGTCTCTCGAGTTCCGGTAGCTGCGGCGGGCTCTGGTTTCTGCGGCGGTCCGAAGGTCTTCTTGTCGACCGCAAGACGCTGCTGCAAGAGTTCGGGGCTCAGCGAACCAACCACTTGGGCTCCCTTAGCGGGATCAGGCTCGAAACCGTGCTGCTTCGCGAGTGCTGCGAGGATAGCCGAATGTGCTGGCCGAGCCGGCTTTTCGACCTCGGACGCTGGTTCGGGCGGTGTGGCCTCAGCGAGCTCGGCTGCCGTGGCCTCCACGGTCGCTTCGGGCTCCGAGGTAGCAGCTTCTGGCGCCACCTCTTCTGCAGGTTCTTGGACGGGCTCCGAGGTCGGTTCCGCGGCTTCGACCACGACCTCCTCGGGCTTCTCCTCGACGACCTCAGGAGCAACCGCGACCTCCTCGACTTCTTCAACCGGTGCAGCCACTTCCGCTTCGACGACCACTTCGGGTTCGGCGGGCGTGGGAGGACGGACCTCCACGACTGGCTTGACGGGTTCGACTGTAGGCCGAGAACCGTTTGTCGGCAGTGTAACCGGACTTGCGACCACTTTCTGTCGCTTCGGCTTTCTGCGGATCACGGTCGCGGAGATTCTCTCAGCGACCATGTTATCCCGGGCCTGTTTGTCGAGCGCCTGCTTGAGCACGTCTTCCTGCTCGTCGGTCAGCTGCGACATGTGGTTATTGACCGTGAAACCCAGAGCTAGGCCGTTGATCTTCTCGGCTAGGTCTCGGCTCTTCAATCCGATCTCTTGGGCTACTTCGTATACGCGTCGGCTCATGTGCCCACCTCAGGTCCCGCTTGGACTCCCAACAATGACATACTCAACACCCGAATATCCGTTGCGAAGGGTTCCTCGGTGACTGCTAACGCTGCCACGAAGTCCTCCCCCACTGCCTTGGCGAGTTTTGCGCCAGGGAAATGCTCTCCAACCGGCAACGATTTGCGCCGGCAATTGTCTAAAAGCTGCTTACGAGTTGCATCTGATGCGTCGCTAGACACACAAATGAACTGGGCCTTGTCCTCCCGCATTGCGCGACGGACGGGCTCGGAACCGACTGCGACTGCACCGGCTCGTCTCGCTAAGCCCAAACGCTCTAAAAGCCGACCTTCGGCGGCGTGTGTCATCTGCTCGAGCAACTGTTCGACCTCTCCAACTCGTATTGTGTCACCAAACGCCCGACGAAATGCCTTGCGCTTCAATGCAGTCTCTATACACGAACGGCTCAGGTGAAGGTATGCCCCTCGTCCTGGCGCCTTGTTCCGCATATCTAGCGAGAGCGTGTTCTGCCCCGGAACAACTACAAAGCGCATGAGTGTCGGTTGCTCGTCCTTCTGACGGCACGCCACGCATGTTCGTTCCGGTTGTTCTCGTTTGCTCACAAGCTCTCAACTTCTATTCAGCCCTCTGCGCTCGCTCCGGCGGCCGGCGGATCAACCGCTACCTCCGCAGCTTGCTCTTCAGCTTTAGGTTCGGCAGCAGCTGTTTCTTCCGCAGCTTCTTCAGGAGCCGCAGCTTCCTCAGGAGCCGCAGCTTCTTCAGGAGCCGCAGCTTCTTCAGGAGTCGCCGCCTCTTCCGCAGCTTCTTCAGGAGTCGCCGCGTCGGCGGCTTTCTCTTCCGGTTTTGGTGCAGCGTCGTCGCCCGCGTCCTTTCCTCGGCGTCGCCGTGGTGGGATGGGCTTCAGTTCTGCAAGACGCTCAGCGTTTTCGGCGACCTGCTTCTCGAAGGCCTCCTCATCGAAGTCGTCCTCTCGTTCGAGAAGCTCTCGAACGGCGTGCAGAATCTGCTTACACTTCTTGAGCCCGAGACCCGTTCTGATATCCAGCCGCTCCCCGTCGTCTTCGAAGGACAAGATCTCAGCGTTCCGGTAGCCGGCTCTGAAGAGCGACTCGGCACCCTTCTGTCCGACACCTCGAATCTGAGTTAGCGCCTCAATCTCGGCCTGCTCGATTTCGTCTTCTGGACCGGCAGGCGTCGAGAGAATCTCGTTTGCGGCGTTGATAATGAGGGTCGCGTTGTCGTCGCCATAACCCGGGATCTGCGCGATCTCGGCTTGTTCAGCCATCGCGATATCCTCGAGTTTGTTGTACCCGAGGGTAAACAGGGTATCGATCATATCTTCGTCGATACCGTGGAACTCGAGAAGCGAGCGACGAGCCTCAGCCATGATGGTTCGAAGTCGACTCTGAGAGATGATGTCGAGGTCCCATCCAGTTAGCTGAGCAGCCAAGCGGACGTTCTGCCCACCGCGGCCAATGGCCAAGGAGAGTTGGTCGTCTGGAACGATAAGTTCCATCGACATGTTGCCCTCATCGACCAACACACGCGTCACCTCGGCGGGACTGATTGCCGAGCAAACGAAGCGGGCCGGATCTGGATTCCAGGGAACGATGTCGATTTTTTCGCCACGCAGCTCCTGGACTACGGCCTGGACTCGGCTACCGCGCATACCAACACACGCGCCGACTGGATCGACATCGCGGTCTGTACTGTAGACGGCAACCTTGGTTCGCGTTCCGGCCTCGCGGGCTACCGCGACGACCTTGACAATACCTTCGTGGATCTCGGGAACCTCTTGCTCGAACAGCTTGATAACGAGACCGGGATCGGCGCGAGAGAGCACAATCTGTGGGTCTCGGCTCGAACGGCGGATCTCTTTGACCCACCCTTGAATTCGGTCGCCGGCCCGGTACGACTCGCGAGGAGTCTGCTCTCTGACACTGAGGATTGCCTCAGTCCGGCCGAGGTCGACGATGATATTACCCTTCTCAAACCGGCGCACGATACCCGTGATGAGCTCGCCTTGCCGGTCTTTGAAGTCGTTGTAAATGATGTCGCGCTCAGCCTCGCGAATGCGTTGCATGATGACTTGCTTGGCAGTTTGGGCAGCAATGCGTCCAAAGGTCGTAGTGGCGCTCTCGAGCATGAGAATGCCGCCGAACTTTTTGTCCTGTTCAGTGGCTCGCTCACGATCGGTGGGTAGATAGAAGATTTGGAAGAGGAGCTCGTCGCCGATTTCAGCCTCGAGACCCAGTGTGGCCAGGGCTTCTTGTGAAATCTCGCAGTAAGCGTTCTCGACGGTCTCTACCACGATATTGACTTGGAAGAGTTCGACTTCTCCCGTCTCTTCGTTGAATTGGGCCTCAATGTCCCGCTGGTCACCAAAAGCGCGTTTGGCGGCTGTCTTGATGGCTGCTTCGATGGTCTCGACAAGGACTTCGCGTGGAATTCCTTTGTCTTTTCCGACCTGCTCGATGACCCGACTCAGTTGATCGAACATCGTTTCTCCAGTGCTGCACTAATTGTGCGAAGACCCCCCCGGGCCTCGCGTTTGTTTGTCTATTTGAAGATGGTCCGAGCTCGTCGTACCAACTCCAGTTCAATCGTTCTTTTTTTCTCAGCGGCATCGAGGACCAGAGCCTCACCTTCTACCGCCGACAAGACCCCTTCGAATTGGTTGTCTCCACCAATCGGAGTCGTCGTCGTCACTTGTACGAACTCTCCAATAGCGCCCTCGAAGTGCGCTCTATTCTTCAGAGCTCTCTCGAGACCGGGACTTCCCACCTCGAGTGCATAGTCGGCGCCGAGGATGAGTTCGACCTCGAGTGCCCGATCGAGCGTCCTGCTTAGGCGCGTCAGCTCACTCACGGTCACGCCAGCCCCTTCGGACTTCTTCTTCCGCTCAGCGCTTATTCTGAGCTGCGGTCGCCGTCCGTGAGTGAGTTCCAGATCGTAGACGTAGAGACCGAGTTCTTCGGCGATGGGCTCCAAGAGCCCTCTCACTTTGTCTACCTTCTTTACCGCGGCCATCCGCTGGGTCCCTCACTGGGCACAAATCCACCCCTCCGGCGGAGCCAGTACCGATGCAAATGCAGGGGAACAGGCTTGGTCGCGGCTGCGAGCCCGGAGGGAAGACGCTCGCTCGTAACACTGCGCGACCTGTGAGGTGGGTCTTATAACGAAAGCTGGATTGGTGTGCAACTCCAAAAAGACCGAACGATCTAGATGGTCGGTTCTTTGGTGTTCATTGGCATTCGACTTCGGAGCGACATCACTCGGGAGACGTCGATTTCGGCACACGCAACTCCTCCGCCATCGGGAACCTGCGCCACGATTGTGCCCCAAGGGTCGATAATCATCGAACGTCCGTAGGTCTGTCGCCCTGTATCGTGGGTGCCGAATTGGGCTGCCGCCAGAACATAGCTCTGCGTCTCGATTGCCCTTGCGCGCAGGAGCGTCGCCCAATGGTCCCGGCCCGTTGGGACGGTAAACGCGGCGGGGATCGAGAGTGCGATCGCCCCGGCCCTTCTTAGCCCTGAATAGAGCCAGGGAAAGCGGAGGTCGAAACAGATCGACAATCCGATCGACAGGTCGCCCACCTCAGCAACGACCGGCTCTGGCTTTCCAGCGGAGACGAAGTCGGACTCTTTATAGCTTCTGTCCCCGGCGACCTCCACGTCGAACAGATGGATCTTCCGATAGAATCGGCCAATCTCGCCGTCGGGTTGGATCAGCACGCTGGTATTGTGGGGGCGGACGGGGTCGTCTGACCGCTCGATCATGCTTCCCACCAAAACGAAGAGTTCGTGGTTCTTTGCTGCAGCCGCCAGCCGGGTCATCGAGGGGCCGTTCAAGTCCTCGGCGTGCTTTGGCTTCTCTGTCTCGGTGCCCATGAAGGTGGCGTTCTCTGGAAGAACAACCAACTGGCATCCCATCGAGGCCGCCTCTGCGATTCGTTCCTCAGCTTGGGCGAGGTTGCCATCAACGGAACTGGTCCCGGTCATTTGGGCGACAGCCCATCGGGGTAAGTTGTTATTGGAGGTCATAGATTGCCAGGTTGTCGAACCGGACAGGTGCGGTCCAATCATTGAAACCCAAGTGAGCGTGCTGTTGTCCGGTGAGGGGCTCGGAGTCGTCGAAGACCAGCACGAGCTGGCCATCGATAAACCACTGGACCCGCTGATCAATACGCACTGCGGCAAAGCGATAGGTCGTGCCGGTCTGAACGGGGTCGTGGTGCTCGGCATCGAGCCGGTCGCTACCGTGCTCATCCTGACGGGCAATACAAGTGACCGTGTTGCTCCACCCGCCGTAGATCAGAATGTAGCCGCTTTCGTGGTTGGTTCCGTCACCGAACAGCTCGAACTTCAGGTCGCCGTCCTGCGAGACTGCCGTGGCATCAAATTCGACCCTGACCTTTTCGGGTAACTCGAAGTCGAGCCACAGGGCGTCGTTGCGTGCGTTCTGACCGGTCACTGCGCCATTCTCGATTCGCCACCCGGATCCCTGGGCGGACCAGTGTTCACCCAGTTCGGCCCGCTCGAAGTCGTCCTCAAAGACGAGCGTTCCGCCCTGAAGATCGGCTGTAGCAGAGGCTGGATCGCTTTGGACCGTCTCTTTCTTGCAACCCAAAACCGTGAGCAAGCAGAGGCAGGAACACAGCACGAGGAGTCGGCCAAAAGGTATCAGGCTAGTCTTCATGAGTCTTTCGGAGGTCATCGGGTATCTCAACGCCCGGCTGGGTGTTCGCCAGGGCTTCCCAAAGTTCGCCACTTTGCCTGGTCGGTGGAACCTCCTCGATGGTGTCGAGCGACTCGTTGAAGCTCTCCAAGACCTCGTCGGGATTGGCGGCTCTCAGGCGGGCAGACAACGTTTGAATGAAGTTCCAGAGCAGTTTGACAGCTAACACGCTGTCCTGCTTTAGCATTTCATAGAAGTCACTTCGGATGATGCGGATCAATACAGTCCGATCCATCGTTCTGACGGTTGCCGAGCGGGGTTGATTGTCGACGAGCGACATTTCGCCGAAATGGCGCCCTGGCCCGAGCAGCGCGATAACGTTGTTGTTTCGTTCGACGGCGACTCTACCGCTGAGCACAACGTAGAGGGCGTCTCCGTCGGCACCCTCTTCGATCAGGAGTTCCTCTCCCGGCACCTCGCGGGCCCGGCTCACGTTGATTACTCGCACGAGTTCGGGATAGGTCAGATGTTGAAAGAGTGGGATCTTGTGGAGCGTGTCGAAAGTCAGCTTAAGTCGAACACCCTTTTCTTCGTCATCGAGGTCGCCGACTTCGACAACGACGGCGGTGATGTTGTCCTTGCCGCCGGCTTTGTTGGCGAAGTCGATAAACCACTGGGTTCTCGTCTCGAGTGGCTCGATGAACCCCTCGCTAAGCGAGTCACCGGTGAAGTAGCCGTGCAGGCCGTCACTGCAGATCAGAAAAGAGTCTCCCGAAAGGAGTTCGAGGTCGAGGGTGTCCACCTCGACATTCGGGTAGACGCCCACAGCGCGTGTGAGAGCGTTGCTGAATTTCGACTTCTCTGCATCTTCGCCTTTGAGGCGACCGGCGCGAATCATTTCATTGACGAGCGAATGATCGGTGGTGATCTGATGAACGTCGCCGTGACGATTGAGATAGAGTCGTGAGTCACCAACGTGGGCGACGTAGCCGCGATGGCCTGCGATCAGCATGATCGTCAGAGTCGTTCCCATGCCGCGCAACGAGCTATCCTTGCGCGCATCGGCGTGGATAGCTTGACTGGCTTTCTTGACGGCATCTCTGAGCAGCCGGCGTAGCTTGGTTCGCTGCTTGAGCCCCCCATCGGCGAGTTTGTCTACTTCCTTTCGCCGACCCCGGACAAAGTCACTGACCGTTTTGACGGCGAGGGCGCTCGCAACTTCACCGGCAGCGTGGCCCCCCATCCCGTCGGCGACGACAAAGAGACCGAGCTCTTCGTCGACGAGAAAACTGTCTTCGTTGGCAGCCCGCTTCCTTCCGGTGTCGGTCAAAGCGGAGAATTCGAAGTTCATGTTGCACCCTTCTCAGCGGGTTGTTGATCTGCCACCAACCGCTCCAAGACGAACTTAAGGAGGGTCAGAAAAATCGAGGCCACTGGCACAGCCAACAGTGCTCCGATCAGACCGAAGGTATGTTCGCCTGCCAAGAGAGCAAACACAACCACGACGGGATGAATATGTGCCGAACTCCCGATAATCTTCGGATTGAGGATGTTGGCTTCGATGAAGTGAATCAGCAACACCCAACCGAGGACCAGTAGTGCGACCGAAACGCCTTGTATGAGCGCCATTCCGACCGCGGGGATCGTACTGATGATCGTGCCAAAGATTGGAATCAGACTCAGAATTCCCGCGAAGAGCGCCAAAATGAGTGCGAACTTCACGTTGAAAAGGAGTAGTCCGATTGCGGTGAGCGCGCCGTTAACCAGGCAGATCAGTAACTGACCCCGCACGACGCCAGCGAGCCCTCTGTCCATGTTGGTTAGGAGTCTGTCGTAGGCTGGTCGGCTGGGCTCGGGTAGAAGCGAACGGAAGTAGTCCATGATCGACGGCAAATCGATCGAGATGAAGGCGCCTATCATCAGGGTGAGAATCAGACCAACGAAGGCGCCCAGGAGCGCCACAACCAAGTCTTGACCGAGTGTCAGAAGATGGGTGAGGCCCTGGCCAGAAACTTCGACCACACCGGTGAGTGCATCGTTCATGCTCCGTTCCAGGTCAAAATCTAAGCCGACTGGCGGACCATCTTCTTCGGCCAGCGGTGGGCGCAGAACAAATCCGCCTTCCACCTCAGAGCTTGGAACGAGTTCGATCTGATCGAGGGTCACCAACCATTCAGAAGTCGTCTCATCGAACCGAATACGCAGCGACGCGTCGGACTCACCCTGGGGCGTATCCGAACTCTCGACTGTGAGGGAAGCGCCGCCCATGAGGTAGATTTGCCTCTCCTCAGGTGTCATCGCTCCAATAATCAAGGCCGTCCCTTCGGCAAACGCTATGGCGTTATGGACTTCTTGCCGTGCTGCGTTGACGTGGGATTCGGCCAACTCCTCTGGGAAAAACCTGTCGGCCAAGCGCTGAAGGTCGCGGTTCCACTCGGGAATCTTTTGGGTACGCACCTCTTCGAGGAAGCGGGGCGCCTCCTCCGCCAAGCTGCTGAACTCGCGGGCGAGGGGCGGGACGACAATCAACCCCAACACCGTGGCTGTGCCCGCGCAACAGAGATAGACGATGACTACGGCCGCCCAACGGGGCAAGCGGCGTTTTCCAACGTGCAACTTGTTGAGGCGACTAACGATCGGTTCGATGAGATAGACGACGATCAGCGCCAGAATGAACGGGATCAGAATGTGACGAAACAGGGAGCTGACTAGGAGGAAGACAGCGATCAGCAGGGCGAAGCCCCAGAAGCGCCGCCATTTCCTCGGTCCCTTCTTGGTCTCTTCGCTCATCCAGTCCTCTGCCGAACGCGTTGAGCGATCTCATCGAAGAAGTAGGCGGCGTCGTTTGGGCCAGGACCTGCCTCTGGGTGATACTGGACACTGAACGCGTCCAGGGATGAGTGACGAAGGCCTTCAACGGTACCGTCGTTGAGGTTGATTTGGGTTATCTCGACTTCCTCTGGCAACCCGTCGGTGCTCACTGCGTAGCCGTGATTTTGGCTGGTAATCGCAACACTGTGTGAATCGCTGTTCTTCACCGGTTGATTCGCACCTCTGTGGCCGTACTTGAGTTTGAAAGTCGTACCACCCAACGCCTGCGCAAGAATTTGATGTCCCAAGCATATCCCGAAAACGGGCTTTTTCCCCAACAACTGCCGGACTGTCTCGACCTCCTGCGTCAGCCTGGCAGGATCGCCGGGACCATTCGAGAGCAGTATGGCTGATGGCGACAGGGCCAGAACGTCCTCGGCGGGCGTCGAACTCGGGGTCACCGTCACGTTGAGGCCAGCGGCGAGGAGGTGCCGCAAGATGCTGTATTTCACCCCGTAGTCGAGAACCACAACGTGGTCATCTGGGGCGTCGGAGCCGTCGTAGTCCGAAAAGCTGAGCTTCAGGGGAACCGCCGGATCGGAACTGGCCTCGGCAGACACGGTCTGTACGCTGGGAACAGACACCTCGGCAACGAAATCAATGTCCCCGTAGGCGGGGCGCGACTTCAATTCAGCGATGAGTTCGGCCTTGTCTTGGGCTGTCGAATCGTGGGCGATGATCCCCATCACCGCCCCGCCATCACGAACTCGTCGGGTCAGTGCGCGGGTGTCCAGTCCTGTGATGCCAACGACAGAGGCATCGCTCAGGTAATCCTGGAGTGATGTCCCGCTGCGGTAGTTGCTCGCGCGGCGTGTGAGCTCCCGCATGATGAACCCGGACGGCTGGATCTTGCCACTCTCGACATCTTGCTCGTTGATGCCGTAGTTGCCGATATGTGGGTAGGTCATGACGACCAATTGGCCAGCGTAGCTGGGATCGGTCAGGACCTCTTGGTATCCGGTCATCGAGGTGTTGAAGACCACCTCGCCGACGGTTTTTCCAGAGGCGCCACAGGCGAACCCCTCGTAGGTCTCACCGGTCTCGAGAACCAAAACAGCGGGTCGAGTACGGAGCACTTGTGACCTCCCTCAATCGATTCCGTCGAGCATTCGGCCCCAGCGGTTATTCATAAACCCACCGCTGTCGCTGCCCGACCAAAAAATAAAGAGCGCCTCGCCCTTCACGTTAGCAATGGGGACTTGGCCCCAACACCGACTATCGGAACTATCGTCTCGGTTGTCACCCATCACGAAGATGTGGCCTTCCCGGACGGTTATCTCCCGAAAGCTGGAGGCTGCCCCGTAATATTGAACCAGATATTCCGTCTCGCCAACCCGTTCTATCGCCTGGCGCACGGGAAGGCCGTGAGCGGTCCCTTGGTCTCCCTCGACAGCCTCTTGCTCGATGGCTTCATCATTAACGTAGACGACATCGCGGACGACCCGTACCCGATCACCGGCTACTCCGACCACTCTCTTGATGTAGTCTTTCGACTCGCGAAGACTGTCCTCCGACCAGCAGGGAGTATCGCCAGGGCGAATCGCCGTGGTGAGATTGTTGATATCGTCGACCGTGTCGAATTCCCGGTCAGGTCCGGAGCTGGTCAAGTCATACCCGCCGTCGTCATTCGGACCGTAGCGGAACGCGCTCTCCCAGCCATCTACCTGACTTCCCATGCCGATCTCGGCTAGGGATTCTGGGTAGGCCCCATGGCGCGAGTGCATCTCGACGACGTGGGCCATGATGGTCTGCATTGTTACTTGAGTGCGAACTTCCTCTACCGGATAGATGAATACGACGACGTCGCCTCGGTCTGGCTCGCCAAACTTGATCAAATCGAAGGTCGTGAAGGGAATTCTGACCCCGTAGACGAACTTGTTCACAAAGAGATGGTCGCCGACCAACAGGGTGGGGACCATCGACTTGGATGGAATTTGGAAGGCTTCGACTACGAAGGCGCGGAGTACCAGGGCGAAGAGAACCGCCAGACCGATCGACTCAGTGTACTCGCGCAGAGCGCTTTTTCTGAATCTCAGCAGATGTGATGCGAAGCTGTCGAGCTTCTCGAGAGCTGCTTCGCAGGCGGGCCGATCCTTCGCCTTCCGGGCGGCCTCAGCTTGCTCGAAAGTGGCGCTAATCTCGGTCCGAAGTTCTTCCGCCAGGCTCTTCTTGGCCCTCTTGAGGAGCTTGCGAGCCTCTTGGACTCTTTGCTTCGCTTCGCGAAAGAACTTTCTGTTGCTCTTCTCTGCCATGCGTCTCTTTTCTGAGCGCAGTAGTCGCGCTGAAGTTGCGGTACTCTAGTCGTTGTCCAATTTCAACACTGCCAAGAACGCTTCTTGGGGTAGCTCTACATTCCCGACTTGTTTCATTCGTTTTTTTCCGGCCTTCTGTTTCTGGAGCAACTTCCGCTTTCGCGAGATATAGCCGCCGTAGCATTTGGCCGTCACGTTCTTTCGTATCGCTCTGATCGAGCTGCGCGATATCACCCTCGATCCAACCGCCGCCTGAATCGCCACCTCGAACATCTGACGTTGGATAAGCTTCTGGAGCTTTGCCGTCAATGCGTTCCCGCGCTGATAGGCTGCGTCTTTGTGAACGATCGCGCTCAGTGCGTCGACTCGACTCTTGTTGACCAGGATATCCAACCTGACCAAGTCGGCTTGCCGAAAGCCTGAGAACTCGTAATCAAGACTTGCGTACCCCTTAGAGCAAGACTTCAGGCGATCGAAGAAATCGAGCACAATCTCGTTGAGTGGCAGTTCGTACCTGATTTCGACGCGATCGCTGCCGTGGAAGAGCATGTCCTTCTGCAAGCCCCGCTTTTCCTCGCAAAGGGCCAGCACGGGCCCGACAAACTGGCTCGGTAGATGGATGGTCGCCGTGATCGTCGGTTCTTGAGCTTCCACAAACCGGCCGACGTCCGGGAATTGGCTCGGGTTGTCGACCATCAACTCGGTCCCATCCTTGAGTCGAACCCGGCACACGGCTGTCGGCGCGGTCGTAATCAGGTTGATACCGTACTCCCGCTCGAGACGCTCCTGGACAATCTCCATGTGCAGGAGGCCGAGAAAGCCGCAGCGCCATCCAAAACCAAGGGCGTCTGAACTCTCGGGCTCGATGGAGAATGCCGAGTCGTTGAGGGCCAGCTTCTCCATCGCGTCCTTCAACGCTTCGTAGTCTGCATTGTCAGCGGGGTACAGCCCCGAAAAGACCATCGCTTTTGCTTCGCGAAAACCGGGCAGTGGAGTCGAGGCAGCCTTCTTGTGCAACGTCACGGTGTCGCCGATCTGAACCGATTTGACGTCTTTGATTCCGGTGACGAGATAGCCCACCTCACCGGTTTTGAGGGTTTGGACCGATTTTCTGAACGGGCTAAAAACGCCTACCTCCCCAACGTCTGTGGACTCGTCGGTAGCCATCATTCGAATCTGATCGCCCTTGCTGAGGCAACCGTCCACGACTCGAATCACCGCCGTAACGCCGCGGAAGGGGTCGAACCAGGAGTCGACGATCAGGGCTCGCAACGGTGCCTCAACATCTCCGCCAGGCGGCGGAATCAAAATCACGAGGGCCTCGAGTAAGTCGTCGATCCCGATCCCTTCGACTGCGCTGGTTAGAATCGCATCCGCAGCCGACAGACCGATAACCTCTTCAATCTCGGCCTTGGTGCGATCGACGTCGGCGGCGCGCATGTCGATCTTGTTGATAACCGGAACGATCTCGAGATTATTCTCGAGAGCCAGATAAGCGTTTGAGACGGTCTGCGCCTCAACACCTTGGCTCGCGTCCACCACGAGCAACGCTCCCTCGCAGGCTTGCAGGCTGCGGGAGACCTCATAATGGAAGTCCACATGACCTGGCGTATCGATCAAGTTGAGGTGGTAGAGCTTCCCGTCAGCCGCCTTGTAAGGTAATCGGACGGTTTGCGCCTTGATCGTGATCCCGCGCTCCCGTTCTAGGTCCATGTTGTCGAGGAACTGCCCTTTCATCTTACGCTCGTCGACCGCGAGCGTCCGATCGATCATCCGGTCCGCAAGCGTCGACTTTCCGTGGTCGATATGCGCGACGATCGAGAAGTTCCTGATCCGACTCTGGTCCAATTCCCCATTCCAAAAAAGAGTTCCCGCGGGCTCGCGTGAACCTACGCGATGTCGTGTCCCACGCCAAGTGCGCGTTTTAGATTTTTTGCGGAGTAAAGATCTCGGCGCTACACTCGCTTTTACGCGCCGTGTTTCTGTTTGTGTGATGGAGGGTGGTGATGTCGAAAACCCGGGGTGTGATTGAGTTCCGGCTGGACAAGAGGCAGGCCTTTTACGGGTTTGTCGGGTGTATGCTCATCGTTTCGGTGGCTTTTGTGGTGGGTGTCATTGTCGGTCAGCGAATGCAGATTCCCAATTTGGGAACGCCCCTGGCGGTGAGTGAAGGCCCGGTTGATGACCCACTCGTGCCTGTTGGCCTCGAAGAAGAGCCAGAACCCGAACCCGACGATTTCACTTTCTACGATGAACTGCCGAGCGGCAATTCTCGCCCTCAGGTAATGCTGACTCCCCCTCAAGCGCAGGAGGAGCCAGCAGTTCGAGCTCTAGAACGCGAACCCGCGGTCCAGGAGCCCGAGCGAGTGGCTCATGCGGAACCGGAACCAACTCCGGAGCCGGTAGTTGTCGAGCCCGATCCGCCACAAGCTCAAGAACCAGTCGTCGAACAGGTGACTGACCGAGGGGAAGAGCCAAACAATAATGGAACCAGGCGTGTGGAACGCCGCACTGTGCGTCGCGTGGACAGCCAAGGTGCCGAAGAATTTGGGTTTTTCATCGTTGAAATCGGACGCTACGGCAGTTTCGATGAGGCGGATGCAATCCGAATTCGGCTCCAGGAATCGGGTCACAACGCGATCGTCACGCTGCTTAGCGACGGTCCCCGTCCCTTCCGAGTCCAAATGGGCAACTATACGAGACGCTCCGAGGCCGACTCAGTTGCTTCGCAGCTCGATGGGCGTGTGATTCAAGAAGGCTAGGAGCCTGTCGCGCATAGCGCTCCAGGCTCCGCCATTGGCTTTTAGC
>CAZDBH010000047.1:0-29120 GCA_964503485.1 uncultured Bradymonadales bacterium | reverse complement strand
CTAAAAGCTAACGGCTGGAGTCCGGGGCGTTATACGCGACGGGCTCCTAGCGAGCGTTCTGAACGAGCGAGGTAAACGTATCCGCGCTCAGGCTGGCGCCGCCAACGAGGGCGCCGTCGATGTCCGTCTGGCTCATCAGTCCGGCAACGTTTCCCGGTTTGACGCTGCCTCCGTATTGAATGCGGGTCGCCTGGGCAAACTCGCTGTCAAAAAGAGTCTCGAGCAGATTGCGAATGAAGGCATGTACCTCTTGTGCTTGCTCGTCGGTCGCCGTCCGCCCGGTTCCGATGGCCCAGACTGGTTCGTAGGCGACCACCAAACCCTGGAGTTCCCGGCTCGAAAACCCAGCGAGTCCACCCTCGACCTGGCCACCGACCACGCTTTGGGTGTTGCCCGCCTCACGGGCTTCCAGCGACTCGCCGACACAGAGGATTGGGGTCAGACCTGCATCAAAAGCGGCCCTGATGCGCTTGTTGACCGACTCTTCGGTTTCGCCAAAGTACTGTCTTCGCTCGGAATGACCGATGATGACGTAGTCGCAGCCAAGCGACTTGAGCATCGGACCGCTGATTTCGCCGGTATAGGCCCCTTTGGGTTCCCAGTGAAGATTTTGACCAGCGACTCCGAGTGGACTGTCTGCAACTTCAGCAATTACGGCTGGCAGCGCTACGTAGGTCGGCCCGAGCACGATGTCCACGTCGGAATAGCGTGACAGGTTGCGTCGCAGAGCCTTCGCGAGTTCAGCCGCCTCGGCGGGCGTCTTGTTCATCTTCCAATTGCCGGCAATTATGGGACGCCTGCTCATCTGAGAGCCTCCATCTTGAACTGTTTACGAGAAACTATGGCCCGCCCGAAGTGCCTCGAGGCCGGGCAGTGGTTTCCCTTCGATAAAAACGAGTGAGGCACCGCCGCCCGTCGAGACGTGGCCAATTTCAGAGGTCAAGCCGGCCTGCCGCACCGCCGCTGCCGAGTCGCCTCCTCCGACGACGCTGGCCGCCGAAGATTCTGCTATCGCTGCGGCGACCTCGAAGGTGCCGGTGTTGAAGAGGGGTTTTTCAAAGACTCCCAGCGGTCCGTTCCAAAGTACAGAACCAGCATCCTGAACGGTCTTCTTATACCGCTCCAGCGTTCTTGGGCCGATGTCAAAACCGGCCCACCCCTCGGGGATCTCGATGCCGTCGGTGGTGGTGGACTCCGATGCATTGATGCTCTCCGCGATCACGTGATCGCTAGGCAGCAGCAGTTCGGTCCGGCTGGAGCCTGCCGATTCGAGCAGACCGCGGGCCAGGTCGAGCTTCTCTGTTTCCACCAGACTGTCCCCGATTTGGCATCCCTTCGCGGCCAACAGGGTGTAGGCCATCGCCCCACCCACCAAAAGCTGGTCGCAGCGCCCCAGGAGCGAGCGGATCACGCCCAGTTTGTCCGATACTTTTGCTCCGCCCAGAATGGCGACGAACGGGGAAGCCGGGCTGGACAGTACCTCGCCGAGTTTGATGATTTCGCGTTGCACGAGGAAACCGGCAGCACGTGTGTCGAAGTGCTGCACCACACCATACATCGACGCATGAGCGCGGTGGCAGGTTCCGAAGGCGTCATTCACGTAGCAGTCAAAAGGCGCGGCAAGTAGCTTGGAAAAGTGCGGATCATTCTTCTTCTCGGCCTGGTGGAAACGGAGGTTCTCCAGAACCGCGATGTCCCCCTCAGCCAGATCCGCAACCACCTTCTGAACGCCATCGCCAACGCAATCGTCGGTGAAACGCACTTCGCAGTCGAGCAGTTGCGCAAGCCGCATGGCGGCCGGTTCCAGCGAGAGCTTCGGCTCGCGCCGCCCTTTGGGTCTTCCCAAATGGCTCGCAAGGACTACTTTGGCTCCCTGATCTCGCAGTGCCTTGATGGTCGGAAGAGCGGCCACAATGCGCGTATCATCGGCTACCCGGAACCCATCCAGAGGAACGTTGAAGTCGACGCGACACAACACGGTTCTTCGCGCGAAATCGATGTCGTCGAGATAGCTTATCCCGGTGAGCTCCATCAGAGCTGTGCTCCGATGTAACACGCGAGATCGACTAGGCGGTTACTGTAACCCCACTCGTTGTCGTACCAAGCTAAGACCTTCAGCAGATGCTCGCCCTGTGTGGCGGTGAGAAGCGAGTCGAAGATACAGGAGTACGGGTTGCCGTAGAGGTCCGAGCTGACGAGGGGATCGGTTTGGTACTCGATGATTCCCTTGAGTGGCCCGTCGGCTGCCTCCTTGATGGCGGCGTTGACGATCTCGGGGGTCACCGCCTTCTTCGTGTTCACTACGAGGTCGACCAAGCTCACGTTGGGCGTGGGGACCCGTATGGCCATACCGCCGAGGCGACCAGCGATTTCCGGAAGGACGATCCCGACGGCTTTGGCAGCGCCTGTCGATGTGGGCACCTGGGACAGGGCTCCAGCACGTGCGCGGCGCCAGTCCTTGTGAATACCGTCAAGAAGTGACTGGTCATTCGTGTAGGCATGGATCGTCGTCATGATGCCCTGTTCGATCCCGAAAGTATCGTTGAGCACCTTGGCCATTGGAGCCAAGCAGTTGGTGGTACACGACGCGTTTGAGATCACCGAGTGGTTGGCGGCGTCGTATGAGGTGTGGTTGACACCCATGACGAACGTTCCATCGATGTTGTTTCCCGGTGCGCTGATGACGACCTTCTTGGCGCCACCTCTCAAGTGAGCGCCAGCGGCGTCTCGCGTCCTGAAGCGACCTGTGCACTCTAGAACGATATCGCAGTCGAGCTCGCCCCAGGGTAACTCGGCAGGATCTCGTTCGGCGAGGACTCGCAACCGGTCCCCGTTGATGATCATGTCGCCGTCTTGGACTTCGACCGTGCCATCAAAGGTCCTGTGCACCGAGTCGTATTTGAACAAATGGGCGAGTGCCTTCACATCGCTCA
The DNA here is from genome assembly GCA_964503485.1 of uncultured Bradymonadales bacterium. Taxonomy (GTDB): domain Bacteria; phylum Myxococcota_A; class Bradymonadia; order JAFGEP01; family JAFGEP01; genus CAZDBH01. Next base: position 26,187 of record CAZDBH010000047.1, on the reverse strand, counting down.
GGTCGTTCACGGCCACCAGATCCACGTCGGGATGCTCGGCTAGGATGCGTGCTACGCAGCGGCCGATTCGTCCGAACCCGTTGATTCCCATTCGAATTGCCATGTTAAACCCCGATCTTGAGTGGTTATGTAGTTTGTCGACGGGCGCGTTATAGAACAAGCTGAAGCCCACGACAACCGCTGCGATCGATCGAATCTCGTCGGGACCAATCGGAGCGACTTTGACGTTTTCGTGATTGACCCCCCCAAGGTCCTATGATAGAAGCCCGCCTGCCTTTTAGCACTGCGCGAGAGTGGTGGAATTTGGCAGACACGCAAGACTAAGGATCTTGTGCCCGCAAGGGCGTGGGGGTTCGAATCCCCCCTCTCGCATTTTTTTCAGAGTGCACCGGCGGTTCAGCCGGTGCACTTGGTTTGTGGACCAGGCAGAGACAATGCTCGACCTACGCTTCCTCACCGATCACCTCGACATCGTCCGAGAAAAAACAACAGCTCGAAAGACAGAGGTTGATTTCGACGAGCTCGAACGCCTCATTTCGCTGCGCCGAGACCTGATTCATCAGGCGGAGACCGCCCGCTTCAAGCAGCGGGAGGCCCAGCAGTCGATGAAGACCATCGACAAGAGTGGCGAGGCGTTCCAGGCGCTGCGCGCCGAACTCAAAGAGATGAGCAACCAGGTCAAACAATTCGAGGAAGAACGGAAAGAGGCCGTCGCGAAACTCGAATCGCTGCTCTACTACATTCCGAATCTGATCGACGACTCGGTACCGATGGGTGCCGACGAGAGCGACAACACGGTCGTTCGCACTTGGGGTGAACCGCGAGCGTTCGATTTCGAGCCAAAAGAGCACGCTGACCTGGGCGAGAAGTTGGGGATCATCGACTTCGAGGCCGGCGCAAAAGTAACCGGTTCGCGATTCACCTTCCTATCGGGAGCAGCCGCCAAGCTCAACAGAACACTGATTCAGTTCATGCTGGACCTGCACACGAGCGCGCACGGATACACCGAGCTGGCCACGCCATTTCTGGTCAATCGCGACTCGATGCTCGGAACCGGTCAGTTGCCGAAGTTCGAGGAAGACGCTTTTCAGACTGACGAGTTCTTCCTCATTCCCACGGCCGAAGTGCCAGTCACGAATTTCTTGAGGGAACAAATCCTCAATCCGGAGGATCTCCCCCGCAAGTACGTTGCCTACTCGCCCTGCTTCCGTCGAGAAGCCGGTAGCTACGGTGCAGATACCCGCGGTCTGATTCGGCAACACCAATTCGAGAAAGTGGAACTGGTTCGCTTCGCTCGGCCCGACTCGAGTGAACAGGATCACGAGGAACTCGTCAGGGAAGCCGAGCAGGTCCTTCAACTCCTGGAGCTGCCATACCGGGTGGTCAACCTGTGCTCCGGTGACATCTCGTTTTCGGCCGCCAAGTGCTACGACATCGAGGTCTGGGTCCCGAGCCAAAACCGGTATCGAGAGATATCGAGTTGCTCCAATTTCAAGGACTTCCAGGCTCGTCGTGCGAACATCCGGTTTCGAGATCCCGGCCAGAAGAAGCCGCAGTTCGTGCACACTCTGAACGGATCAGCCTTGGCGATTGGTCGCACGATCGTAGCTATACTGGAAAATTATCAGAACGAGGACGGTTCGATTTCGGTCCCGTCTGCCCTTCGGCCACTCATGGGGTGTGACCGACTATAGAGGTCAAAGCGATTAGAGATTGCGCCCCCCCGATTCGGTGAGTATATTGCGCGCCCTGTCGACTATGGGTTGACCGATTTCGCTATTGAAACGCTGAGGTTTCGCATGATTTCCGCACTCTACGTGCTCTTTGTTCTAAATTGTTTCTTCATGATCATGGTCGTCCTTCTGCAGGCTGGTAAGGGCGATGGCCTGTCTGGCGTGTTCGGTGGTGGCGGCGGTGGCGGTGGTGCTACGATTCTTGGTAATCGCGGAGCAGCGACCTTCCTATCAAAACTGACAGTCGGCTCTGCTGTTCTGTTCATGGGCTTGAGTATGGTCTTAGCTTTTGACGCCAGTCAGGGAGAGTCCCGCGTCGGTAGGGGAAGTGTTGATCCCAGCCAGGCACCGGCGATCGGTATCGGCGATACCGACGACGAAGAAGGTACTGACGACGACGAGGGCACCGACGACGACGAAGGCACCGACGACAACGAAGGCACCGACGACAACGAAGGCACCGACGACAACGAAAGCACCGACGACGAAGAAGCCGGAACGTCCGACGATGATACGGCAGCCAACGACGACACGCAGGCAGCCGAGGAAGCCGCCGCGCCTGAAGAAGAGGCCGCTGCGCCTGAAGAAGAGGCCGCTGCTCCCGAAGAAGAGGCCGCTGCGCCCGAAGCTGCTCCGGTTCCAGAGGAGGAACCCGAAGCCCCGGTTGAAGACTAGTCCGCTACCGTCGCCCCTTTCCTCCGCCACCCGGTTTCCACCAAACTTGATTACACAGCCAAGAAATGATGAATCCCTTTGGCAACTGCGCGAGGACTGTCTCCCTCCACCAATCGTGCCAGCTCTGTTAGACTGACGGCGCACCTTCTCAGCAGATAGCGCGGGGCAAGTGGCAAAGGACATTCAGGCAAAACTGGAACACGGTTCGGGCAAGCTACGACTCGTCGTGCGGGTGAAGAACCCGAAAGCACTCGAAGAGATGACCCAATCTGTGACTTCTGCTGGAGCCTTCTCGATCGTCGTCGATGAACCGCAACCGACCACGTTGGTGATCAGTGTGTTGCTTCGCACGGCACGGAGAGGGGAGCAGTTCCGCGGAAAGATCCTCGCCTGGAGCAACGGGCGCGTGGTCTTGCAGCCGCAGCTTCCGGATGGGGCCTTCGGCTCGCTTAGTGAAAGTCTGTTGGCCGCTCTTTGGGAAGAAATGGAGCACGTACCGAACTCAGGTAACTTCGGTGTCAGCCCGGAGTCACTCGAGGACACGTCTCCACCCGCGAGACCGGACTCGGGCGCGGCTTCTGCTATTGGCGGTGTCGATAGTGACTCCTTCGAAACGGAACGGGTCAACCAACATGACCCACCCGAACCCGAACCCGAACCAGATCCTGCGGAAGGGGCAGACTCCGCCGCCGAAGCACCAGCCGAAGAGGCTCTTCCTGTTGTAGAGGAAACCGACGATTCAGACTGGCCGGTGGTTTCGGACTACTCTGGTTTTCCTCCCGGAGTCGAGCTCGAGCTCGAAGTCGCAGACGATGAGCCGGAGCCGCGAGAAGAGACCAGCGCGGTGCCCCGGGTCAGCGACGTCATGACTGACGACGAAACTGATTATGGCGAGTGGCTGCCCGACCCGGAGGATATCCCGGCAGTCGAGCGGTCTGGTAGCAAAACACCGCTTCCCCTGTCGGTCGAACTCTTCCTTGATTCTGGGTTGGGGAGTGCCAGCGACACCTGGCATCGCGTGCGGACGGGTCAGACTCGGGTTCCACCGAACTTCCCACCGCAGGCTCGACCCGGCGCGTTTTCGCCTCCTCAGGAGAGTGATTCTAGTCCCAAGATTGACGTGCACGATTTTGCGGAGCCCTCTGAAGCTGCCTCTATCAAGACCGATTCGCATCCTGAGCAGATTCCGAACTTGGAGTCAGAGCTCATCGGAGCCCACCTCTTCCTGAACCGGCTAGAGCGAGACGAAGAGTCGGTCATTCAAGACAACGACGTGTCGGGACGCGGTGCGCTAGAGAGCGTGAGGTCGGCTGCTGAATGGCGACCGGGAGCAGTTCTTATCGCCAGTCGACCCGAGTCAGGCACACGATGGTATTTGTTCACGGCCGCGGGAAAGATCGTCAACGCATATCGCTTGCCCCCGTCGAGCAGTTTCTCGATCGTGGGCGATCTCATCAGTAAGGGGCTGCTCTCAACCGAGGCGGGCGGCCGAGTGCTCAAGACGGCGCGCGAGTACGGGCTCTCGGAGGAGACCTCCCTCGCAAGGCACAAGTTGCTCGACAGCGAGATGTTGAAGGAGGCAGTCGTGCGCAGGGTCCGCGGCCTGACCAGCGAGCTACTCTCGTTGGACAAGCTGCAGTACAGACTCTATCGACTCAAGCGCTTCCCACGGGAATCGCGTCTGGCGAGCACGGAGATCGACACCTACAACGATCTGTTCGAGCAGTTCAGTACAATGGCGGCAAATGCCATGGCTGACCGAGAGTCGGAGATCATCGATCGGTACCTGCTGCTGCAGGTGCGGCCGGATCTGCTGAGTCACACGCTTGCGCTATCGGCGGAACACGAGACGTTCGTCGCAAAATACCTGTCCGGGTCGCACCAGCTTCTTGCGGTCTACTCCCAGAGCCAATTGCCGCGCGAGGCCCAGTTCGGCATCGTTTCAGCGCTCGCCGAAATGAACCTGGTTCGGTTTTCCGACGCCCCGGCACAGAGACGTCTGACTCGGATCGTGAACGACGATTCGGATGTGAGTGCGATGGTCGAGTTGAGGGCGTCCAAGGGCGCGCCCCTCGATGATTTCGAGTATCTCGGATTGACCTGGTGGGCGACGAGCAGCGAGGTGGATGAATCGATCGCCCAAATCGAGCAGTCGCTTTCCCCCCAGCGTCTGGCCACCGTTCCCCAGCATATGGAGAGGAGCGCTTCGCAGGTCCTCACGGCAGCCCGCAAGGCCTACGGGCACCTGCGGACCTCTGCAATGAGAAAAAAAGCGCGTGAGCCGTTGATGAGCGGTCCCGAGCGTCATCTCGCCCTCGAGCTACTCGAAGCTCAGTACCGCATCACCGTATTCCGCGGACAGCTGCCAAAGTCTGATCTCCTCGCTGAGCGGATTAGCGAACTCGACTCCAACCTCGCAGAACAGCTCAAGCGGGAAGCGTTGGAGACAACTCTGGGCAACTGACCGAGCAGGAAGGTTGTGAAATCGAACGGGCAGGTTTACTTTCGTACCACTCAATTCAACCTTGGTTCAAACGGAGGAAAGCGGCATGTTGATGCGAATCGAAAAGGGTAAAGGCGGAAAAACTAAACCGACGAAGACGAAGCCAAAGCCCAAAGGCAAGAAGTAGTCGCCGTTGTCCCGACGATCCTGACACGTCATCAGTTTTGCCCACCTGGCATTCCCCTGTTATGTTCAACCGCGCGACGGGACATGGAAGTCCACTCGGCGGGGAACAACACCGATCTTCCGAAATAAACCGAAGTTCCATGCCGTTGTGAGTGACTAACCTCACCGTGGAAGGAGATCCATGGAGGAGAACAGCAAGACCGTCATCTGCCCCAATTGTGGTGGTGCCGTGCTTCGCTCTGCCAAGTTTTGTGGGATGTGTGGCTCGTCGACGATGACGGTGGCTTCCGATCCGCACATTGGACAGACCGTCGCTGGACGGTACACGATCGAAGAACCGATCGCGTCGGGCGGCATGGGCGAAATCTACGTAGCCAAGCACGAGACGCTAGCTCAACGGGTCGCGGTGAAGCTCCTGCATCGACGCTATGCCGCTGACGAGAGAATCGTCGCGCGGTTTTTCAACGAAGCTCGCTCCTATTGTCGGGTGAAACACCCGCATGCAGTAACCCTCCTCGACTTTGGTCGACTTAAAGATGGCACCCTCTACATCGTCACCGAGTTCATCGACGGCGATGTTTTGTCGCATTTCGTTCAGGTCCAGGGCCGCTTGCTGCCACAACTCGCCGTGCGATTGTCGCGCCAAATTGGGGAAGCCTTGGCTGCCGCGCACAGTCAGCAGATCATCCACCGCGATCTGAAGCCAGACAACGTCATGGTCACCGGCGCTCCCGGCGGGCGGCACACGGCCAAGGTGCTGGACTTCGGAATCGCCCGGATCTTGGATGACGGGGAGCATAGGCTGACTCAAACAGGTGCGGTTTTCGGCACACCCGAATTCATGTCCCCCGAGCAGGCCCGTGGGGTCGAAGTATCCTATGCCTCGGATGTCTACTCCTTCGGTGCCGTGGTGTTCTTCATGTTGAGCGGGCACGCCCCGTTTGCTGGTCGCGATCGCAACGAGCTCATCAAGAAGCACATATCAGAACCGCCACCAATGGAAGCGCTGCTGCGTCAGAAGGACATACCCGCAGCCTTGGTAAAATTCGTCCAGCAGTGCCTTCGGAAGAAACCGGAGGACCGGCCGCCAGCCATGGAAGAGGTGCTCGCTTCCTTGGAGCGGGTCGCCGCAACCATGAGCGACTCGACTCCGCAAGGCGGCCTACCGATCGATGGCCGCATACTCGCCTCGGTCACCGACGATGAGCGGGCTGGGGCGAATCGCCCAGCCAGTGCGACGCGGCCCGCAGCCACCTCGGACCGACCGTCGGTCGAAGTGACCCGACCCGAGGAAGTGCTCTCACACAGCAGAGCTGCAGTGGCGGTGGCAGCCGATCAGGAAAACGAAGGGCCGAGCCAGGTCACCCCTAGACCCCCGGCTGCCGAACCGATTGCTCTAAACGACTCGCCCATCTCGCAGGACCTCGATCTCGTGGTTAGCGGAGAAGACGAAGAGGAGTTCGGCGCCGACCTACCCGCGGAGGGGTTTCTCGGGGGTGAGTTCGAAGCCGAGCACGAAAACGAAGGGTTTACCTGGGGAGACGAGCCGGACCACAAAGAAAAGGAACTCGGCCTGCTCGGCGGAGACCTGGACGTCGAAGAGGACGATTTCTCGAACCACCTGGGCGGGCGCACGTTTTCGTTTGGCTTACTTCTCGTGCCGCTTGTGATCCTCGCAGCGATCGCGGCTGGGTATCTGTACCTCGAGGTGTTCCCCTCCGGGAGTAACTCCGACGAACCAGGATCAGACGCAGTAGAGAACGATGCGGGCGGCTCGGATGATACGACCGCAGCGTCACAGGACTCCCTTGCGGCTGTTGAAGTTGTCCCATTACCCAACCGCGTATTCATCGTGACTGAGGCGGCCCGTTCGGCCGGAATAGCAGCCGGACTCCTCGATCAGGGTGATGTGGAGGGGGCTGCGGAGCAACTCACCTCAGCCGTCGAACGGCTGGCTACACAGGACATCCTCCTGAGTTTAGACCTCGGCGCGACCATCGAGCGTGCCCAAGAGTTGATCGAGACTGCGGAGACCGCCCTAGGTGCGGGGCGCTGCCGTCGAGCGGACCAAGCCATCGTCGAAATGCGTCAGATCTCCCCCGAGCTACGACGCCGGTTTCTTCGCCCCCTCAATGAATGCAACCGGCGGCGCCGTAATCGGGGCGTTCCACCGCGAACGCTAGAGTGAGAATCAGGGGGATACGCCGAGGTTGGCCAGCGTTTTGACGAGCTCACCGCGCTGAAAGGGCTTAGATAGAAAGGCGTTCGCTCCTACTACGTTTCCCCGATCTGCCATACCCGACAGAATGACGACAGGAACGTCCTTGCCCTGGGGCTCTGCCCGAAGCGCCTCTAGAACGCTGAAACCATCCATTTCGGGTAGCCCGAGATCGAGTGTCACCGCGCTCGGTGTCTCACTGCGGATGATCTGCAGGGCTTCGACTCCATCTTCGGCGACCTTGGTTTGATAGCCCGCATCCGAAAGAAAGACGGACAGTAGCCGCTGATACACGGGGTCATCCTCGACGATGAGTACAAAGTCCCCGGCTGATTTCGGGCCTTTGATCGAGGTACCCGAGGTCTCATTGGACGTCGCTCGCAGAATCTCTCGCGCGATATCGGAGTCTGTCAGTTGATTGCGACTGGCGCCGATGATCTGGAGGCCCAACCAGAGCGCATCCTCATCTGCCAACTGTTCTTCGAGTAGCAAGAAAATGTGGCATGGCGGCCCACCCGACATTCGGCGCAACGCCTCGACTGTGGCAAACCCCTGCCGATCTGGGACGAGGGGATTGATAACGACCAATGCCGGTTCTGCCATGCGGGCGATCTCGAGCGCCGTCTCACCGTCAGCAGCACACAAAACCTGAAAGGCTTCGTATTCGAGCCGACGCGACATCGCCTCTACCGCGGTCGAGTTGTGATCGACAATGAGGATCTTTGCACCGACAGGGAGTTTCAGGCGTTTTATCTCGCGCCAGAGCAGGCGCGGATTGAGAGGGGGCGCGAGGACACCCGACAAGCCGAGCACCCATCCCTGCTCGCCACGCACAGAGGCGACGAGTATTGGTCTTCCGCTGAGGACTCCCCTATGAGCCAAGTTGGTGAGAGTCGACCAGGTAGACAGGTCGGGTATGCCCACGTCGAAGACAAAGAACTCGGTATCTACTGGGACCTGGGATTCCAGCGCAGCATTCGTGTCGAGTACGATCACGTTCCCGGCCAGGTTCTGGTCGAGCTTGTGAAGTCGATGTGATCCCGTCTCTCCGGCCTCGACAACGACTACCGTGCCGCTTCGCGGAGTCCGCGTTAGATCGCTATTCGGCGGACGATCCACCGGTCAAAATCCCCTCAGCTGTCTCCAATGAGTGCAAAACAATAACACCGATTAGTTGTGGGGTCAGCTGCTATTCGAGAACCGCCTCCGAAAGTGCTGGAAACCACTCGGGGACGCCCGGCTCGTCGCTCAAGAAGGGGATGGTCCCAAAGACCCGGACCTTTCCGACCCGCTCGATCATCGACCTGTTGGTATCTTCGTCGATTGTTCGCTCGAGCCTGGTCCGGCTCAACACGACACCGATCGGCTCGAGCCCCTCGGCTCGAAGCGCGCCCAGCGAAGCAAGCGTGTGATTTATCGTGCCCAGGGCAGAGCGAGCCACCAAACAAATAGGGAGCCCCATCTGGCGGGCGATCTCGAGACTGTCCAACCGGGTGGCAATCGGGCTGAGAAGTCCACCGCAGGTCTCCACTACGACTGTGCCAAACTGATCCCCGATTTTCTCGAACTGGCGGTAAATCTCGGAACTCGAGATCTCCGAACCGACTTCTTCTGCTGCGACTAGTGGAGTGACTGGCGGCACAAACCGATAGGGGCAGACGTCTTCGATCGGCAGACTCAGGCCAGAGGCGGTCAGCAACCGCACAGCGTCCTCGGGAATCAGTGCGCCACTCGCGTCAACTCGGCATCCGGTTTCGACGGGTTTGAAAGGTGCCGGCGTCAAGCCTCTCTGACGAAAGTGTTGGATCGTAAGTGCCGCGCAGGTGGTCTTGCCCACGCCGGTGTCGGTACCAACAAAACACACGCCATTCATGGGAAGTGCCCCCGAAAGTAGGAGATATAGGAACTGAAGAGCCAACGGTCGGATTCGAACCGACGACCTACGCATTACGAGTGCGTTGCTCTGCCGTGCTGAGCTACGTTGGCCTGGCTAGGCACATGAGTGCCCGCAACGGGGCGCGGATGTACCACCTGGGCTCTCGATCTGTCAACCGCCCGATCGTCTCGACTATCTGACCTGCGTTACAGGATTGAAATCGGCCCCAGGACCCTCGACCGCCCTACCGCCGCGAATCGTCGAAGAGATCGAGAGTGAGTGTATCCACATAGCCCTCGTCGTCGATGTTGGGTCGTGATGCCAACGCTGGCGCCGTCTTCGGTGCTATCGCCGGGGTCAACGTCTCGGGCGTTGGTTCAGTGGCTGTCAGTTCAACTGCGGGCATGAGTCCTGGCTCGGGCTGGGCCGCTTCGGCTGCTACCGGGTCCGGCAACACCGCCGCCGGTCGCCAGCTGGCCGCTGTTTCAACGAGTGGTGGCTGGGCCTCCGACGACGGGTCGTTGTCCGCGCTAGCGTCGGCCTCGACGGGTGCAGTAGTGACCGCTTCGGTTTCGGCCACAGGTGGATCGACGGCCTTTGCAAGCGCCCATGGTGGGATGTCAAAATCCTGGTCGTCATCCTCGAGGTCGTGGGTCGCACGGTCAGCACCGGACTCGTATACCGAGAACGGGGGTTCATCCGATTCTGAATCAGTAGCCGTTGGAGTCGAGTCACTACCCGCGTCCTCGACAGTGGTCTCGACGCTGATGGAAGCGTCCGGTGAAGCTGACCTTTCCGCCTCAGGCGGTTCTGCGGGCAACACGGCAGTCGAAGGCACCGCGGCGGAGAGTTCCACAGCCTTGGCCCGGACCGCGGCCGGCTCACTCGCCGCCGAGCTTTCCTCGATAGCAGCCTCGGTTGCTCCGTTCTGATCGTCAACCGAACCCGCATAGACGAATCGTCCCAGTGGGCGATTGAAAGGCGTGAACCCTTCGGTCTGTTCGCCGATGGCCGCCGCGAACATGTTCATTTTTGCGTCGATTTGATCGATGTAATTGAGAAGCTGCGCCTCGGCGGTCAGCGGTTTCACCGGGGCACCAAACTCGAGTTCGCCGTGATGGCTCAAGACGAGGTGCTTGATCCTCATTTCGAGCAGCGGGTTGTCGATTCCGAGCTGCTGGAACGTGCGGGTGACCAACTCGGCTCCCATCACGACATGCCCGACAAGGCGGCCCACCTCCGTATAGTCGATGCCCTTGTCCAGGCCCAACTCCCACAGCTTGCCGATATCGTGAAGTACGGTTCCAGCAATCAGAAGGTCGCGATCGACCATCCCCGGATAGTAGTCCGCGTAGTGGTCGGCCACGGTTAGCGCTAGTCGGCACATGCTCAATGTGTGTTCGAGGAGGCCTGCCACATAAGCGTGGTGGTTGAGCTTGGCGGCTGGAGCCCGTCGGAGCTTTGCTGCGACCTCCTCGTCCTCCAATATGGCGAGGAGCACCCGCTTCACGAGAACGTTGCCCACCTCGTTCTCGACGAGGTTGGTCAGGTCGGCGGCCATCTGCGACGGGTCGTAGACGGAGGCATGCTCGAACGCACTGAGTTCAACGCCCTCGGGTGCGATGCGTTCTAAGTGCTCGATCTTGAGCTGAACGCTATTGTTGAAGGTCTCTGCGAATGCTTCGAGGTAGACGAAGTCGCCCTCACTGAAGAGCTCCGCGTAATGATCCGCCCGATTCCAAACTCGGCCTTGAATCTTGCCGGTGTTATCCGCAAGCGTCAGGGCCAGGTAGGGTTTATCAGACCTGGTCCTCTTGCTGCTCTTTTCGATGACGCGCAGCACCGTCGAGACGGGTCCACCCGGTTGTACTTCCTTGATCGCCGTTCTATTGTCGTTCACGTTCATGCTCCCGATCTTCCCTCTAGATCAGCCGCTTACGCTGTTCCCCGGTCCATGGGGAAGTTGATCACATTTTCGCTCGCAGGGCTTCTACACTTTTGAGCACCGCCGAGTCATCACTGACGGCCTCGAGTGTGTCGAGCCGTGCGCTGATCGCCTTGATATCGATCAGTTTGAGTCGCTTTGACATGCCGCAGAGTGCGTCGAGCGCCTCTACGACCGCTGAGTTGTCCGGATGTTCGAGAACCCGCGTCAGCACATCGGCATCGTTTGGCAGTCCGAAGGTGGTTCGGAGTTCGTTAACCGCATTGACGAAGCCATCGAAGGTCTCGGCCTGCCGCACTTTTCGGATGAGTTTGATCTTGGCTTGATTGCTCTCGTTGGGTTTCTCGGGGCCGTTACCGGACTCCTTGATGACACCCTGAATCCTGTTACTCACGACCCCCTTGTCGAAGAATTGGTCGAGTTCGGCGCGATAGGATTTGTTCGTTTTTCGAGAGTACGGATCGCTTCCCGGGCGTTCGACACGCCGATGTGCGCTCCCATCCTTACCCTTATCGATGTCCCGCCAAGACTTCTTCGGTTTTCGATCGTTGCTCATGCTCTCCCCGAGCCGGATTCTGCTCTACCCATTCCGCATTTGGTCATAGACCCCGCGCATGGATGCCAGAATCGTGTCATCAGTGACAGGTTGCTCTTTTTGTTTGCCCCAGCGGCGGTATGCTTCGATTTCGTCCCTGAGAGCTATCCGCCAGTCTTCGTCGAGGAGCATCATTAGGCTGGCCAATGGATTCACGGCCTTGGGAGTACTGTCCAAGTGCTTTACGACCCGATCAAGGTCGGTCGCCCTGCCTTCTTTTTCAGCCTTTTCCAGCAGGAGTCTAACGGCACTCAGGAACCGCTCTGGTGTGTGATATGGTGCTACGCTCATCCGCTTGTTCTCTGTTTCTGGTTCATCGGTCAGGTGGTGACCCGCCGCTGGTAATCTCTAACGACCGGAAGAATCGATACGGATTCCTCAGAATAGAATCGTTTGAGAACCTTGGCACCCAAATTGAATCGCACATCGCCGGCCTCGAGTCCAGAGGTTGGTCCAAAGGGCTCGCCAGTGATCCGGTCGACTCCCCAGCTTCCTCCAACGTGCCTGATCAGCGTCTCGCCGATGTAACTCGTGACCATCACCAGCAACGAATGCCGGTCACCGAAGAGCGACGCCCACCGCTGAGGTCCGCCTCGTCTCAAGTTGTCCATGAACGGTCCGTCGAGCAGCTCGATGGACTCGAGACTGCCGTCCAAAACGATGTCCATGAGGTGGTCCAACAGGGTTACGCACCAGCGAGCGTTTTGCTTCGGATTGGGAGTCAGGAACCGACGAGCGCACAAGACCGCGCGTCGGGCTCCGTCGGCCTGGCCATAGAGCGCCAGGTCACTGGGAATGTCGTGTGGACTGACAATCTGCCAGCGCGTTTTGCCGTATTCAGAAAGGCACAGCATGTCCACAAAGCGGCGGAACTGCTCCTCCTCCTCACTCGTGTTCCAAAACAGAACCAGCTCGACGCCGCTTGGGCCGCCGACGAGGAGGGGTACCTGCATCCGTGAAATTGGACATTCGGCGGTCAAGCCGACCCCAACCACATCGCAGTCCGGGTCCAGGGCGTAGTGTAGCGCCTCACTCAGAGCGTGCCGACCCCAATGCGGTTCGTAACGACCCTCGGGAAAAAGGGGGCTGGTTGATCCGAGTGTGGCTTTGATCGCTTGATCGTCGGCACCGTCCAACCGCATCAGTACCGAGACGAGTCCCACTAGACTGTGAGTTCGGTGGTTAAGGCGCCAGAAGGCCCACACGTAGGGGCTGAACTCCAATCCATTTGGCATCTTCATCGTCGAGTCGGCGACGAGCCCTCCGCCACGCCACTCGGCTCCAGCCAGGTGCCTCAATGTCTCGCCGAGAAAGTAGGCCCACAACGCTGGCGGCCCTTCAGCGGTCGGTCGACCGGCCTGAACCAGTGACTGTAGTCGTTCGTCTACGGTCCCCAGGACCCCGGGCAGGTAAGACTGGTTGTCGTTCAGGAATGGTTTGACCCGCAGATGGCGCTCGAAGTTTGCGCTCTGAGCCGCTCTAGCCTCTCTGATTCGTTCCGGGTCAAGGCCGTCTAGCAATGTCGTGTTGACCTTGCCAGACAGCGCTCTATCACTTGCTGACGGGTTGATGGGCTCGACACTCTGATCCGACCGCGCCAAGGCCGCTCGGGCAGACAGCAGCTCCTGTCGTTGGGAACCCTGGTCTTCGATCGGATGGAGTGCGGATTCGGCTGAGAAAGGACGGCACTTCAGCAGCAGGTACTCGGAGTAGGCCAGAAGCGTTTCGACGTCTGGCCCCCCGGCACCTTCATTCATCGCGTCGTGGATCAGCTCACCAGCTGCGTGAAGGTCTCCGTCCGACATCAGTGATCGGATCGTTGCGACGTCATGCTCGGTGTTTGGAGCCATTGTTTCTAAGTCATCCTCTATCCGTTGGACTCCGAGTATACACCTAGAGCGACCGAGCTGGGATCAGGCTGTTGAGAGAGCTTACCGGCTTTCGCCACGTCAGCTGCCGCCTCGACATCTTCATTCACCTTGTTCTCGACCTTTTCGAGTGCCTGTCGCGTCGCTTTGCCTTGACCTCGCCGACCACTTCCGCGGTGAAGTCGACCAGAGCTCACCAACCATTCCCCGTATTGTCGAATGGGGTCGCGCTTTCCCCAGTGCTCGAAGTCCTCAGAGGGAAAGAGACGTCGCGCTTCTGCCTCGTCATGAGTCGAGTGGCCCCCCATGCGAAACGTATTGGCGACGAGAGCAACTGGACCGTCACCAGCTCTGCAGGCGTCGACCGCCAGCTTCGCCGCACCGTAGACATCGAGGACGTTGTTGCCGTCGACGGTCTCCACCTTCATTCCATAACCAGTGAACCAATCCTCGAACCGCCCGACTGACTCGCTGTCGTTCTTGGTTCCCAGCGCGATTCGGTTGTTCTGCAACACAATCACGATGGGGAGACGCTGCACTGCCGCGAAGTTAACGGCCTCGTGTACCTCTCCAGTTCGACTGGCGCCGTCACCCACCCAAGTCATCGCAACCGACGGTTTCGAGCGCAGCTTGTAACCCAGCGCCAATCCGACCATTACCGGGAGCAAGGAACCGACGTGAGAAATGGGAGCCACGACACCATGACTCAGATCGCCGACGTGTAGGTCACGACCATTCGTCAAACTCTGTGTCGTGCCAAGATAGCCCGAAAAGTGGTCCAGCATAGGCATGCCCATCTGGAAGCAAGCCCCGGCGTTTCGGATCATGGGTCCGATCGCATCACCAGAACGCAATGCCTGAGCGCAGCCGATACTGACCGCTTCCTCCCCGGTACCCAGCCACGCTTTGGTGATCACACCCTGCTTCACCCAGCGTTTCAGCATCGTGTCGAATAGGCGGAATCGAACCATGCCTTCGTAGAGGGCCAACAAATCCGCCCTTTTCAGGTGTCCGACCACGCCCGCCCGATCGCTATCTTGCGACAGAACTGCCGCGAATTCTGCCTGCAAGGCAGGCTCCGCAGACCATGTTTGATATTCTACTGGGTCGAACTTGCTACTCTGCATGTGTCTTCCTCAACCCGTTGAGAAACGTACCGCCTCTGAAGCGTCGACTGATGTCTCGAGGCCCAGATTGGGACGTTCGCGATAGTATTCGAACTCGGGCGGTTGAGCCATCATGTACGGAAACTTGTCGCACACACTACTAGCAAATCGAAAGTCGAGGTCCGCATTGGTCGCGGGAACGAAGCCGAAGACCCGCCGCCAGACCTCTGGGGTCTCCATACAGAGATAGCGGAACACGTCTTGGCCCCCGACCGAGTCGATGCTCTCGTTGAGTGCTTTGTACATGGCGATCCGGGCGGGCTTCATGTAGCGCATCTTCCCATCAGACGCCACGAATAGCTCACCCAGGGGGAGACGGCTGTTGGGAAAGCGTTGTTGCATGGTCTTCAGCATATGAGGCGGAAATCGCAGCGCTCCCATACTGATCCACGCAACTCGGTCGAGCGGGACTGCCGCAGCGATACGTTCCATCGTAGCTGGGTAGTGCTCCTCCCAACCCTCGTGCACGACCATCGGGTCAAAGTGAAAACCCAAGAGGTAGCCCGCATCCACGACCCGTTTAGCCGCCTCGAGTCGTTGATCCAAGCTGGCGCACAGGTGCTCCTCGTTGTCGGTAATCGTGGACGAGTTCACCGACCATGCGATCGCAACGCGGCCTCGATGATCCAGGCTGAGAAGTTGATCCACTTCTGCCGATTTCGTCTTGAGTTCGAGCAGCACATTGGGAATCTCGGCGAAGCGCGGGACAAGCTCGGCTGTCGCACTGCCCAACGGGTCCAGAGCCAGCGCATCTCCCAAGTCCCCCGTCCCAACCCGAAACAAGCGGTTGGGTTGGCTGTCGGCCTCATGCCTGATCTGCCCGAGCATTTGTTCGATGTTCGCGTGCACCGTTGTAATGGGCTTGTTGAGGTAGGCCTGCAAGATGCAGTAGCTGCAGTCCAGCGGGCAATTCGTCGTCTGATTCACGACGTGCAGATTACAACAGACGTACTTATCTTCGAGGCCGGTGCACTCCTTTATCGCCGCGCCTTGAAACGCAGTGACCAGAACCTCCTTCTTGCCCGTGGCCAAGGTGTGACCGTCGTGGAAGCCATCAGGAACGCCTTCGATGTGGTCAACTGGTATGCCGGTCGCTTCACCAAACGCCTCGTACTGTTTCGCGATCGGTGTGTCGCGGACAGAGGCGTCGATAGTGATGTTGTTAAGGCTCGCCTTTGGCCTCGAACCGCGGCCTGCGCGGCCGGTCGAATCTGATTTCTTCATTGGGAACAAACTCGGAGTCTTGCCTATTCAGGCAGTAGCTATAGCGAGTCTAACAAGTCCTTCAACCTTTTTATTTGGTCTGGGGCCAACAACGAGGCCATTTGGGTCTCGAATTCAGAGGCGTCCTTCACCTGTATTTTCATCGTCAAGCCTTCGGCCTCGAACCGATCGTCCCACTGGACCGTCGCGCTGTCGGGAATCTCCATTTTGCCCAGCCTGAGGCGCGTCGTGTCCAATGCCTGCGCCCATAGCGGGTATCGGAGGCGCCTCAAGATGCGCCCACACTTCTTGGCCCGATCGGGGGCTGAGAGGTTCGAGTTTGCGGCAGTTTCAGTCAGACCGGAATCGTGGGCGACCTCGCGCCACGAACACAGGTCTCGCAGGGCGATGTCCCCCCACATTCGCGACCATTCCTCCATCGCTCGTACACTCAATCCCAGCTCCGTCGCATATTTCACAAGGAGCTCTGCGCCTTCGGCCGGCACCCTAACGAACTCTAGAGCCCGCTTTAGGTTGACGCCCTTGTCTTCCAATACCGGAATCAAGACGGGCGGGACCCTTTGCAGCTTGAGAAAACGCTTGAGAACCGTTTCGTGTCCGTCAGCGCCGAGCAACGGAAGCAGGTGCTTGGCGACGACTGGTCGCGTGAGGCCCGCTTGCATTCCGATCCGCACGGCTCGGGATACCTCGAAGGGGTTGAGTGGGCGATCCCTCCTCTGGTCCGCTGCTGCCACCGAAATAGCACGGAGCACGCCGATTTCCCCGTCCAAGAAGCGGACGTCAACAACCGTGTCGGAACCGTGGGTTTCTCTGAGAGCCTCGAGCCGCTTGAACCCGGTGATGGGGACCAGTTTGCTCGACCCTTGCTTGACGATCGGCGGAACGAGGCAGCCCCACTGCGAGATGCTCTCGACAAGGGATTTGGCCGGACCGCCGACAGTGAAGCGAACGCTATGGTCGTCGACCGCGATCTCCGACACTTTGACCCGCCGCATGAAGCCGAGCGGCGAACCCCCGCTGTTTCCAACAGTTGTCATGTTCTCTCCTCAACCACCGGGAGCAAGGCACCCAGTATTGGATCCGACGCTCGATTGTCCCATCGCAAGTCGTACTCCGACAATTGATCCGGAAAGCTGTGGGCATCATACACCGTGTTCTCGCCTGAGCGTCCGGCGGAGACGACCGCTTTCCAACGGGTGTACCCCAGGACCGCGTTCTCATCGTCGCGTTTGGAGGCACCCGCCTCCAAGATACTCAACTTCTCAAGGCACACTTCTCGAACTGCCTCGACGAGTTCTGCCGGAAGTCCACCCAGCAGCAGCTTTACCATCGAAAAGACCCGAAAACGGTCCATACCCCAGAACTGATTCGAGAGCTGATCCGGCCGCCCGCCCTCCTTCTCAATCGTCTCCTGGTCAACCAATCCGAACGGGGTCTCGAGGGCCATCCTCAGCCAGAGGTCGTAGTCTTCGCAGGCGGGGAGGCGCTCGTCGTACCCGCCACACTCCCAAAACAGGGAACGAGGGAAAATCACAGCAGACGAGGAAACCAGACAGAGTTTCAGTGAGGGCAAGAAGATGTTGCCTGTAGGGGGCAGGTGGCGGCGCTTTGGATTCACCCGCTTTCCCTTTCGATACCAGCGCTCCCGAGTCTGTACGACCTGCGGGGGGCCTGACTGAGCCTCGACCTCTGAGCACAATCGCTGCAGATGATCGGGCAGCCACCAGTCGTCGGAGTCGAGCAGCGCTATCCACTCGTGTCGAGCGGCCTTGATCCCCATGTTTCGGGCAGCTGCCACCCCCCGGTTGGATTCCAAGCGAATCACCTCAACACTCGAATCCAACCGCGCAAGCGCTTCCTGCGTCCCGTCGTCTGAACCATCGTCGACGACGATCACCTCGTCGGGAGGTCGCTCACCTTCGAGTACACTGTGAACTGCTTTGAGGACCTGCGTTCGCCGTTGATAGGTCGGTATCACTACGGAGACGTTCACGAATCACCTAGTCGTGTCCGTTAACGAGCCGCGTCTCTTCCCGCACCTGCAGCCATTTCAGTAAATCGGCTACACCCTGTCCCAGAAGCGTCATAGCGCTGGAAACTTGCGAGCGGTAGGACGCGAGTCCGGACGAGTCGGCCAAGTCGGTGATGGCCCTCACGACACCGCACTCGACATGGCGCTCCGTGCACTCTTGAAGTACAGCCCTGGACTCCATGTCCACCATCTCGACGCCAATCTCCGACGCCAGGGTGATAGCGCGTTCATCGTCGAGCACAGGCCGGGACACCGTGATCAGACGGGCTGACGACCACCCGAAGCGGTCAATGACCTCGGTCGGTAGGCCGAGCGTTGGCCGAAAACAGCGTCGACTCTCGCTTTTAACCTCTCTCGCCCAGACGGGTGCGGCAGGCGGCGTCTTGGGAATCAACCACCCCGAAGAGCCGAGGCACAGAATCGTGGCATTTCCACCGAGTTCTTCGACAAAGTGCGCCGTGCGCTGCCGAGCGTTGCGGGGTCCGATTCCCGTCAGTTCCGCCTTGAAGGGAACGTAAGTCTTGGCTCGGATGGCCTCGACGCACGGCTCCATCTCCACCTTGTGGGAAAATAGGAGCAAAATCTGACGCTGCCGATCGGCCATTGCAGTGCTTCTTTGTTAGAGGGAAGCCGACGCTGACGCGCTTAATAGCATTCCAACGGCTTGTGGTCCACCCAGCTCCGGTAGCTTACTCAATAGGAGTCCGTAGATTCTCGGATCTTGGAACAGGTTCAGGTTCGGCGCAAGCAATCGGGCATATCGGTCGAAATAGAGAAACTGTTTGGTGATGAGTATGAACTCTTGGGGAAACTTCAGCCCGTGGCGCATCGCCGTCCGCATGATGGCCGGTAGCACCTCTTGGTAGTTCAGGTCAGCCATCGACATTGAGACCAGTGGGCCATAGGCTCCCTCGAGGTCTGTGGCCAATACCTCTTTGTCGACAGTGGCTGCCGCTTCCGGTGGCGTCATCTCGAGAACAAGGTCTGCGAAGCGCCCGAAGTCCCTCATCGCCAACGACACCATAAAGCTCATGGCGTTCATACGCTGTGTCTCGTCGAAACGTCCGACGATGCCGAAGTCCAAGAAGCCGACTCGACCGTCCTCTAGGTACATGAGGTTTCCGGCGTGCACATCGCCGTGAAAGAAGCCGGACGTCAGGATTGACTCGAACCAGCCGAGCAATCCCTCGACCAGGTGGGATTCGGTGTCGTCCATCGCGTTCATGGCTTCGACATCGTCAACGCGCCAGCCGTGAAATCGTTCCATTGTCAGAACGCGACGGGTCGTCTGGCCCCAGTAGACGCGCGGTGCGCAAATCCGGTTGCCCTCGCGGTCCTCGAACAGTGCATTGAAGTCGTCCATGTTCCAGGCCTCGAGCCTGAAATCCATCTCCTCTGTAATTGTGCGCGCGAAGTCCTCCACGATTCCGACCAGGTTCGCCAGGCGGGCTCGGTAAAAGAGCCTCTCGAGCAGCCGCGACCAGAACAGCATGATTCGTACGTCCGCGGCGACCCGACGCCGAAGACGTGGGCGCTGAATCTTTACGACCACTTCGGTACCGTCTTCGAGTTGAGCCGTATGAACCTGCGCGATGCTCGCCGCGGCGATGGGCTCCGGGCCGAACTCCGAGAAGATGGCAGACAACTCTTGGCCGAAATCACTGGCAATGATTCGCTTCACATCTTCGAATGGAAAAGGCGGGACGCTGTCCAAGCAGAGGCGGAACTCGGCCGACAGCGCGGCCGGAAACAGACCGTCCGAACTAGCGATCATCTGCCCGAATTTAATGTATGTGGGACCAAGGTCCTCGAAAGCGAGGCGCACGCGGCGAGACTTGCTGATCACCTCATGGTCGGCGCCGCGCAGTTTGTTCCAGAGCCAACGTAGCCGAACCCAATCGACTACGACAGCAAAGCATACTTTGAAGAAGGTAAACCAGACAGCCGTCGCCCGAAGAAAGGCCATACCGAAACCACCTTGGGAATCGATACGACCCGCCAACAGGGACTCACGATCGGCGGGTTTACCCGTCGCACCGTTCATTCTCGAAGCTTCTTTAGTTTCCATTCATTCCATCCAGCAAAGACAAAGTAAGTGTTCAGGCCGGCCTATAAGCCGGGTTTTGTTCGGTTTCCCGCCGCGATCATTCATCTAGGGCGGCTGTTGCCAACCGCCTCGAGCGACATACCCGAGGGCCGCGAAGCGGGTCGCTTCGCCGGCGAACCGGAACCCTCTGTTCGTCTTGCTCCGAGTGGGGTTTACCAAGCGCGTCCCCGTCACCGAGGTCGCCGGTGCGCTCTTACCGCACCCTTTCACATTGACCGCTACTCACGAGGAGCCGAGCGGCAGACTACTCTCTGTGGCACTTTCCCGAGGGTTACCCCTGGTCGCCGTTAGCGACCACCCTACCCTGTGGAGCCCGGACTTTCCTCCAACCCGAAGGCTGGCGATCGCGCGGCCGACCTGAACGGTGGCCAAACATAGGCGCGCAAGCCTGCGTAAGCAAGGAGAAAACGCACAATTGTGAGGTTGCCGAGCGTCGCCGAGGGCAGGGTTCGCCCGTGGCGTGTTCAGGAATGAAGTTTGTAAGGAGTAGAAGAAGGGGAGGGGAGGACGAGGCTAGTTGACTTCGACGTCCATGCCACCGATCAGGCCGTCCATGCCATCGCCAACGGCTTCGACCTTCTCGTCGAGATCAAGTTCCTGCTCGACATTCCCATCGTCAACGGGGTTGTCTGCGATATCAGACAGAGCGCTGATCAGGGCGGGCTGAATGGTCTCCTCGACCCAGGTTCCGACCTGTAGGCGCATGATCAGTTGACTTGTCGAGCCGCCCGTGAGGTGCACTTCATCAACCACGAAGCGCACAGTGCGGTCGGTGCTGTAGCTGAAAGGGATACCAATCTGAGTTCGCTGCAAGCCTGATACTGCTTCGCTGATTTCCGGTGGGAGCCACGGCAGAGGCACAGGCTCGTCTTCAGAGCCGTCATCATCGTCGTAGGTCACGTCCGAGACGGTTCCGCTGACCATGACCGACGACTCTTGAGGATCGCCTTCGGCCCGTGCAACAGCTTCCGCTTCTGCGACCGGTCCGACTAGAACCTGGGGTTCGA
Organism: uncultured Bradymonadales bacterium; assembly: GCA_964503485.1. Classification (GTDB taxonomy): domain Bacteria; phylum Myxococcota_A; class Bradymonadia; order JAFGEP01; family JAFGEP01; genus CAZDBH01. Next base: position 5,112 of record CAZDBH010000047.1, on the reverse strand, counting down.
GTTGGACAGATACCTGAAAGTCACCGCCGTGGGGCAGTGTCAGCCGCGGTGCCTCAACGATCTGGTTGCCCGTGAGGTCGTCGAAGTGAAGTTGGAACGGAGTGTGGTTGGCGTAGGCGATACCACTATCATCACCGACGACTTCCAGAAAGATGGCGCCGACGCCTAGGTGGAGCTCGTCGAGAACGACCCCTTCGGGCAGGTCATCGAGGCCTTCCAACACGAACACCGGCTCCAAGAAGACCGGTTGCTGCATGACCGAAAGGCCATTGTCGACACCGTTACTGCCGGTGGCGTCTCCATCTAGGATTCCACAGCTCGGTATCGCGCTGAGTACTCCGAAGAGTGCGATAGTTGTGATTGTTCGGCGAATCATCGTTCTGTTCCTCAAGCCGAAAGTAGGGCCTTCTTGAGCTCCGCCAATTCTGGCGTCGCATTGATAATCTGACTGAGGCGGGGGCGTTTCATGTCCAACGCTTTGGCCGCCTTCGTTATATTTCCTTCCGTATCGATCAGAGCACGTTTGATGCACTCGACTTCAAGCCTTTTCCGCAAATCGGGCAACCCTAAGCCTTCGCTTTTTGCCCAGGCCATCATCGCTTCGCTTGAATTGGCCGCAACAGGCTCGCTAGGGGCGACCTCGTTGCTACGGGCGGGGGCATCCAGTATCACGGTAGAGTTTGCTTCTTTGGGTCCGGGCTCTTCATTGACTAACTCAAGTTCGACGCCCTTGTCTAGATCTTCGAAGAAGTCTTCGGGCAGCGAGTCGCAGAAGTCCCCGTCAGCAAAGAACTCTTCGAATTCCAACACGTGTTGCAGGCGAACGACAGAATCGTCCACGAACAGAATCATACTGCGTGTGAAATTCTCGAGTTCGCGAATGTTCCCGGGCCAGCTGTAGCGGGCCAAGAAACCAAGGGCGTCATGGCTGAACGTCTGCCTTTGCCCAGTCTGGTTCTTGTCGACGAAGTGTTGCAGCAATCGAGGGATGTCCGCACGTCGCTCCCGAAGAGCGGGCAAGTCGACGACAATGCCTTTGAGTCGGTAGTAGAGGTCGAGACGGAACTCACCGCGTCTAACCATCTCTTCGATGTTTCGGTTTGTCGCAACAACGACTCGAACGTCGACGTTGATGGGGTCGCTTCCACCCACTCGCTCAAAGGTGCGTTCTTGAAGTACGCGAAGCAGAGCGACCTGAGTGTTGGGCGAGATATCGCCGATTTCGTCGAGGAAGATGGTTCCGCCGTGAGCTAACTCGAAGCGGCCCTTCTTGCGGTTGAGGGCACCGGTGAAAGCGCCCTTCTCGTGACCAAAGAGCTCCGAGAGAAGAAGCGTCTCGACGAAAGCGGCGCAGTTGACCTTGATAAAGGGCTTCTCGGCGCGTGCGCTGTTGCCATGAATGGCTTCGGCGATCAGCTCCTTGCCAGTACCGCTCTCTCCTTGGACCAAAACAGTCGAGTCACTATCGGCGACGCGGTCGATCATCCTGAAGATTTGAAGCAGGCGTCGATTCTCACCGATAATCTGAGCGTATTTCGCTCGCCACGCCTGGTAGTGCGACTTCTTGGGCAGAGCCATCACACTGCGAAGTTCGCCTGTGACGCCGCGCTCGCCGCGCTCCAGCCGTTGTTTGAGTTCAGAGATGCGCAACCGTCGGGGTGCCGCGTTGTAAATCTCGCGAAGTGCTGCTGGGACGGAATCAGAAAGCGATTCGACGCCTTCCTGCGCCCTTTTCAGGTGGGTGCTGGCCTCGGCACGAAGACTGCCTGCGAGAGCGAGTTCGGCCATCGCCAGTTCGACCATCCAGATCAGCTCGACAGCTTCCAGTTGCTCGAACAGAGACTTGGCTCGGCGCAGTTCGTCGAGTGCTGCCGCAGCATCGGTTGTCTGGACGAGCTGTGCCCTCACCATCCGAGCCTCGCCCTCGATTTCCATTCCGTCGCGTTCATCCAATCCGAAGGGCACTTGCTCGAGTAGGCTCTGAGCAAGCTCCTCATCGTTTTGAAGGAGCGCTAGTTTCGCGCGTCTCACTTTGACCCGGCGCAGCCAGGTGGGGCTTCCGATGCTCTCGAGAATCGCCTCGCCTTCGGCCAAACGTTCTGAAGCAACCTCGAGTTCACCCGCTTCCAGCGCAATGCCGCCCATCACATGATTGGCCCAGCCCTCGAAGAACTTGATGTCATGCGACTTGGTGATGTCCAGGCTCGACTCGGCTAGCGCCCGGGCCCGGTCCAGATCGCCCAAGGTGAGGTACAGGTCGCCCAAGTTCAGCGCGACAACCGCAAACTGCAGGTCGTTACCCGATTTCTTGAACGTGGCCAGACTGTTCAGATAACTGTCGAGCGCTTCACTGTAAGCATGCGTCTTATGCTGAACGACCCCCAGGTTCATCATGCAGAACGCCCGAATAATCGGGTTCTGAGCGCTGATACCAAAGCTGAGGCAGTCACTGAAGATTTTCTCGGCTTTGTCGTACTCGCACCGCCTCAGAGCAATCGCTCCCAGGTTGAACTTGGCTCGCACCGTCTCGTTGGGCCAGTTGTGCTCGTCTGCTCGGCGCTGGTTCTCGAGGAAAGCATGCGCCGCGCGGACATAGTCTTCCCTGAAGAGGTAGACCTTGCCGAGGGTATTGGTGAGCGAGAAAACCTGGCGCTGAGCGCTGGCCACCGGCGACGCAGTAATCTTGGCGAGCGCCTCAGAGCAGACCCGCTCGACGTCATCGTACATTCCGCGGCCGTACAAGGCTTCGGCGGTAACCGCATCGTTTCGGATGAGCTCGTCGAATTTCTCTGGTCGGTCAGGCTCTGCATCAACGAGTGCGCGGGCCTTTTCTAGTGACCGCAGCGCCTTTCTATAAGAACCGGACTCGAGCAGCATCTCGCCCACTCGGCGATATAGTGATCCTCTAGTCTCGGGCGCCAGTTCCCGTTTCAGCAAGCCGCAATAGAAGAGTGCCTGCCGATGTTCGCTCAAGCAGGCGCACAGGTCGACGAGACGATCCAATACCTGGCGTCGTCCTTCCGAGTCGCTCAGCACCGGCAGTACGCCCTCGAGCAGTTCTTGAGCCTGTTCGTAGGCGAAGGAGATATGAAGTCGCTCGGCTGCCCCCAAACAGTATTGGACGGCCTTTTCGCGATTTGGGCTCTTGAGGTAGTGGCGAGCAAGCTCCGCCAAGTCGGGCGCTTCTCCGTATCGAGAGCGCTCCTCGAGCAGCTCGGCAATGCGACCGTGCAGCTCCGATCTCAGGTCGGAGTCGAGGCCCTGGTACACGACCTGGCGATTCTGCTCACTGGGCAGATCCAAGAGCAATTGTCCGCCGAGCACTCGCTTCGATACGAGTCGATTCTCGAGCAGGGAACTCAAACTACCCTTCGACGACGATTCGACGACTCGTAGCAACAGGTCGGGTTGGATTGGTCTGCCAAAAACCGCCATCGCTCCCAGTAGGGTGCGCTCTTCCTCTGACATGCGCTCAGAGCGACGCATGAAGAGGTCTTCGACCTTACGAGGGATCGAGTCGATGAGTTCAGGTAAGTTCTCGGTCAGCCCGCCGGATGATTCGACGAACCGGGCTACGACGTCCTGCTGCATCAGGTAGCGGCGCACACTCTCTTCGGTCGCGCCCCGCAGATTTACGAATGCGACGCCCGATCGGTCCGAGAGGGTCCTCTCTAGCGATGTACGAAGCGCGCTTTCGTCGGCAACTGATATGACGAACGTGCCACAGAAGGCGCCGCGCTGAAGGCCCGCCGGCGCGAAACTACCGACCGGATCGGTGATGACGTTCTGGACCAGGAAACTGACTGCAGCTCGTGTCGCCGAGTCGGCCAAGTGGAGATTTCGGAGTATGATCACCGCCGGGACACGGCGGCTCAGCTCGGTGAATAGATGCCCGAGCGACTCGTAGAAGAGTATGTGACTTCCCGGTGCAACGGGTCTCTCAGCCAGTTGTTCCAAACCAACCAGCCGGGGAACGCCCAACGATCCGCCTACTCGAACGAAGAGCTCGTTCAGCGACTCGTCCATCAGCCCGAGGTCTTCGATTGCTCGTACGTACTTGACCACGATGTCAGAAAGCGCCGTGTATGCCGCCGCTCCTGGAATGCACTCGGTGTCAAAGACGTGGTCGCGTTTTTGAAGAAGTTCCCGCTTCCAAGCGGTCAGGACGACTTCAGCGCCGGCACCCCTTGGGCCGTGAAGCACCGCAGCTCGGCCGTGTTTGTTACGACGAACGTCATCAGACAGCCGACGGAGTAGCTCGAGCTCATTTGCATGAGGCGTCGAATTCTCTTCCGGTCTGAGCGGTGCAACGGTCATGCGTTCTCGTTCAGGGTGGTCGCCAGCGCTCGGTGGGCAAGAAAAACAGGCCGCACCGAAGGTCGCATCATTATAGGTAAAAACCGCGTTTGCGCAATGTGAAAATTCGGTATCTTCAGGCGGGCCCGGTGCCCTTTAGTCGGCGAGAAGCTTGCTGGCGACCTTTTGGGCCACCGAATAGGGATCTTCGCTCCGTTCTTCGATGGCATCAAGGAGTTTGCTCAAATTGGCAGTGGCCAGTACACCCGCAGCGGCCGCCCGTTCCAGCTCCTCCCGCACGAGTCGCAGCAACATCTGCTTCGTTCGAGCTCGGCGCCGAGTAGGCGCAGAATCGTGCGACTCGAGGTAACTCTTGTGCTTGTCTATGGCCTCGCCGAGCTCCTCGATTCCACTGCCTTCCACCGCGATCGTCCTGATCACCGGAGGTTTCCAGTCATCTGGATCGGCACTGAAGGCTGGCCTCAGTTTCCACATCGCACTCAGCTGCCTTTCGATGGCCTCCACACCGGGATGGTCCGCCTTGTTGACGACGAACAGGTCGGCGATTTCGAGGATCCCGGCCTTCAGCGCCTGGATGTCGTCACCGTAGCCGGGCGTCATCACCACCAGTACCGTGTGTGCCAGTCGAACGATATCGACTTCGGCTTGGCCGACACCGACGGTTTCGACGATGATCACGTCACAGCCAAAGGCCTCCATCACCAGCTCAATGTCTTCCGTCGAGTACGAGACCCCGCCGAGGGCGCCACGCGACGACGAGCTCCGAATGAAGACACCCGGATCGGCCGCATTGTC
>CAZDBH010000046.1:0-29139 GCA_964503485.1 uncultured Bradymonadales bacterium | reverse complement strand
GATGTTGTCTTCGTCGTTCACGACCAACAGGTTGTTGACTGTCATGACTCGTCTCCGGTTCCTTCCGCTCGCTTCAGGAATAGCGAGAATCGAGCGCCACCTGACTCGCCGTCTTCGGCAACTAGGTAGCCACCCGCATCCTGGGCGATTTTGTCGCAAATCGCCAATCCGAGCCCAGTTCCTTCACCCGCACCCTTGGTGGTGAAGAAGGGTTCAAAGAGGCTGCCCCTCTCGGGCGGTAGTCCGGGTCCGTCGTCCAACACATGAACGAGAAGCCCGTCCGATTCGAGCTCGGATGAGACGCTGATTCGGCCCTCACCGCCCATGGCATCCGCCGCATTGATCAACAAGTTTAGCAGAACCTGGGTGAGGTGGTCAGGCCCGACCCGGATCCACTCAACCTCCTCTGATAGGTCCACCTCGATGTCTACTTTTCGGAAGTTGGGCTGTGCGCTCACCAGCTTGAGCACGCTGTCCAGTACAAATGGCAGAGAGGCGCGAGCCTCTTGGTCGTCACTCGACCTCGAAAAGTCGAGTAGGTCACGGATCGTGCGGTTGATTCGCATCAGCTCCGCCTCGATACGCCTCAACATGTCGCGCCGTTCGACCGGGTCAGCGTCCAGGTCGTGTTCTAGTAATTCGACCAAACCGACGACCGCGCTCAGTGGATTCCCGACCTCGTGAGCCACCCCTGCAGCCAGTTGCCCAATGGTCGCTAACCGCTCGCTGCGAATCACCGCCTCGTGGACTTCCTCCAGTTCGGACTTCGCCCGACGAAGATCCTCCACTCTGTTTTCGAGGGTACGCCGACCCTCTTCGAGGTGATCGAGCATGTGGTTGAAATTCTCTGCAAGCCACCCGATCTCATTGCCGCTTCGGGTCCCAACCCGACTCGCCCGGTCGCCCTCGGCTACTCTCTGGGCTGCCAACCCGATTCTGCGAATCGGTGAAACGATAATCCAAGTGAGCAGAACGTATCCCGTAATGACGGCCAAGCCGGTCGCAAGGAGCACGTACAAAGAGACCAACAGCTGTGCAGACCCAAGTTCGACAAGGGCTGGTGCTGCCAAGCGAGTGGTGCGCAGGACATAACCGTGGTCGCCTTCGATCATATCCTCGACAACGACCAACGGACCGAGGTCTTCATGTTGAATGAGCTGGAACTGAGCCGGTATCGCCTGAACGGACCCAGGTGGACTGCGCTGCCCCACCCCGTCGGGCGCCGAGAGTGCGGTTCCATCTTCGGGGTAGACAAAAAGACGTTCGGACTCGCTGTAGAGTTCGGCCTGGTCGAAAAAGCCAAACTCAAAGTATCGAGACAGGATCTCTTGCCCGGCTCCCTCGAGGGTTGCTCCGCTGCTTAGGGCCGCGCTCAGCTCGTTTACCAGGATTCGGCTCACGCGAGCCGTTTGTCGACCCTCCTGGAGTACAAGAGAACGCCTCATTAGATTGAGGACAACGATTCCAATCAGTCCGACCGTCACGGCCAGCAGCACAAAGAGGGTGAGACCGATCTGGACCCTCAGTCCCAATCGAGTGGTGGGTCGCCTACTCACGAACCCAACAGCAAACGCTGCGCCCAGCTGCCGAAGAAGAGGTATTCGATGGCAGCCAGTCCGAGAAACGGTCCAAAAGGGATGCCGAGCTTACCGAAACCTTCCTCTTCGGCGTCCGGATCCTCCTCGGACGCCTCGGCTTCAGGGGCGGGATCGGTCTGTTCGCCCGGAACAGGATCTTCCCAGTATTCTGGTTTGTGAACGCCTCTCAGTAACACCTTCTGACCCGGACCAAGCTTCTCGTAGACAGCTGCCCCCAGGGCGAAGACAAGGCCCTGTGTAGAGGCAAAAAAGAAGACGAAGGGAAGCGATTGCCAACCCAAGAAAGCGCCGATCATCCCCACCATGGTGAAGTCGCCGCCACCCATGCCGATCCTGCCAGTTACGAGCCGGTAGCCGAAGAACACGGCGAAAAGGAAACCGAAGCCTGCGACCGCGCCGGCGATACTGTCCACCAGAGACGGGTTCGGATGAAGGAAGGCGTAGGCTTCGCCATCCCCAACGACATAAGCCGCTATCAGCCCCAGAAGGAGGGTCGGTAGCGTGAGTGCATCCGGGATCACGGTGAGTTCGAGGTCGATAAAGGCAATCGAAATCACAGCGCAAATGAAAACGAAGAAGAACATGAATGGAAGAAGAAAGTCAGCCGCAGAGGGTTCTAGCAGCGTGTCATACAGCTTCAAGAACAGGCCGAGGCTGAGTACTCCCGTCAGCGCTTCAACCAGAAAATAGCGCCCGGAGATGGACGTTTTGCACTTGCGGCACCTACCGCGCAGGGCCACCCATGACAGGAGCGGAATATTCTCGAACCAAACGATCATATGACCGCAGGAAGGACACGAGCTCCTGGGCTTTGCTAGGTTCTGACCGCGCGGAAGACGGTGAATGACGACGTTTAGGAAACTACCCCAGATGCACCCCCACACGAACGCCCATGCGCCCAGAAAGCCAGGAGTGACCATTGGATAACCGTCCATCCACCCTCTTTGCCTCGGGAACGTGCTACGGACCGAGGTATATGTTAGACCGGAACATAGGTACCAAGTTGGCTCATTCCGGAAGACCGAAACCAAGTCGCAGAGCGACGATCCCACAATGACGGCTGACGCCGGCGAGCGCTAATTTGACACGAATTGCTCGAAAATTGGACCCCGAAGAACTGCTCTGGGGTTTTCTGTCACTGGCCAGCTTCTTTCTCACTGGAATCGCGGCAGTGGTCGCCATCGGTTTCGTGGCTGAACACAAACCACACGTCCTGGCCCAGACCTCCTTCGCATATGCGTTGGTCTGGGCACTACTGGTTATCTACAGTCGAAGCTATCGGTCGGGACGCAAGTTCTTTTCTGTGACCGTGTGGTTTGTGGTCGTGTGCTTCCTGGCCTTTCTATGCTTCATTCACCTGGATGATGCGCCCCCAAGGACAGTCAGTCTGGCCGGAGTCCTCGTCCTCAGAGAGCGAGCAGAGAGCCTATACTGGGCGGTCGCGTTTGATGCAGCTGGTGCGGTAATTCTTACGATGCACGTGTTGTGGCTACGACGACGGATCCGTCGCTATGGTCGCGTTGCGAAAGAGGAAGTTACGGCTGAGGCGCAGGAGCTGGTCGGTCGAAGAGTCGCCGAGGAGTAGCTACTGGGCGGCGCGGTTGACCAGTTTGGTCAGACGGGAAGCGAGGCGACTGGCTGTCTTCCGGGGGAAGACACCTTGCTGCGCAGCGCGCGCGAGCTTGCCAACGGCAACCTTCAACGCGGCTTGTGCGTCGGCCACATTTCCGGCGGCGACCGCTTCTCTCACCTTCCTCACATGGCCGCGGGCCGTGCTGCGAATGTGTCGGTTACGCGCCGTGCGCACCTTCGTTTGGCGAATTCGTTTCAATGCTGATTTATGCTGAGCCAACTCAAATCTCCAAGAAAACAGCTCCCTAGGACGGTGGCGGATAGCACGCATAACGGCGGGCTGTCAAATGATTTCGCACGGTTGTCACTTGCGATTTCACCACCGCAACCACACAATGCCTCCCTCTAACGAACCTACACGCGTGATTCTGTGGACCCATTTATTTACCAATACGCCGTCGGCGGCGCCGTTTTCCTCGTGGGACTCATCTATGCCTACCGGCAGGGAGCGATCGGTCTGTCGGGGCGCCCCCTTCGGAACCTAATCATCCTGCTCATTGGACTCGCAGCCCTCATGGGGCTTCAGGGCTACTTGCAGTATGCTCCGATGTCTTCGAGTCCAGCACAGGAGTACACGGGAGAACCACTCGAACGCGGCGTAATCGGTCAGCCCATCGATTACGTCATCATGATTGGCTACTTCTTTCTAATCTTGGCCGTAGGCACCTATTTCGGCCGAAACCAGAAGAGCACGAAGGACTTCTTCTTTGCGGGCCAGCGTTTTTCATGGTGGTTGATCGCACTGAGCCTGGTCGCGACGACCGTCGGCTCCTACAGTTTCGTCAAATACAGCAAGGTCGCCTACCAATACGGGCTCTCGAGCAGTCAAACCTACCTCAATGACTGGTTTTGGGTGCCGCTCTTTCTGTTTGGTTGGCTGCCCATTCTCTACTTCTCTCGAGTAACCTCGATTCCAGAGTATTTTCAGCGCCGGTTCGGCCGGGTGGCTCGGGCCATCGTGACCGTTCTGCTTCTGCTCTATTTGATCGGCTACGTCGGCGTGAATCTGTATACGATGGGAAAAGCGCTCAACCACCTCGTCGGTTGGGAGGTACCCATCGCAGCGCTGATCGTCGCCGGAATCTCGGCGACTTACGTGACGTTCGGCGGTCAGACCAGCGTCATCATGACCGACCTACTTCAAGGCCTAATGCTGCTCGTGGTGGGTGCGCTGCTTTTTTGGCTCGGCATCGAGTATCTGGGGGATCACGGCGGTTTCTGGTCAAACCTGCCACGCGGGCATAGACAGGCGTTTTCACATCTCAACGCCGATCCGTCGTTCCCGGCCGTTGGGATCTTCTGGCAGGACGCGATGGCGAATACCGCCATGTTCTATTTCTTGAACCAGGGCATCTTGATGCGGTTCATGGCTGCCAAGTCAGTCAACGAAGGCCGCAAAGCGGCTCTGTTCGTCCCTGTCGTTCTGATGCCGGTAGCGGCTATCGCGGTGGCATCAGGTGGGTGGGTTGGAAAGGCCATGGTCAACGCGGGTGTGCTTCCCGAGATGGCTCCGGACGAAGTCTTCTACTACACCGCCGAGTTCTTGGCGCAACCGGGTGTTTTTGGGCTGATCATGGCCGCACTGACCGCGGCGTTGATGTCGACTGTCGATACGTTGGTGACGGCCGTTGCTGCGATCGTGGTGAACGACGTCTACAAGCCAATCGCCCAATACCGAAATCGACAACGAGGGATGTCCGAGAAGGACAGTGAGGAGGTACCCGAGAAGAAACTCCTACTTGTTGCCAGGATTTCTGCTCTGAGTGTCATGGCGCTCGGACTTCTTCTGGTTCCGGTTTTCATGAACTTCGGCTCGATCTACGAGGCCCACGGCGCATTTACCGCAGCGGTCACACCGCCACTGGTTGTCGCTCTGCTGTGCGCTGTCTTCTGGCGCCGATACACTCGCGTGGCGGCAATTGCGACAATGATCGGCGGCACAATCTGCGTATTCGCCTCGGTCTTGGAGCCGGGGATAATCGCGTTCTTCGACTTCAATCAGGGCGTTCCGGCAGCAGAAATCGGCGATGGCTTCTTTGCAGGCGCCAAACAATACAAATTCACACGAGCCTTCTTTGGTTTGAGTGCGAGCGCGATTTTCGCAGTGGTATTCACCGTGTTCACCAAACCAGAGAGTGTGGAGCGCCAAAAGGGATTGGTCTGGGGCACAATCAAGGACGCTCTCGCCAAGTACAAGGGGTCTCCCGGTGAAGAGAAGTTCGGAGTCCAGGCCGCCGCTCAAGTCGCACGTCTGGACACGGACGATTTCCGCGGAGAAGCACGCCTGCCCGTGGCGACGATCACCCAGTCACTGGCTGCCAAGCTCGGTGCCGAGGTCGGCTCCCTAATCTATGTCTGTGACAAACGGCGAATTCTGGGCGGGCTTCGTTCGTGCCACGCGATCGTGTCGCACATCACAGATGATATGGACAACATCTGCGTCAGTCTCGGCCCGAGCGCATACGAGGCTGCCGTGGCGCCGAAGCGGGCGAATCGGGAGGTCAGAGTGGAGCTGCTCTACTGACGTCGAGCGAAGCGCCTAAAGAGGACGGCGCAAACAAACAAGAGGACCCACTCAGCGGAAGGTCCGCGCTCAGAGCCGACCATCGCACAGCAGCCTGACTCGGTCGGGTCCGCCACAGAGACCTCGACCTCGACAAAATCGCCCCCAGCGTCAAGAACACCGGCGTCGCCCGTCGCCCCGGCGTCTGCTCCCCCGCCAAGGACGATTTGGAAGATCGAGGTGTCGCTCCAGGGGCTCACTTCTTCTCCGATCCGCACCCGTGCATGCCAAAAATACTCGCCACTCTCCAGGCGCTGGTCGACGCGGTGTACGGTGACGTCACGATCGCTCTCTGGTACATCCTCGGCCAAGTAGAGTCGGTTCTCCAGCTGTTGATCGGAGTAGAGAGCGAAATCGTAAACGGGAAGCTCGTCTTCGTTCACTTCGACGTTAATGACGCCGAGTTCAACGGTCCCGCTCTGCAGTGTTTCGCCGAATTCTGGGAGGGTCGGCTCAGGTGCGGACAAGATACGCTCATCCGAGTGTATTCGGAATGGCACGGCACCTGTCCACGGGCCCTCGGCGCCGTTGCTGTCGACAGCGCGTGCTCTTGCAAAGTAGTGCTCGCCGGGCGTCAGCTCGGTTTCGACCACGACACTTGTCTCGCCGTCGTCGCCCTCGGTAACCGCCAGAATCTCAAACACGATGTCATCAAACAACGCGTCCGCGCCAACTCGGAAGTCGTATTCGAGCGAATCGCCGTCGGGATCGGTCGAGTTCCGAACGGTAAGGGTTGGGTTAATCTCTACGAATGACTCGTCCTGCGATGGGCTCTGAAAGACCGGCGCTTGAGGCGGGTCGTTTGCTTGGTTGACTAGAAAAGTGCCCTGCACGAAGCCGCCAAGTCGCAGGCGGTCACGGGCAGCGGCTCTCCAATAGTGTAGGCCGTTCTCTTCGAGCTCTCGGTTCACCCTGTGGCGAACAAGTCCGTCGAGTTCGCTGGGCAACACGTCCGCTGCGCGGTCGACGATGTTGTCGAACTCCTCATCGGTGGCAACCACAAAGAGATAGGTGACCTCATCGCCGTCGAGGTCTTCAACAGCGGTGACAACCAGTTCCGGAAGGGCCGTAGAAACCGAAGAGCCGGGTTCAGGGCTCACGATGGTTGGCGTTGAGGGAAGGTCGTTGAACGCGTTCACTTCGATCGCCAGGACATTCGACCAAGGGCTTTCCGCTCCGCGCGTGTCAACGGAGCGGACGCGCCACCAATAATCGGTGTTGTCCGACAGGGGCGTGTCCTCGGGTGGCGTCCACGAGACCGTCTCCTCCGCCGATTCGATACCCGTCACGACCCGCTCCCGATCGGCCAAATCCAGGTCCAGAAAAATCTCGAATTCGTAGGTGAAGTCATCCCCATCTGGATCCGTAACGCCCGCCCAGGTGAACTCGGGTACCACCGATTCAATCGGGCCTTCTGGCGCCAGTGCAACCGGAGTTCCTGGGGTCTGGTTGGGCAGTGCCACCGTGAAGCTGTGAACCTCACTATAGGGTCCAATGAACGGACCATTAGTCGCTCTGGCGCGCCACCAATAGGTAGTCTGGTCAACCAGGTCTGCGGTCCGCCAGTTCGTGACTGTCTCAGTCGAGCTAACCACCCCAGCAGTCGCAATCAGCGATTCGGGAGTGAGAGTTGCCAACTGGTAGAGCTCGTACTCGTACCGGTAGGTGACTCCCTCCGGTGATTCAAGGTTCGTGAGTGACAGAGTGACACTCAGCGTTGTCACCTCTGACTCGTCGGCCGGAGCGTTCACCGAGGGCGCAGCAGGCGGTCTGTCATCGACAATCGGGCTGGTCTCGCCCAGACACTCTTCGCGGTTGCTCATACCGTCCCCGTCGGAATCGGCAGAACCGGTGTCGGCCTCATCTGTGAGACCAAAGGACCGTTCACAGGTATCCGGAAGGCCGTCGTCATCCTCATCCTGAAGCTGAATGACGACATCCCACTCCAGCGTTGGGAGAGTCTCCGAATCCCCGTCGTCAGCACTCAGAACGAAATGCCAGGAATGGTCCGAGTCGCTCGCCCAGGCCTCGATCGTTGGTGTGAAAGTGATCGTTACCCCGTGGCCGTCCTCGTCGGTTTCTACATCGACACCAGCCAGGCCATCCGTATCGAGCTCAGTGAGCAGGTCATCGTCGCCGGGATCAACGATCGAGATGTGGGTTTCATAGACGAGGGGGTCGCCACCATCGTCAATCCCTTCGACGGCCACAGTTGCTGGAGTGCCAGAGAAGACAGGTCGAACGTTGTCGACGATTACGTCGGTACAGCCGACCCCCTCGGCCTCGGCGTCGTCAACTGCCCGTAGACACACCTTGAACGGGTTGGCTGCTTCCTCTCCAGCGTCGTCATCCGCGAACGTATATCGCTCCACTGTGGAATAAGGATGACTCTCGTCGCGCTCTCGGCTGTCGCCATTGTCAAACGTGAAGGTGAAACTCAACGGGTCCTGACCGCCGTCGGTCACGGTGTAGCCCAGATCGAGAGGGGTTCCTTCGTCGACTCGATATTCGGTCTCATCGAACTCGACGACAGGTGACGCATTGGCGACGGTTACGGTCACACAGTCATCTGCGGTAGCTCCCGCTATGTCCTCGACATGGACACAGATTTCGTACTCGCCCTCAGCAAAGACCCGAGAGACCTCTGCGTGCGTGGCTGCGGTGCCTTCCACCTCGACCCCGGACCCGAAGTCCCAAGAAAGAGCAAGGTTGTCGAGGCCACCGGGGTCCACGGCTGTAACAGTCATTTCGAGCTCGTCACCCTCTTCGGGCGATTCAGGCGTGATCGCGAGCTCGAGGGTTGGTGGGACGTTTCGAACAACGAGTGGCACCACGGCTTGGTCACGAAGACCAGTGTCTTGATCGAGGACGATCAGAGTGAGGGAGTAATCGCCAGGTGGAGAGGTGTGTTCCAGCTCCTGACCGGTACCAATCGACTCCGCGTCAACCAGCCACTCATAATCATCGATCACGTCGGTTGGTCTCGAGTTGGAGCCGTCGAGGGTGAGCACATCCCCTTCCAGCGCTACGTAGGGTCCCCCAGCGTGTGCGACAACGCCCCTCGAGTTGACCAGATGTCGAAACACGAGCCGAGGGTCATCATCGTCCTCGGCTGGATTGGGTGCGTTGGCGACTATGGCTGCGTCTTGATTTCGTCCAGTGTGAGCGCTGAGTATCGAACCGAGCGACAAACCTTCACCCAAGATCACAGCGGGACTGTCGAGAACGGCGGAGCCCTCAACGACCGTATTGTAACGGATTTCTCCAGAACTGGCGTTGAACCAGAACGCACTAAGCGTCGTGTCAGCCGCCGTCAGAAGCGGCGCCGCATCTTCCTCGTCGTCATTTTCAAAAACAACCTGGTCGTCGATGCCGCTCTGATCGAGAAGCGTCACGACAATATCGGTTCCGCCGTTGGTTTCATCGGTTTGCGCGCTCGCAACTGCCCAGACGGGGGACAGCCAAGCGACGGATGCCCCCGTTCCCGCCTGTTCAGTCGCCGCGATGTCGAAGCCCAAGGGTGTGACGTCAGTGTTGTCAACGAGGGAACCAACGAGCTTGTCGGTTGAATCGATCCACACCACGAGAGCGGCTGAACCGGAGGAGGCCATTGCCAGTTGAGTCGAGTGGCCCGAGGCGTCGCCCAGACTGGTTCCGCAGTGTTCCGAAATCACGCCATCTGTCGGTAGCCTCGCCAACCGTGTGGAGGGCGAGTCCTCACCGGTCTCCCCTCGATCGATCCAGGTGACCAGAAACTCGGAACCAACGACCGCCGAAGCAACCGCCTCCAAGCCCACGGTCCGCGAACAGATAGTGAAGGCATCACCGAGCGTAGTTTGAGTCGTCCGGTCCAACAACCGCCCTCTGACCTCGGACCCGTTGGCGATCCATGTAATGAGTGCTCTGTCCGCCGCACCCGAAATCGACACGGAACGCTGGTCCGAGGTCGTTCCGTCGACTTCTAGAACGTCGCCGACCGCGTCTCCGAACTCGTTGACGAACCGGGACAAAATACGATGTTCAGAGCCTCTGCCGAGAACTTCCCAAGCGACTACATAGTCTGTGCCCAAGGTCGAGATCGCGGCCGTAGGACGCAGGGCGGTGCCCATGGTCAACATGGCGCCGTCGCCGCCTTCGAGGGAGCGAAGAAACAGGTCGAGTCCGCCGAGTTTATCTTCCGACGAGATAACGCTCGCTGCATCGCCGTGTGCGGTGACTGCAAAGCTGTGAACGTCGCCGTCCGAGATGTCCGAAGGGTCCCCCAACGCCTCACCCACTGAACGTTGGTGAAGCCCGCTCGAATTCGACCACACCAGCGCGATGCCATCCAGCGTCGAGGTAAGCAACGCCTGTTTCACGGGTACACCGATGGATGTCAGGGGAAGAGCGGTGCCGACGGTGGACATATCGCTCGAGACCGTGGTGCCGGCGACCTGGCCATCATCCACAAACCAGGCAACGTAACCGCCTGCGGATCCAAGAATGAAACGCAGATTGCTCCCTGCGAAAACTGTGGATACAGAGACTCGGCCGAGCTCAACTGACATGAACGAGAGACGGGCGAGAATCAGGTCGCCGTCTTCGTCGAAGACAATTCCGTATTCCGAGGCCGTCCCGACCAGGGCGAAATCGCCAGCGTTATCTGAGAGGACGCCAGCCATTGCGGCAGGGGGACCAGACGGTCCGAGCAGGCTGCGCTGGATTTCGCCTGTCTCTTCGGTCCCCGCACGATATGCAATCAGCCACCCATTGGGACCCCAAGTGGCCCGTGGGTGTGAGAAACCGCTGTCAGGAGTGATCTCCTCGGGCTCTTGCGCCGAAACAACACCCTCGTCGAATCGAATCCGCGTCGCAAACACCTTTTCGTCGGCCGTCGAGACCAGTAGGAAGTTGTCAGGTCCAGCGACGAGTTCCGCATCGTCGAGGTTCAGCTCAGCAGACAGCGTGACGCTCGTCCTAGAAGCCCCGATTACTGATTCCCCAAGACGTAGCGCGTGGATGCGGCTGTCCCGTTCATCGAAGTAGACAACCAGTGCACCCGTGTCGTTTGAAGCCGCGAGTACGGGCCCTTGATTCCCCTCCGCTGCCGAGTGGTCAACGTCGTCGAGAACAACGCCAGCCTCGAGCCAGGGCTGAGAATTGGCCGTGGCCGACAGCAACAGCAAGCAGATGGTGAGACCAATACCCGGTGTTTTCATTGTATCCGTGCCTGTTTACGCTGGGCTAACCACATAGGGCATGCTTCGCATTGGATCAAGAGTGGCCCAATGCAACGCAAAAGCGAGGTTAGTTTACCGGCCAAAAGGATCCGGATCGACCCCTTTCGTACATTTCGATTCCTTTCACGCCCGAACACGCGCTGAGGGCGATGGCTAGAGCGATAGGGTCAGTGTTGGGTGTTGGTCCGATTCGCCACCAAACCAGGCCATCGTTCGCCTGGCCTTCGCGGAGGATGCTACCACCAGCTGTTGAGACGCAGGTTCTAGCCAGCTCGAGATCCGAAGTCGCCCGCATCGCAATGTGTAGATCGGAATCCTGTCGTTGAGGGGAGCTAGAGTGGCTGCTCCAGTAGAGATAGGTCTCGTGTAGTCCCGGCAGAAGATTGCTGGCGACTGGGTTCGTACAACGGATACAGCCCCTGCCTGAAGCCGACGGGCTCACCTCAAAAGCCAAGATGCCCACAGCTCCGGAGAGTTGCTCGGAACGCAACGAGTTGACAGACAATGGCTCTGCCTGCGGGGAGTAGACTGTCACTTCAACCTCCACAGGCCCTACGACCTCGCGGAGAACCACCATCGCAGCTCCACCCAGTGGCAATTGGATCACCTCCTGATCCGAAACACCGCCTAGGAATGCCACCTTCAAGAACCCAACGTGGTCCAAAGACGCAGCGGGGGCATCGTCAGATATTCTGCTCAGCAAGGTGACGACCGTGTCAGACGGGGGCTGGTAAACCGGTTCGGTCGGAGGTGTCGAGACGACTTCGGTCCGTCCATCTGGTCCATTGCCCGATCGACAGTGGAACCCGACGAGTCCCAGGCAGAGGGTGAATGCTAAGGTTGCCGTGATACCGGCTAGTTGAACGGAGTCTGTTCCACTTTTCACGTCGATAGCCTACACACTATATCGACAGAAGCGAAGCTCATGCGCACTGAGATAGGGAAGTTAGATGCTCGTCAGTTGGAAACACGTGCCCACTAGTTTGTTCTTGATATTGCTCGTCGTTCTACCGAGTGACGCGTTTGCCGGCGGAATGGAAATTCCTGACAACGGCACACGAGCTGTCGGCCGGGCCGGCGCATATTCGGCCGCGGTCAGCGAGCCGAGCGCTCTGTACTACAATCCGGCTGCCCTCAGCCGAGTCGAGGGTTTTGGGCTGACGGTCAACGCTAACCTTTGGCTCTACGACGTCCTGTTTCAGCGGGCGCCGTTTACGACGGAACTCCTGTCGGGCAGCGAGACGACCTATCCGTTTGAGGCCTCGGAAAACGAAAACAGCTTCTTTCCGGCACCGATGCTCTTCGCTTCCCACGACTTTGGGCTGGAGGATTGGGACTTTGGTTTGGGCGTGTACGGCCCGAGCAGTATCGGAAACCTCTCTTTTGGGGCTCCCGATCTGGAGGAGCTTGGCGATCTATCGACGGACGATACGACCGCCCGCGACTACGGCCACGGCTACATGATCGAAGACTCGAACATGCTGCTCGTCTACTTCAGTGGTGGAGCTGCCTACAATTTTGGCCCGGTGCAGATCGGACTCACCCTTCAGTTGGCCTGGCTCAGGACGGAGTTCACGAACGGTGCAGACGGCGGGGGCGTCTCCGATCCTTTGGCAAACTCCGTCGAGGAACCAAGTGTCTACACGCGAAATAGTATTGAAGCCTCTGGCGTGGCTCCAACAGGTATAATCGGCGTCCGATATCAGCCCTTCGACGCGCTGACATTGGCGCTCAGCTATCGACCTCGTTATTCCTTCGAGGCCTCGGGTGACCTGACGATCACATTTCCGCCCGCATTGGAGGACCTCGTCTCACTGACAGAATCCGGTCTGACGCTCGAGGTGACGATGCCTGACGTCGTCCGATTCGGAGCTCGATGGGCTTTCATCAGCGGGGGCAAGGAGATCGCAGATATCGAGCTCGACGTCGTCTACGAAGCATGGTCGCTGACGGAGGCCTTTGTTGTAACGTTCGATGGCAGCATCGATGTCTCTCTGTTTAACGAGCAACGGAAGCTACCTCAGGTCATTCTTCCCAAGTACTTCAACGATACCCTGTCCCTCCGCCTAGGCGGCGATGTCAACGTCACAGACGCGCTCACGGTACGGGCCGGCACGTTCTACGAGGGCGCCGCGAACGGGGACTTCTTTACACAAGGGTCGACGTCACCAGGGTTTACCAACCTCGACTTTATGCCTTTCAGGCGAGTCGGTGTGTCACTCGGTGCCTCGTACGTGATCGGTGACTGGTCACTGGATGTGGCGTGGATGCACATTTTCTCACCCGAAACAGTCGAGGACAATGGACAGGCGGACATCCTCTTCCCCTTGTGGACGTGCCAGGACCCCCAAACCCCGCAGGTTGCCGAGCAATGCAACCAACGCGAGGACGGCCCGTTCCACGCGATCAACAACGGCAGTTACAATGTCGACTACGACTTGTTTTCGGTCGGTTTCACTCTCAACCTCAAGTAGGGCGTGAGCCGGCTCCTATACACCACGCTCCTAATCACCTTTGTGTGGGCTCCGACCATCGCCGCACAGGATTTTCATCTCTCACGCGACGGTTTCATCACCGAGTTCCTACTGCTCGATCCGGTGTCCGATTCAGGCGCAGACGACAGGGATTGGCAAGAGACCCTGGCGGTCGACCACCTCATCCCCGGTGACTTGGAGCCTGGCCCACATTTAGGTTCTGAACAGCTGATCGATCGTCGGCGGTGGGAGCGCGTGCGGGAACGGTCCCGATTTCTGACGCGTACCTGGCGCCACCTGAGAAGCACCAGTCCAGAGGTTGATATCGAGCCTGAGCGACGTTCTGTAGCGTTTCTCTTTGCCGGCCTGGACCTCACCGAAGCCTTCGACGGTTGGATTCTGCTCGGGTGCGACGACGAACTCGCGGTGTGGATAGACGGAGTCCGA
Source organism: uncultured Bradymonadales bacterium (assembly GCA_964503485.1). Taxonomy (GTDB): domain Bacteria; phylum Myxococcota_A; class Bradymonadia; order JAFGEP01; family JAFGEP01; genus CAZDBH01. The sequence continues at coordinate 15,206 of CAZDBH010000046.1, read as the reverse complement.
CTGGACGTTCCGACCTTCCCCGGCTGGATGACGCGCGATCAACATTGGGTTCCGCTGCGACTCGCGCCGGGTCGTCACGAGCTCTTTCTCAAAACATACAACGAGCGTGGCCGATGGGCTGTCTCGACTCGGTTTCTGAGCCGGGACTTGCGCACACCCCAAGGCTTCCGACTTGTGATTCCGGGGCTCGAGGAAGAAGTTGAAGCCGCTTTGCTCGAACAGGTCGAAGTCGATCTTACTCCTGTTGTCACCGAAGCAGGTCTCTCGTTCCGGTTCTCATTGGACCTCGCGGCTTCGCGCCCCATTCGAGGTGCAGTGATTTGTGCCAGAGCCCTGGGGTCTCAGCGATGTATTCCATCCGAAGCCCTTGCCGGAGCGCCCCGATCGTTCGAGGTACTGGCACCCGAGTCGGACTTCGAGAGTGTGGAACTCAACCTCGCTGCTGGACTCGGGGCGGATGAAGTCACAAGGACTGTCACGTGGGACGTAATCCCTCACCGCGAGGCGGTCTCAGCAATTCGAGGGGCCGAGTCGCTGATCGACATTTGGGCTGCTGACGGGGTAGCGGCTCCTGCCGGTTCGGTCGCGAGCTTCGAGTACGAGACCCAGCGTCTGGAAGATCTCTTGGCACATCGAGACCTCGATAGAGGTTACCTAAGGGAGCTCGCCGCTGAGCTGGCACGTCTCACGGCCGCCTTCCAGAACGGTACTGACCCCTACCTCAACCGGACCGGTCACTACCTTCGGGCCTATCGCGGCACAATCGACGGCAGGTTGCAGCCGTACGCAGTCTACGTTCCGGATGATTACCGACCATCCGAACGACTACCTCTGGTGGTCTCACTACGAGGACTAGGCAGTCCGATCGAAATGAACCTTCGGCAGGTGCTCGGCTTCGACCGTGACGAAGAGGAACGAGTCGACCACGCGATTCGAAACTACCCTCGAATCGAGGACCGATCCGCGATCTTCATGAGTCCCTATGGCTACGGCGACACACTGTTCCGCTTCATGGGGGAAGTCGATGTTCTGGCGGCCATGGAGGAGGCGCAGACTGCCTTTGGGACCGATGCGGACCGAGTCTATCTGACCGGACTTTCTATGGGTGGGATCGGCTCGTTCGACTTCGCAGTACATTACTCAGACCGATTTGCGGCCGTCCTGGCGTTGGCCGGCACTGCCGATTTGCGACGATACACCGAATTGCGGAGGCATCCGTCCTACGCTTGGGAGCTCGCGTTAGCAGACGAATACAGCGCCACACGCTACGCCAGAAATGCGGTCAACTTGCCAATCCTGGCAGTTCACGGAACCGAGGATGGCACCCACTACAGCCACTCCGAGGACTTCATCGACGAGCTGCTGGGTCTAGGCTACGAAGCGAGTCTCGAATTGCCCAATCTGAGGCACAACGTGTGGCGTACAACCTACGCAGACAACGGTCTGTTGAATCGTCTAGGGAGCTATCGCCGCACCGACTTCCCGGCCAGTGTCAGGTTGACCACTCCGAGCTATCGATACGCACAGCAGCATTGGTTGCGCATTACACACATGGAGCGTGTGCACGAATACAGTTCAGTCGCCGCAGACTTTTCGCGCCGCCGGGGGAGTCGTCGCCTGAATGTCGAAAGCGAGGGGGTGTTTGGAATATCACTGGCATTGCAGGCGGCTCCCCAGAGATGGCGGGAGGACGATTTAGAGATTCAGATAGACGGGCAGGTAGTGTGCGAAACGGATTGCTGGCAGGACCTCGAGTTCTGGCGTTCCTCCGCATCAAACTGGTCCCGTGGGGCTAGCCCGACCGAACCGGCTCGGTTGACGGGTCCACTGCAGGACATGTGGTACGGGCCGATGATTGTTGTCTATGGCACGCAGCAGGCGAGCTGGACCCCTTTCCTGAGGACGGTGGCTCATCGTCTGGCCGAAATGGGGCGGCGAGTCGATATCCGCCTACCGGTCGTCGCCGACGACGAGCTGACACCCGAGCAGGCTCGGTCGTCGAGCCTCATACTGGTTGGCGATCGAACAAACCACAGCGTTATTGCTCGCTACGCCTCCGAGCTTCCAATTGATGTTACAGCGGGACGGGTACGGATTGGTTCGACAGTCATCGAAGACGAGAACCTAACCGTCCAGTTCGTCTACCCAAACCCAGAATTTACTAGTAACTACATGGCGATATACACTGGGACCGGCGCACCAGGCTACGACGCATTGCGTTTTTCCCCCCGGTTCCTTCCGGACTTTGTGGTCTACGGGCCGGAGATTCGGCGTAACATGCCAGACAGACGCACTTTCATGGGAGCCCCGGTCAGAGCGGGCGGCTTCTTCCTAACCGACTGGAGCCTGCCTCCTCCGCAAGAGTGGCTCGATCCCGCAACGGTCGATTGAACACCAGTTAGGTGTTGTTGGGCGCGCCGTCGAGCTCTGGGAGTTGATCGAGGACTTCCGTCAGGACTTTGACGAGTTCTTCGTATTCGTCCTCTTCATAAGCAGCCCGATAGCCCGCCTTCTCGTCATAGAGGTCGTTGAATTCCGGATTGGAGCGCACGACCTCTTCGAGAAGTCTGACGCGGCCTGCCAACTCCTTGATCACACGGATAAGGCTGATTCCGATGTATTCGTTGCTGTCCATTTACTCTTCAGGGTCCTCCAAACCGATGTTTGCGGTCTCGTTTTCATCTCGGATGCCCGGGTCGTTCTGGGGCTCGGGTTCGACATCTGGGCGAATTGGATTCTGAGTCGGATGATCGATCGGTGTGGGCCTGAAACCGGCCCGTTCATGGGTTGCAAGCGCATTCTGCGCGCTTGCCAACAGTTCGAGCAGTCGGGCATCGGTGGGCGCCAGTGTCAGGCCCTGGTTGGCGGCCGATACCACTGCCAGCCATTCATGGCGAGTGGCGTGATATCGGGCGATCAGCGTATGGAACTGAGTCGCAAGGGAGGGCGTGGTCACCGCAATTGGGCCCAACTGGTTCCGCAGTTGTTGAAACTCAGTGTCATAGCGTTCGTGATTGATGCCGACCTCAGCGGCGGAGACCAGTAGCTCAGCGTAGGCCACCAGTACGCGGTAGTCGTCGATATGCTCGGCGACGAGACCCTCCATTTGCCGAATGCAGCCTCATGGCCGTGGTTGTTGGCCGTAATCTGAGCGGTAACGATAACTCCAATCGGATCGGACGGATCAATGGCTAGGAGACTGCTCGCGTAGTGAAGCGCCAACTCGTCGAGATGAAGAGCCAGCGCGCCGCGGGCTGCCAGCGACAGGCCTCGAACATCACTCGAGTCGAGGCTCAGAAGGTGAGAGCCAAACCCGATCGCCTCGAAATAACGCCGATTATCGATGAGTGCGTCTGCCAGGGAGTTTCTCAGTACCGGCTCGTCGGTTGCCGCGGTCCAGACTGAGTAGGCCTCCCGCTTGGTCAACAACAAGGCAGTCCAGGTGGATGCCACCGTCGGGTCTTGCTCTAATGCTCGCGCGATACTTTCGAAAGCACCTTCACCGTCGCCGGACTCCAGCTGCAGAGCAGCCCGTACGGTCAGAACACGGGTATCTCCGGGAATCAAAACGAGTGCTCGCTCGATCCACACTGAGCCACCAGTAGCGTCTCCATTCTCCAGGTGAAAGATCGCCCGGTCGACGTACACGGAGCTGGCCCCAGGGCGAAACCGCAAGACCGATTCAGTCGCGGCGTCGATCCGATCGATGTCGACCTCTGTGGATGCGAGCGCCATTCTGTACTCCTCTGCGGCGCTCCGTTGTCCACTCCAGCCCAGGACGGACCAACTCGAGGTCACAACCACCCCAACCGCTGCTACAGAGACCGTGAGCCCCGGTCTCTTTCCAACAGCACGGCGCAGTTTGCGGAGAAGCGAGCGTTCCCCGCGTTTAGTTCGGCGATAGCGTTGCCCCTGGGCGCAGAGCGCTCCCAGCATAAGTGCTGAGACGATTCCCACGGCTGGAATCTCGAGCGCGAAGTCGAAGCACGCGATCCCGATTACCCCCCATACCGCCGCCGAGATGGGCACCATCGCTGGGATATCTTCAGTATGCCAACCCACTTTGAGATGCCTGAAACAGGTTGCGAAACCCAACAGGAGAATCGCCCCAACGAAGAGCCCAAAGTCGATCAAGAACTGCAGCGGCTGATTTCTGACGAAGAAGACACTTATGGAAGGTGCGGAGAGCTTCGACGAAAGGAGGTCTGAAACGGTTCCGCTACCCACGCCGGTGACTGGGTTGGCTGCGGCGACTCCTGCACTCGCGGTCCAGATTTCTGGTAGGCGGGCAAAGGCATCCCCTTGGGCGGTAAGGGGGTCGCCCGGCATCGGGGCGATACCTGCGATCGCCATCACCGCGGCCAGGAAAGCCCCGGCCACAACTAACGGCCCTCCAACACCCACAGGAGAGCCTACTCGACTGCGTTGTTTCCGCCAGGCGAACCAAAGGCCGAAAAAACCCAAGCAGAAACCAATCCAGGCGGAAATGCTGTACGACAGCACTAAGCCAGCCGCGAGTATCACAGAGAGCGCCTGATACAAAAACCGGATGCGATCGGCCCGCAAGACGACTCCGCGTCCCGTGGCCAGCAAGGTGGCGATGGCGAGGTAAGCACCGTAGTGATCCGGATTGACGAACGGGCCTCTGAGTCCTGGACGAACCGGTCCCATCTCCGGTTGGTAGAAGAAGAGCACGGTGTCCATGTTCAGCCACGATTGAGCCAGCGCTAGAGCGGTGACAATGACGGCGGAACCGATAACTAGATTGATAAACCGATCGATTCGGTCCGAATGGCGAAAATAGTAGAATCCGGCCAAGACAAGCAGCGCACCGATCGAGGCCTTTGCAGCGGTCGTCGCGGTTGCCGGGAAGTTTCCCGATACCCTTGCTTGGTCCAGCTCGGCAAGTTCCCACAGATCGCCTACGCTCCCAGACAGGATCCCGAAAACAGAACCGAGTGGAAGGCTCTGAATGAAGGCCCAGATGGCGGCGATTGAGATTGTCCAAAAGACAATGGGGGGGGCAGGACCGGCGGCTCGTCTCAGCCCGAGAGCGACTAGACAAGAAAACACGACCGCGATCAGTCCGAATCCGGCTAAGACCGGCGGATGAACAGCCCCGATTCCCACAGCCGAGCCGATGACCAAGACCAGCAGCGCGCCATCCAGCAGTGCCGCCTGTCGTACTTTGCTAAAGCGCTTCAATGGCTCCTCTCAACGCTCTTCCAACCGAATTGCCTACCCAGTTGATCGGCCGACCGAATGACTTCGGTCCGCACCTCGTTGGGACGGTGGAAGGCGGAATTCTGACCCCGCCGGAGTATCCGAAAAAGAACGCACTTTGTCATGTCATGCGGGAAAACGCCACCCGACGGGTAATTGTTGGCGGAATCGTCACGCCACACCATTGAGTAATTGGCCCAAGCGCTGTACTAAAAGCCGACTATGGATACTCGAACGAGCTTCAGTTCATACGCGGCGGAAGGAGACTGGCATCTCCTGCTAAGCCGGTACGTCTTGTGTACTCCGTGGGTGCAGAACCGCAGAGTATTGGACTTGGTCTGCGGTCGCGGTCTCGGTTGCGAACTTCTGCGCCGCGCCGGTGCCGACCACGTTGTGGGAGTCGACACTCGGCATGAAGTCATTCACTGGGCTAGTCAGAATTTAGCGACTCACGGCCTGGGTTTTCACAACCTACCGCGCGGGTCGAACCTCCCCTTCGCCGAGGGCAGCTTCGAGATTGTGGTCGCCCTAAATCCGAACCGCGGTTTTGGTGACGTCCACTTTCGAGAAGTTCGTCGCGTTCTCGCCAGAGATGGTGTCCTGGTCGTCGCCCAGACGGAGCCTCATGGCGGCACGTTGCAGGAGCTGCTCCCATTCTACGATCGCGCTCCAATCGGCGAGCCGGTCGCCCCCGCCGACACCCGGTTGTTAGGCGACCTATTCGGCGAACCGCAGGTGATTCTCGAAGATCCGATCCTGGCGATGCACTACCGGTCGGCTCAGGATGCGACCGACATTCTAGGCTGGCCCGGCCCCGACTCGACTTTGGCAGATGATCCGATCGCTACCAAGCGTCCACTGGCTCGGATCGCAGTCTACGGTCTGGGACTCGGCCAGGTGGAACAACGTTTGGTCGAGCTACCCTATACGGAAGTGGCAGAGAGGATCGAGCAGACCGTTGGCGAGTACGGCCGCGCGAGAGAAGCCACGAGCCAGGAGAACGAGTCTCTGAGGGCCCAGCTGACGGAGCGTGTGCGCGCAGCAGAACAGCTCGAAACCCAACTCAACATCGAACGAGAACGCAACACAACGGCCACATTCGAGGCGGTCGGCAACGCGGCCAGCAGCCTTCTCTATGGCTGGACCGGAGCCGCCCAACAGCAACGCCAGCCGACCAACGACCCAGAGACCGAAGCGTACGTCCAAGAACTTTGGCAATCAGCCTGCGATTGGAAAGAGCACGCTGAGCGACTGACAGAACAGTTGAGGGAAGCCGGAAGCGTTGTCAGCGAACGCGAGGCTGAGCTCAGCCGCCAGATATCCCAACTCAGAGGCAATCTCGAATCCGAATCGGCGAAACGAAACCAGCTCGAAGGAGAGGTCCCCGCCCTCAAGGCCCAGCTCGAGTCAGCTGCGAAAGAAGGCGTCCAACGCGACGAGTACCTCTCACAGCTTCGTACTCGTCTCGAGGAAAAGGAATCTCGCCTCGACCAGTTCGCAGAAGAGATGGCCGTGCATCTCGAGGACCTGCACGTAACCAAGCGCGAACTCGACAGGGCGAATCAGTCACTCGATTCAGTCGCGGAGAAAAAGGAGAAGGTCGCAAAAGAGACCGTCAACCTCGACCAGGCCGTTCGGACCAAATCCGCCCGAATCCAAACCCTGGAACGCGAGGCAATGTCTCGAAACATCGAGATTTCGGCACTCGAGAAGGAAGCTGGTCGGCTGTTGAAAGCCAAGGCAGAAGCGGACCGCGAAACCAAAGAGCTGAAAGACAAACTCGCCAAGGCTTTGGCAGAGGTTGCCAGTACCAAGAGCAAACCGGCTGCAGTCGACACGTCCGGCCAGGCCGACAAGCGGAAACCTCGAGTCACCGAACCGAAGAAGGTCAAAAAACGACCGGCGCAACCTGAGTTGGCGCTGGGTTCCCCCATCGAACCTTCGGGAGCAGAGAGCACCAAAAAACCGGCCAAGGCAGACCCCAAAACTGCTTCTAAGGTCGCCAAAGGTGCCACCAAAGCCGAAGAGAGACGGGCGATTCCAAAGGCTAAGACTGGCAAAGACGAACCGAGTCCAGCCGCCAAAAAGCGGTCTCCGCGAAGAAAGGCGCGGACACCCGCCGAGCCGGGTGCGGCCGAGGCTGCAGTTGAGAAGACTGCCAAGACAGCAACCACCAAAGGGCGAACAAAGGCTGCAGATAAGTTACCAAAGGGCGATGAGCAAGAGACTGCGAAGACGTCTCGCAAGGTGGACAAGTCTGAAGCCGCGACGGCGCCACCCAAACCCAAAAAGCGAAGCATCAAGGCTGCGGCGAAAGCCGCCTCCCCGAAAACAAAAGAGCCCGCCGAGAACGCGGATAGCTCAAAGAAGAAGACCAAGAAGCCTGCTGACCCCAAACCCCGCAAACGCAAAACCACTAAGAAGTCGGAAGCGGCGGTCGAGACTGCCACAGACGAAAGCCCGGCTGGGAAGCGAAAACCCTCGACCCGGAAACCTCGGAAGGCAAAAGCGGACGGTCCCGCGGTAGATAAAGCATCCAAGACAGGCGAGCAGAACGAGAAACCAAAACCCGCCCCGAAGAAGCGAACCCGAACCAGAAAGAAGGCGGACTCCGAGAAGCCTGCTGAGAAAGAGGCCACTGAACCCAAGCCAAAGCGCAAGAGGACACGCTCCAAGCCAGCGGACAAGTGAGCAATGGCGGGCGCCCGTACGGTTTCACTTTCACCAGATGGCACAAGCCTGCACGTCGCATCCGAATACAACGACCAGATCCGGCTGACCCTGCGCAGTTTCGCCGGCGCGATCTGGAATCGCGACCACAGAGTGTGGGTCCTGCCGATCGAACACAAAACGGCCCTTCTAGAGAAGCTCGAGCAGTTCCAGTTTGACGTCGATCCCGCCATTCACGGGCCAGGAACCGAGCAATCAGTCACAGAACGACTCGATCCGACCCTGACGGTCGCACAGCTCAATCAACAGATCAGAGCGGCGATTTTCTCGTCGTTTTCAAGTGGTTTGTGGGTCCGCGGAGAACTGTACGGGTTTGACAAGACCGAGGGCCGAGCCCATTGGTTCTTCGAGTTAATCCAGAAGTCAAAAGCCGGGGAGTCGGCTACCTCACGGCTCTCTGCTGTGGCCTTCGCCTCCAGCAAGCGCCACTTGTTGGCCCGTCTGGCCCGAGCTGGTGACGAAGTACGGCTAAGAGACGGGCTCGAGGTGCGATTTCGAGGGAGGGTGGAGTTCAACGTCGCTCGTGGTCGGCTGAACTTCATCGTCGACGACATCGATACGGAGTTCTCGCTCGGCGAACTGGCGCGAAGGCGCCGAGAAGCTCTAGCCGCTCTTCAAAGTGAAGGCCTGCTCGGCAAGAACGCCAAAGTCGAATGGCCTCGTTTGCCTCTTAGAGTTGGATTGATCACGGCGGCGGCGTCCGACGCACTGCACGACGTGCTCGAGACCTTTCGACGGAGTCATCTCCCCTTTGAGATCATTCACTATCCAGCAACAGTTCAGGGACCGAATACGGAGCCTACTGTACTCGCCGGTCTGGGATATTTTCAGAATCGCGGTCGCCTAGATTGCATTCTGATCGTTCGTGGCGGGGGATCCCGGTCCGATCTGGCGTGGTTCGATAACCTGTTGATCGCTCGATCAGTCGCGAATTCGCCTATCAAGGTCGTCGTAGGAGTGGGGCACGAGCGGGACCGGAGCGTCTTGGATGAAGTTGCCGAGTCGCGGAAGACTCCCACAGCAGCAGCCGAAGCGGTTGTCACGCGGGTGGTTTCCGAGGTTGCGACGCTACAAGAGTTGGCCAATCGGTTCGACAGGCAGGTCCAAACACGAATTGACCACGAGGCGGCGACGATTCGCACGCTCCACGGACGCCTCGATCGAGCGGCTGCGGCTTCTCTAGACCGGGCCGCGGGTCGAATCGAGGCGCAGATTGGACCTCGTTTGAATGCCGCAGTTCGCGCTAGGCTTCGGCTAGCAAACGGCCACCTAGATCATCTTCGGGAGCGGTTGCGTCCGGAGGTTGTTCTCCGGGCGTTGAGGCAGCCTGCGGTGACAGTAGAGGATTGCAAGGCGCGGCTGGCGCGCAGGAGTCACCGTTCGTTGCAGACGGAAGGCGCTCGGCTCGACACGCTCATGCACCGCTTGAAGATGGTCGATCCGGCCAAGACCCTTGCGCGTGGATTCGCTATCGTCCACAACGACGGCAAGTTGGTTCGCAGTCTGACGGATGCACCTGCTGGTTCCACCGTCACCGTGCGGCTACAGAAAGGAAAGCTGCTCGCCGAAGTGGTCGAGCATCACAACGATTCGAGTTCATGAACGACACAAGTACACCGGTCGAGAATCTATCGTACGCCGAGGCAATCTCTGAGCTCGAGACGATCTTGAGCCAAATCGAAGACGCTCAAATTGATGTGGACACGCTTTCGAGCAAAGTCGAGCGGGCCGCTTCTCTACTCAAGGTGTGCCGGCAGCGACTGGTCAAAGCAGAGACCCAAGTCAAGACCGTGCTCGCGGATATGGAGGAAACCGAGTGTCTCCCACCAGAATCGTTGGAGGACTAGGTCGCGTTCTGAGTCGTTGGTCGGAGCGACTCGTACCCGATCCATTTATCTTCGCAATCCTGCTAACCCTGATCGCCCTAATTTGCGGCTTCCAGTTTTTCTACGCGGATGTCACGACGCTCGGCGAGTTAAGCGCGCTGAGTGCCGGTGAGTCTCTCGAGCACAACCTGGTGGCCGTCGACATTTCTAGTCGCACCCGCTGGTTGACCGTTTTAGCAGGATGGAGCGCCAGCTTCTTCTCTGCGGGGGGCCTGACCTTTGCCTTCCAGATGTGCCTCGTTCTCGTCACAGGGCACGCATTGGCACTTTCTCGGCCCGTCCAGACAGCCGTAAAGCGGATCTCCAAGCTTCCCCGAAACACAGCGGAGGCAGCCGCCATTGTTGCATTGGTAGCGGAGTTATCCGGAATCGTACATTGGGGACTCGGAGCGGTCGTGGGTGCCTTTCTAGCAAGGGAAATCGGACGGGCCGCGGCCTTGTCAGGTCGGAAGATCGACTACCCAATCCTGGGTGCTGCCGCCTACTTGGGGTTACTGGTTTGGCACGGCGGTCTATCGGGCTCCGGTCCGCTTCTGGTAGCGGAAAGCGGTCACTTTCTAGTCGATAAGATGGGAGTGATCCCCACCTCCGAGACCATTGGGTCGAGTCTGAACTGGATCGTCAGCGGCGTCGTCTGTGCGATCGTTCCATTGGCCTTTTGGTTGATGGCGCCCCGAAACGAACTCGAGTTCGTCCCGTATGCCGAGAGTGAGTCGCCAGTTGAGATCGACCTCGATTCGGGTAACAAACGCTCGGGAATCGCAGGACACCTCGAAAACTCCAAACTGTTGGCCGGACTCATCGCCCTTATCGGCCTGGGTTGGTTGATCCGTCGCTTCGCACTGGGTCAGGCCCAGCTCGACCTGAATGTGGTCAATTTCTTCTTCCTGTTTGCCGGTATTGCAGTCCAAGGAACGCTCATTCGCTATGTGCGGGCGGTATCGGATGGGGCAAAGGCCTGCGGCGGAATCATTCTTCAGTTCCCGTTCTACTTCGGCGTCTTGGGTGTTCTCAAAGCCAGCGGTCTGGTGGGTCGGTTGTCCGACATGTTGGCGACCGTTCCGAACGAGGGCTACCTCTCGATCTTGACCTTTCTTTCTGCGGGGCTCGTTAACCTCTTTGTTCCTTCCGGAGGCGGACAATGGACCGTCCAGGGCGAGGTGCTGGTGGATGCATCCGCGCGAGTGGGTGCAGATCTCAGCCACACGATCATGGCCTTCTCATACGGCGACCAGCTGACGAACCTGCTTCAACCGTTCTGGGCCTTGCCGCTGTTGGCGATCACTGGATTGAAGGCTCGACAGATCATTGGGTACACAGGAGCCATCATGCTCCTCGTTACGCCGATCTATATTGGCTTGCTACTCCTGCTCTAAGCAGATCATAAGTCCACTTTGAGGTCGTCATATGCCAGGATTGGGTTCTGGTTGAGCTGCGATACGAAACTCATGAGTTCCGCCAGTTTTGGTGGGACGGCCATCTGGCTGAGGGAAGTCGCTTCGCGCAGACCACCGACTCCTAGATTGCTCAGCAGCCCGCTCTTTTCCAGCGACCGGAACTGGAGTTCGACCCGCTCGGTTGGCACTTTGGCGGCCTTTGCGGCGAGGTTCACAGCCTTCTGGATCGGGCCCAAGGCATCAACCAAGTGCTCCGCTAGGGCTTCGCTACCCGTATAGATACGGCCCCGAGCCAAGCGATGAACCTCGTCGTTTTTGAGGGCCCGTCCAATCGCTACCCGACTCACGAACCGTTTGTAGGTGGACCGCAGCTCCTCCTTGAGAAGAGCGACCTGTTCATCGTCGAAAGCGCTCCGTGACGATAGCAGAGTGGCAAAAGGAGCAGCCGCCAGGGTTTCGGTTCCGATTTCGAGGCGTGATAGGGCATCAGCGGTAGAGAATTTTCCCATGATCACGCCAATGCTGCCCGTGAGCGTTAGCTCTTGGGCGACGATGTAGTCGGCCCCGACCGCTATGTAGTAGCCGCCCGACGCCGCGACTGACCGGAGGAAGGCGATCACCGGTTTCTTCTCGCGAAGCCGCCGGACCTCGTGCCAGATCAAATCTGACGCGGCTGCGCTACCGCCGCGGGAGTCAATCGCGAGCACAACGGCTCTGACCCTCGAGTTCTCTCGGAGGTCTTTGAAGACCCTTCGCACCGATTTGGGGGTGATCGTCGGGTTCTGTTGGAAGGGGGATGACGTCACCGAGTCATCGAGAATCATGCCGGACATTTCGACGATCGCGATCGGTCTCGTCTTCTTCAGCAGTGGACGCCAGCGGATCGGGCGCGGTCGGGACTTGCCGAAGGTCTTTGCTGACCGGAACGTGACCTTCGGCACCGTCTTGAGCTGGGCCTTCACAGCCGCTCGTTTGGCGGCGTTACCCTCAGTTGCAAGTGGATCCAGCTCGTCGATACCCTCGGCTCTCAGGCGCAATCCGACCTGGTCTGGGTAGGCGTGATGGTCAATCAGGCCGGTCAGGCGGGCCTTTTGAACATCGTATAGTGGGCGGCTGAAAGGCCAGGTTGAGTGGTCGGACGAATCCGTGTGACGAATCAGCGATGCGATCTGTCCGCCAAGATTCTGTACGATTCGTTCGGTCTCTCCCCGCTGCGGCCCAGAGGCGTCCTCGCGGATGAACATGTGGGCTGCAGTTTTAAACTTACCAATATGCAGAAACTGCGGCTTAATCCCCAACCGCATAAGAGGTTTCCGAAGGAACTGAAGTTCCGCTTTGGGCCCAAGCAGCATTATCTGACCTGCTGGCGACATGAGAACTGTATCGGCGGCTGAAGCCACGATCAGCTCAGAGGGACCCGCACCGTCGAAATGGACGACGACCCGTTTGCCCTTGTCCCGGACCTGCTGCAGCTCTGAACGAACTAGGTCAGCGTCGGCTCCGCCGAGTGCAGCCCGCCCAATGCTCACCACCACGCCCTCGACCGCAGGCGTCTTCTCGACCCGTCGCAAAACCTTGGTGAGCCGTTCGTGGGAGCAGTCAGAGCCGCGCCTCTTGGCTAGAAACGAGCGCGGGCCAGCCAGTTTGAAGGTGCCCTGCAGTTTGAATTTCACGAAAACTCGATGCCGCCGCTTGGCCAAGTGGGCTGGCCACAGGAAGAACCACTCGATCGTCGAAAACACCAGACCGAAAAGATTTAAGAGCAACCTCGTAATCATGCTCGATTGAAACACAGTCTGGCGTCCCTGTTCAACGCCTGTAACCGAACGGAGGTCGCTCGAGTATTCCCATCTGTCCAGCGTGCGGTCCCGACAAGTTCTGTTTGACGCACAGCGAGTTCGTGCGTAGATCTTCCTGGAGCACGATGTAAGGAGTCGGAATGCCTGAAGTTGTCATCTACACAACCACATACTGCGGCTATTGCCACGCGGCGAAGCGGCTTTTGAAGTCTCGAGGTGTCGAGTTCGAAGAGATCAATCTGACCACGGATCCAGAGGGGCGCGCAGAACTGGTCACCCGCGCGCAAGGCCGCAGAACCGTTCCTCAGATATTTATCAAAGGTGACGGGATAGGCGGCTACACTGAACTGCGGGCTCTGGATGTCAGTGGTCAACTGGAGCAGTTACTCGCAGCCTAGAGGTCCGTGTTTCACGAATCACTGCCTGAGTCGGAGGGGTCCTACAGGCAAAAAAAAGGCACCGCGATTATCGCGGTGCCTTTTTTGTTTGAAGTTTTTCGAGCTTAGTCGGTTACCCCACGGAAGCTGAAGGGATAGCTGACAACAACCATACCGCCGTCAGGTTCGGGGAATCGCATACGTCCGATTTCGCGGAGGAGACAAGATTCGACGTTTCGATTGCCCATCGAGTTGTTCTCGATGCTTCGTCGGGATACATGGCCATCGAGGTCGATGGTCCAGTTCGCGACGATACGTCCTTCGAGCTCTGGATCGTCCTGCAGCTCTCGCTCGTAGCAGTATCGAATACCGCGTGAGTGGCGCCGGACAACACGCTCGATTTGCTCTCGAGAGAGGAATCCGCTGACTTCTGCACGGCCGCGCTCTACACGAGCTCTTGGCGCGCGCTGGCCACGTCGACCCATGTTCGCGCTGACGCCACGTCCGCCGCCGGTATCGATGTTACCGACACCGTGGACTCGGCCGAAGCCGGAGCCACCGCCACCACGTCCCGATCCTTGAAGACCCATACCGCCAGAACCACGTCCTACCGCGAAGACATCGCCTTCGCCCGCAGTCGCGAAATCAGCACCGATACCGGCCATCAGATCGTTGGAGTTGAAAATTCGACTCAGTTCACCGCTCTGCGCGATTGCCGCATCCATAGCGCGTCCGAGTTCAGTATCGGGAAGCTCATCGAGAAGTGGACCATCGTGATCGGGAAGGATGCTGTCTTCGATCTCAGCGTCTTCTTCACCAAATCGACCCTCTTCACCAGCAGCACGGGCGCTGGTGGTCTCATCTAGGGCGTCTTCCTCTTCGGTATCCATGATTTCATCTGGCGGCGCGGCGGCAATAATTCTTACGTATTGCTCCGGCAGTTCGTACTCAGCGGAAGCCAAGTCGGCATCCCACAGAATTCGACACACGAAGATGAAGGCGAACTGAACAACGAAGGAAAACCAAAGAGCGATACCCAGGGTGCCTGCTCCCGCGAGGGAAGCGAGGAGGCTCCGTCGTAGGGCTCTTTCGTCTGCATCTACGTACTGAAAGAAGATGCTGACGCCGTGGTAATTGATAACACCCCAGTCACCAGTGTGAACGTTGAGGCTTCCGCCCGAACGGTCTTCGGCTTGTATGTCGGTTCCGCCGATGTTGAGCTTGCCGCTCATTCCCTTCAGCAGATTCAGCGTATAGCCGCCACTAGGATCTTGTTTGAACAGGTCGAAGGTCTCGGGGGTGTCAGAGCCGGAGAGCACAAACGTGTTACTCCGGAGTTCACCAATCGTTACCCTCGCCCGTTCGCTCGGCACGTTGAGCGTACGCTCTTGCATAACCGTGCCGTTCCAGACCAGTGCTACTCGTAATGCTTGTCTTTTCTTCACGCGTTGAGCCTTCCTAAACGGTCCTATGTGCTTTCGCAGGGCCCTCTGTTTCTCTTGCCGGCCGGGCTTGAGGAGGAAGGGAAGCGGCCCTGCACTAGCGTCTTTGGCCGGCGCGGAATCTATCGATAGGGCGCTTGCCCGTCAAGCGATTTCAATCGAAGCGCTCTTCGACCGTGATCTGCCCGGACCGGGTCTCTTGATTGGCTTAGACACGAGGTGCGTGGGAAGGTTCCGAAAAATTTCCAACATAGGCGCCAACGGGTCGGGGAGCGCTGTGTACGGCTAGAAAGTTCGTTCGCAAACAAGAAAAAAGACCGGGTGGCCTCTGTCGCGGAAGCCACCCGGTCGA